>NZ_JBVHIP010000049.1:0-22157 GCF_055560495.1 Kitasatospora sp. NPDC023176 | reverse complement strand
CTTATTGGGCTCTTACCTGTAGGTGTTGCACTCGGGGGCCCCCCCCGCGCCGCCCGCCCGCGCGCTCCCCCGGGGGCGGGCGGGGGTGGGGGCCACCCCCCCCCCGGCGCCCGACGACGGCCTCTCCAACACCTACTGGGGGGCGCCCGCGATCGGGGACTCCATCGGCTTCACCTTCCGCAGCCCGTTCCGGCTGGTGGACCTGATCGTCCACACCGGCGGCTCCGCCGACCCGGAGCAGTTCCGGCAGCAGGCCCGTCCGCTGGTGCTGTCGCTGGAGGTGACGGCCTCGGACGGCGAGGTGCACCGCAAGCAGGTGACGCTCAACGACCAGCCGGGCCCGCAGACCGTGGCGACCGGGATCAGCGATGTCGTCCAGGTGAAGCTGACCGTCCGCGAGGCCGCGGGCACCGGTCCGGGCCGCACCATCGCGCTGGCCGAGGTGGAGTTCTTCAAACGCACCTGAAGCGGTGCCCGCCGGGGTCGGAGCCGGAGCCGGGGCTGGGGTCGGGGTAGCGGAAGGGGAGGCGGTTCGGCGCGACCTCCCCGGCGCGACCACCTCCCCCGGCGCGACCTCCCCGGCGGGGCCGGAGTGCGGCGCGGTGCGGTGAGTGCGGAGGCGGGTGTGTCAGCCGGCTGTCAGGCGGCCGGCTGGTCGTGGGTGGAGCAGTGGATGCCGCCGCCGCCGGAGGCGATGGTGTCGATCGACAGCGGGACGATCTCGCGGCCAGGGAACTGGTCCTTGAAGACCTCCTGGGCGTGCCCGTCGGCCCGGGCGTCGCCGAACTTCGGCAGGTAGACGCCCTTGTCGCCGATGTAGAAGTTCATGTACGAGGAGACGAAGGCGTCGCCGCGGCCGGTGATCCGGTCCGGGTCGGGCTGGCTGATCTCGATCACCTTGAGCTTCTTGCCGGTGGCGTCGGTGGCCTCGGCCAGGACGGAGCGGGCCTGGTCGGCGGAGCGGGACCAGACGTCGGCCGGGGTGCCGGGGAAGGCCCGGTCCAGGAAGACCACGCCGGGAGCGGCGAACCGGGCCAGGCAGTCGACGTGGGCGTCGGTGATGTCCTTGCCCTTGACACCCGCCAGCCAGATCACCTTGGTGACGCCGAGGGCCTGCTTGAGCTCGGCCTCGATCTGGTCGCGGTCCCGGCCCGGGTTGCGGTTGGCGTTGACGATCGAGCTCTCGGTGATCAGCAGGGTGCCCTGGCCGTCGCTCTCGAAGGAGCCGCCCTCGGCGACCAGTTGGGTCGAGACCCGCTCGACCCCGAACTTGTCCAGGACGGCGCGGGCGATCCGGGCGTCGTTGTCGTGCTGCTGCTTGCCGCCCCAGCCGCTGAAGTTGAAGTCGACGCCCTTGACCTTGCCGCCCTCCTGGACGAACACCGGCACGGTGTCGCGGGCCCACAGGTCGTCGACCGGGACGGACAGCAGCTCGACGTCCTTGCCGCAGGCGTTGCGAGCGGAGTCCTCCTGGCCGGGGCGGACCGGCATGACCAGCGGTTCGCGCCCGCCGATGGCCCGGGCCACCGAGGCGATGTCCTGGCGGACGGGCCCGAGCTGTTCGCCCCAGACGTTCTCGGAGGCGGGCCAGGCCATGAAGGTCCGCTCGTGCTTCTCCCACTCGCCGCCGAGCCGGCGCCCGCGGGCGGGGGCGGGCGGCGTGGTGGCGCCTGCGGACGGCTGCCCGGCGGGGGTGGCGGACGGGGCCGCGGGCTCCGCCGCGTCCTCGTCGGTGGCCGAGCAGGCGGTCGCGCCGACCGCGATCAGGCCGGCGCCGGCGAGGGTACGCAGCACCGTGCGGCGCGCGAGGGAGGAGTGGGACACGGTGGACTCCGGTGGGGCCGAGGGTGGGACGGTCCGGCGCGGCGGGCGGGGCCTCCGGGGAGTGCTGCGCGCGGCGCCGCTGGTCGGCGGCGGGCACGGTCGCCCGGCATCGCCGGAACTGAACTCTCGCATTGACTGAAAAATCAGTCAAGTTCTCCGATGGAGCCACCCAAACCATCCAAACCACCCAAGCCGCCCCGAGGCGACCCGGGCTGCCTCCGTACACGTCCCCGGTCCCGATGGCCCGGGAGTGGGCAGGCGCAGCCCGTTGGCGCCGCAGGGTTTGGAGGTTCAGTCAGGATCTGCCGAATCCACCCCGTCGAGGCCGCCGGAGGTGCCCGGCCGGCCGCAGCCGCGGTCCAGCTCGGCCTCGATCGCGCCGCGGAGCAGCCGGCGGGCCTGCTCGATCGGGAGTGAACCGCTCAGCCAGCGCACGCTGAGGCCCTCGACCAGGGCGGTGAGGCGTTCGGCGGCGGCCGCGTGGGCCGGGGCGGTGCCGGTCGGGTCGGCGTGGGCGAGCAGTTCGGCGACGTCGTGCACCCAGCTGTGGGTGTTCCGGGCCAGGTCCTCGCGCAGGTCCGGCTCGAAGACGGCGGTCGCCCGCAGCTCGCCCCAGGCGGTGCTGTTCTCCCGCACCTCGGTGGTGTCCTGGAGTTCCAGCAGCAGGACCTGTTCGAGCTCGGCGCCCGGGCCCCGGGCCTGGTCCCGGGCGTGCGGGCGCTCGGCGGGGCCGGGCGGGTCCTCGGCGGTGTAGCGGTCGGCGCGTTCGCTGATGTACTCCAGCGTCTGGCGCAGGATCCCCGCCCGGTCGGTGAAGTGGTAGTAGATCAACGCGGTGGACACCCCGGCCTCGGCGGCCAGCTCGCCCATCCGCAGGCCGCGCACGCCACGCCGGGCGATGACGCGGGTGGCGGCCTGGAGTATCCCTGTCCGGCGGTCTGACATGGACGCTCACTCTACCCGTCCTGGATGCGGTCTTGACGAAATCCTGATCAGTTTGTCAGGTCGATGCGCTTTATCCCGCTCACAGGGTTGACTGGATTTTCAGTGAGGTACAGGATGCGGGGCAACCCCCACACCTCCCACCTCCTGCAGGGAGCGTTCATGATCACCCCCATGCCCGCCGAGGCCACCCCCGCGCCCTCCCGCCGAAGACTGCTCCAGTTCGGCGCGGCGGCCCTCCCGGCGCTGGCGCTCGGCGCGGCCCTCCCGGCCGCCGCCCACGCGGCAGCCGCCGAGCCGGAGGCCACCGGCCAGGCGACCACAGCCACCCCCACGCTGCGGATGCCGGCCGAGACCGACCGGCACGACCGCACCTTCATGGCCTGGCCCGCCCTGTCCTCGATCTGGGGCAGCGGGCTCTCGGCCGTCCGCGACGACATCGCCCGGGTCGCCTCCGCGATCTCCCGCTACGAACCGGTCGTCGTGGTGGCCCGCCCCGGCCAGGCCGCGGACGCCCGCTACTGGCTCGGCCGCGGCGGCGCCTACGGCATCACCGTCCTGGAGATCCCCAACGACGACCTCTGGATCCGGGACTTCGGCCCGACCTTCCTCACCGCCCCCGGCGCGATCGCCGGGCTGGACACCAACTTCAACGGCTGGGGCAAGAGCGGCACGCCCTACTACCAGCCCTACGTCGAGGACGCCGCGGTCGCGGCCACCCTCCTCGCCGACTACGGCGTCGACCGCGTCCGTGCGCAGTTCACCGGCGAGGGCGGCGCGCTGGAGACGGACGGCCAGGGCACCCTGCTGGCCACCGTCAGTTCGCTGGTCAACCCCAACCGCAACCCCGGCATGAGCCAGGACGAGGTCGAGCAGGCACTGAAGGCCGGCCTCGGCCTCGACAAGGTCATCTGGCTCCCCGGGCTGGCCGGCCAGGACATCACCGACGACCACGTGGACTGCCTGGCCCGCTTCACGGCGCCCGGCCGGGTCCTGCTGGACCAGCCCGGCCCGGGGGCGGACCAGATCTGGATCGACGTCTACCAGCAGGCCAAGCAGGCCCTGGCCGACGCCACCGACGCCCGGGGCCGCCCTCTGGTTGTCACCGAACTCCCTGGCCCCGACCGGCAGTTGATCCGCGGTAAGGGCAAGGACTTCCTGTCCAGCTACACCAACTTCTACACCGCCAACGGCGCCGTGTTCGTCCCGCGGTTCGGTGACACGGCGGCCGACGGGATGGCGTACGTGATCCTCCAGACCGCCTTCCCGGACCGCGACGTCGTCCAGCTGGACATCGACACCATCGCCGGCGGAGGCGGCGGCATCCACTGCGCCACCCAGTCCCAGCCCAGCGTGCCGCCGGCCGTCTGAGCCGTCCGACCCGTCCGACCCGTCCGAGTCGCCTGGCCCGTCCGACTCATCCGACCTCATCCGACCCCGTTCGAGACCGCAGCACCCGAGACCGCAGCACCCGATACTCCCGGCGGCCCGCAGGCCAACCCCACGGAGCGGGCCGCCGGGCCCACCGCTCCACGCGCACATCCGCACACCCGATCCAGAAGAGGTATCCCGTGACCGTCACGTACCGCATGCCCGCCGAATGGACCGAGCACGAGAGCTGCCTGATGGCCTGGCCCGTCCGCGCGGAACTGTGGGGCGACACCCTCGCCGAGGTGAAGCGCGAGTACGCCGAAGTCGCCCGCACCATCGCCCGGTTCGAGCCCGTGACGATGGCCGCCCCGCCCGGCCACGGCGAGGAGGCGCGCGCCCTGTGCGGCGAGGGCGTCACCGTCGTCGAACTGCCCATGGACGACTCCTGGTTCCGCGACTCCGCGCCGATCTTCGTGCTCGACTCCGCGGGCCGCCGGTCCGGAGTGGACTTCCGCTTCAACGCCTGGGGCCGCAAGCACCACCCGTGGGACGCCGACGACCGGATCAGCGCCCTGCTGCTGGAGCACCTCGGCACCCCGGCGGTCCGCTCCGAGATGATCCTCGAGGGCGGCGCCATCACCGTCGACGGCGAGGGCACCCTCATCACCACCGAGCAGTGCCTGCTGCACCCCAACCGCAACCCCGGCATGAGCCGGGAGGAGATCGAGGCCGAGCTCAAGCGGCGCCTCGGCGTCACCAAGGTGATCTGGCTGCCCTACGGCGGCCTGCTGGATACCGAGACGGACGGTCATGTGGACGGCGTCTGCGCCTTCGCCGCCCCCGGCAAGGTCGTGGTCCAGCTGCCGGCCGACCCGGAGCACCCCGACTACGCCCGGATGCGGGCCAACCGCGCCGTGCTGGAGCACTCCACCGACGCTCAGGGCCGCCCGTTCGAGATCGTCGACGTCCCGCAGGCCGCGTTCGTGGAGGTCGGCGGCCGCGAGGTCGAGGTCGGCTACCTCAACTACTACCTGGCCAACGGCGCGGTCGTCGTCCCGGTGGCCGACCACCCCGCTGACGAGGGCGCCCTCGCCGTCCTGGCCGGGGCGTACCCGGACCGCAAGGTCGTCGGCGTCCGCTCCCGGGTGATCGCCTGGGGCGGCGGCGGCATCCACTGCATCACCCAGCAGCTCCCGGCCGCCCGCGGCTGACGCACCGCCCGCGGCTGACACACCGCCGCACCGCCCGGACCGGACCCCCTCTCCCCGCACCGACCGAAGGCCCACCCTCATGACCCTCACCCCCGCGAGACGCGCCGCCTCCCCGGGCCGGCTCGCCCTCGCGACCACAGCCCTGCTGTCCGCCGCGGCCCTGGTCGCCGCCTGCTCCGGCCCGCCGCACGGCGCCGGCTCCGACCAGGGGGGCGTCCAGCTCTCCGCCACCACCCCGACGGCCAAGGGCGAGATCGACTCCTTCACCTGGGCGACCTACGCCGAGCCGCCCACCCTGGACTACATCCAGGCCTTCGACTACCCGCAGAACACCATCCTGTCCAACGTGTGCGAGAGCCTGATGCGCTGGACGCCCCAGCTCACCCTGGCCCCCGGACTCGCCGAGAAGGCCGCCAACCCGGACCCGACCACCTGGGTCTACGACCTGCGCTCCGGCGTGCACTTCCACGACGGCTCGGTGATGACCGCCGACGACGTGGTCTACAGCTTCGGCCGCCAGACCAACCCCGACAACGCCGCGGCCTGGGCCCAGGTGTTCCAGAACGTCGACTCCGTCACCGCGACCGGGCCGCTGCAGGTCACCGTCAAGCTCAAGCGCCCCGACTCCCAGTTCCCGCAGTACATGGCGACCGCCGCGGGCGTCGTCGCGGCCAAGGCCGGGGTCGAGTCGGCGGGCAAGGACTACGGCACCGGCGGCAGCCTGGACTGCACCGGCCCCTTCAAGCTGGGCAGCTGGAGCAAGGGCCAGTCGATCGAGCTCCAGCGCTTCGACGACTACTGGGGCACCAGGGCCAAGGCCAAGAAGGCCGTGTTCCGCTTCCTCACCGACCCCTCCGCCCGCACCAACGCGATGCTCAGCGGCGAGGTCGACGGCGGCTACCTGATCCCCACCGAGAGCTACGACCGGCTGAGGAGGAGCGGCACCGGCACGCTGTACTTCGGCGAGGGCCTGAGCACCGTCAACCTCAACGTCACCAACCTCCAGGGCGTGCTCGGCGACGTCCGGGTCCGCAAGGCGCTGTCCCTGGCGCTCGACCGGTCCGGCTTCGTCAGGACCGGCCTGGCCGGCGCCGGGACGGTCACCGGCGCGCTCACCACCAAGGCCGCCTGGGCCGGGGCCCCCGACGACGTCCGCAGGAGCGCCTTCGAGAACCTCACCCCCACCGCCCAGGACCTCGACCAGGCCAAGGCCCTGGTCAAGGAGGCCGGGGCGAGCGGCAAGACGATCACCGTCGCCACCAGCACCATCGGCCAGGACGTCTCGCTGCTCGCCACCGCCGTCCAGTCCGCCGGCGCCCGGATCGGCCTGAACGTCCAGCTCAGGACCATCGCCCCGAACGCCTTCACCGCGCTGTTCACCGACCCCAAGGCCCGGGAAGGCCTGGACCTCTTCCCCGAGACCTACTACAACTCGATCACCGACCCGCTCGACCTGCTGGCCAACTTCAAGACCGGCGCCTACCAGAACTTCGGCGGCTACCACGACCAGGCCTACGACGGCCTGGTGGACCAGGCGACCGCCGAGTACGACCCGGCCGCGCGCGGCGCGATCGAGGCCGGGCTCCAGCAGACCGCCTCCCGGCAACTGCTGTGGATCCCGGTCGCGGAGTGGCCCACCGCCCTCTTCCTCGGCAAGCGGGTCACCGGCGCCCCGACCACCATCTCGTACATGTACTACCCGTGGGCCGCCGATGTGGGGGCAGCCCGGTGAACTCCCCGGGAGCGATGGGCTTCCTGAGATTCGCGGCCCGGCGCCTGCTGGAGATGGCGGTCACCCTGCTCGGCGCGTCCTTCGTGGTCTTCGGCGCGATGTACCTGGCGCCGGGCAACCCGGCGAGCTTCCTGCTCTCCGGCCGGTCGGCCTCCCCGGAGGCGCTTCAGGCGATCAACGAGCAGTACCACCTGGACGACCCGTTCCTGGTCCGCTACCTCCGGTGGCTGGGCCAGGTGCTCCAGGGCGACTTCGGACGCTCCATCACCTACCGCACCGACGTCTCCAAGCTGCTCGCCGACCGGATCCCGGCCACCCTGCTGCTGGTGGCCATGGCCCTGGTGGTGGTCGTGGTGGTCGGCCTGGTGCTCGGCCGGCTCGGCGCGGTGCGCGGCGGCGCGACCGACTCCACCATCCTGGTCACCACCACCTTCGCCCTCGGCACGCCCTCCTTCGTCGCGGCCGTCCTGCTGCAGGGGCTGTTCTCGGTGAAGCTGGGCTGGTTCCCGACCAGCGGCGCCGGTGACGGCTTCGGTGACATGCTCTGGCACCTCACCCTCCCGGCGATCGCCCTCGCGCTGTACCTGATCGGCATGCTCGCCCGGGTCACCCGCTCGGCGATGCTGGAGGCCCTGGAGGGCGAGCACGTCACCGTCGCGCGCAGCCGGGGCGTCCCGGAGCGCGAGGTGATCCGCCGCCACGTGTTCCGCAACTCGCTGGGCACCGTGCTGACCACCGGCGGCCTGATCGTCTCCACCCTGCTGGTCTGCACCATCCTGGTGGAGTCCGCGTTCAGCATCGGCGGACTCGGCCAGCTGCTCGAACTGTCCACCACCACCAAGGACTTCCCGACCGTCCAGGCCATCTCCCTGATCATCGTGGCCCTGTTCATGACGGTGAACCTGGTCGTCGACCTGATCCACCCGCTGGTCGACCCCCGGATCACCCTCGGCTCCCGGAGGTCCGGCGCATGAGTACCGGTCTCACCCAGCGGTCGGGCCTCACCCGCCGGCCCGGCCTCGCCAGGCTCAGGTCCGCCGGCGGCCCGCTCCACCTGATCTGCCTCGGCTTCGCCGCCCTGGTCGTGCTCGCCGCGCTGCTCGCGCCCTGGCTGGCGCCGTACGACCCGAACGGCGTCGACCTGGGCAACGCCCTCGCCGGGCCCTCGCCCGACCACCTGCTCGGCGTCGACGCCGCCGGGCGCGACACCCTGTCCCGGCTGCTGACCGGCGCCCGCACCTCGCTGCTCGGCCCGCTCGGCGTGGTCGTCTTCTCCACCGTCGCCGGCATCGCGGTCGGCCTGGCCGCCGGCTGGCGCGGCGGCTGGCTCGACTCCGTCCTCTCCCGCAGCACCGAACTGGTCTTCGCCTTCCCCGGCATGCTGCTCGCCATCCTGATCGTCTCGGTGTACGGGGAGGGCCTGCTCGCCCCCGTCGTCGCGCTGGCGATCGCCTACCTGCCGTACGTCTCCCGCCTCACCCGCTCCCTGGTGCTGGCCGAACGGACCCGGCCGTACGTCTGCGCGTACCAGGTCCAGGGCCACTCCGCGGTGCAGATCTGTCTGCGGCACGTCCTGCCCAACATCGCGCCGATCGTCCTCGCCCAGTCCGCCGTCAACTTCGGCTACGCCCTGATGGACCTCGCTGGCCTCTCCTTCCTCGGGCTCGGCGTCCCCGCGCTCACCCCCGACTGGGGCCGGATGGTCTTCGACGGCCAGACCGCGATCCAGCACGGCTACCCGCTCTCCGCGATCCTGCCCAGCGCCCTGATCGTGCTCACCGTCGTCGCCTTCAACGTGGTCGGCGAACGCTGGGCCGACCAGGTCGCCCGGAGGTCCGCATGAACGGCGGACCGCGTGAAGCGGACAACCGCATGACTCGGAGGACCACGTGAACGCCCTCGACATCCAGGGCCTCCGGCTCCGCCTGCCCGGCACCGCCCGCCCCGTCCTGGACGACGTCGACCTGACCGTCGCCCCCGGCGAGACCGTCGCCCTGGTCGGCGAGTCCGGCTCCGGCAAGACCCTCACCTCCCGCGCCGCCCTCGGCCTGCTGCCACCGGGCGCCACCACGGAGGGCACCGTCCTGGTCGACGGCCAGGACGTCCTGACCATGGACCCGGAGCGGCTGCGCGCCGTGCGCACCGGCCGGGCCGCGATGATCTTCCAGGACCCCCGGGCCGCCATCAACCCGCTGCGCCGCATCGGTGACTTCCTCACCGAGAGCGTGCGCCTCACCGGCACGACGAGCGCCGCGGACGCCGACCGGCGCGCCGCGGAACTCCTCGACGCCGTCGGCCTCGGACCGGAACTGCTGCGCCGCTACCCCGGCCAGCTGTCCGGCGGCATGCTGCAACGCGTGATGATCGCCGCCGCCCTGATGGGAGACCCGATCCTGCTGCTCGCCGACGAGCCCACCACCGCGCTGGACGTCACCAGCCAGGCCGAGGTGGTCGCCCTGCTCGGCCGGCTGCGCGAACGCTTCGGCACCGGCCTGCTGTTCGTCACCCACGACCTCGGCCTCGCCGCCGCGATCAGCGACCGGGTCTACGTGATGTACGCCGACCGGATCGCCGAACACGGCCCCGCCGCCGCGCTGTTCCAACAGCCCCGGCACCCGTACACCGCCGCCC
Organism: Kitasatospora sp. NPDC023176; assembly: GCF_055560495.1. Classification (NCBI taxonomy): domain Bacteria; kingdom Bacillati; phylum Actinomycetota; class Actinomycetes; order Kitasatosporales; family Streptomycetaceae; genus Kitasatospora; species Kitasatospora sp. NPDC023176. Next base: position 12,446 of record NZ_JBVHIP010000049.1, on the reverse strand, counting down.
TGCTCGCGGCCACCCCCGCACTGGACGCCCCGGCCGGCCGGCTCGCCGCCATCGACGGCCAACCACCCGACCTGCGGCAGGAGTTGACGGGCTGCGCGTTCGCCGCGCGGTGCCGCCACGCGACCGACCTGTGCCGCGAACAGGTGCCCGCCCCGCGCGGCGAGCACCCGGCCGCCTGCCACCACCTGCTCGAAGGGAGCCGCACCGATGGCTGAGCCCGTCCTGCGGGTCAGCGGCCTGCACCGCACCTTCGGCACCGTCCGGGCCGTGGACGACGTCGCCTTCACCCTCGACGCCGGCGGCTCGCTCGGCATCGTCGGCGAGTCCGGCTCCGGCAAGACCACCACCGCCCGCATCGTCGTCGGCCTCGACCAGGCCGACGCGGGCGAGGTGCTGGTGCACGGCCGGGCCCGCAGCGGCCGGGCACGCGGCAGGGCCGAACGGCTCGCCCGGGCCCGCGAGGTCCAGATGGTCTTCCAGGACCCGTACCTCTCCCTGGACCCGCGCACCAGCGTCGAGGCCGTCCTGCGCGAGACGCTGCGACTGCACTTCCCCGACACCGACCACCCGACCCGGATCCGGGAACTGCTCGACCAGGTCGGCCTGGGCACCCGGGCCGCCGAGGCGCTGCCCCGGCAGCTCTCCGGCGGCCAGCGCCAACGCGTCGCCATCGCCCGGGCACTGGCCGTACGACCGGCCGTCCTGGTCCTGGACGAGGCGGTCGCCGCCCTGGACGTCTCGGTCCAGGCCCAGGTGCTCAACCTGCTCGCCGACATCCGCGAACAGACCGGCATCGGCTACCTGTTCATCACCCACGACCTCGGCGTGGTCCGCTGCGTCACCGACCGGGTCGTCGTGATGCGCCACGGACGGATCGTCGAATCCGGCCCCACCGCCGACGTCCTGGACTCCCCGCAGCACGCCTACACCAGGCTGCTGCTGGAGTCCGTCCCCCGGCCCGGCTGGGATCCGGACCGGATCGCCGCCGCGCGCCGCGCACTGTAAGACGGCCCGGGCACGCGACCGGCCGAGGTCCCGCCCTGGGTCGGCGGGGCCTCGGCCGGTCGGTCGTCAGTCGTTCTGGTAGAAGCCGAACACGTCGACGATCAGGTTGCTGGTGCCGTCGGCCACGTTCCAGAAATCGATCAGGCCGTTGGCGCCCGTCGGGGCCTGGACCAGGTTCGGGACCGTTTCGCCGGCCGTCCAGTTCAGCGAGGACACCGACGGCGGCGACAGCGTCGAGGCGTACTTGCCCTGGTAGGCGGCCAGGGTGTTCGGGTCGGGGGCGACGCTCAGATGGCCGTCCGACACGGTGTCGGTCACCGTGGCGTTCAGCGCGAACGCGGTGATGTCGGGTCGGCCCGACGACATCGGCATGTAGACGTAGCTCCAGGGGCTGACCGGGCCGTACTGCCACGTGGTGGTGTCACGGGTGTCCAGCAGGCGCGTCGGTGCGAGCGGCAGGTAGGCGCTCCTGCCGCCCGGGCCGTAGTAGCCCACCACGTCCACGATCACGTCCGACGAACTCCCGGCCGCGTTCAGCACCCGGACCGTACCGTCCGGACCGACGGGAACCACCACCGAGTTGGCGACCGTCTGCCCCGCCGTGAAGTTCAGGTTCGACGCGTTCGGCGCCTGCTGACCACCCGGGTACACCGTCAGGTGACCGGCGGTACCCGGGTTGGTCACGGTGACGTTCAGCGCCACCGCGGTGATGCCCGAGGCGGGCAGCTGACCGCCCGCCGCACCGGCGATCTGCACCGGCAGCGACTGCCCGGCGTCGACCGGCGACTGCGGCGCACCCGTGCCGAAACGGGTGTCCACCAGGCGCGAGGGCGACAGCGGCGTGTACCCGGCGGCGGGCGACCTCACGAAGTAGCCGGTGATGTCCACCACCAGGTCCAGCGGAGCACCGGCGTTCTGCAGATCCACGTACCCGCCGGCCCCGACCTGCGCCACCACCATGTTCGGAACCGTCTGCCCCGCCGTGTAGTTGACGTTCGACGTGGTCGGCACCGAGGGCGAACCGTCCGCGTACACCGTCACGTGCCCGGCACCGGTGCTGTCCGTCACCGTGACGTTCAGCACCGCGGCCGTCGCACCCGCCGGAATGCCGTTCGCACCCGCCACCTGCACCCGGGTCGTCGAGAACCCTCCGACCTTCGGCGTCCCACTGCCGTCCCTACTGTCCAGCAGACGCGTCGGACCGAACGCCACGTACTCCGAACCGGCCGTCACCGCGGTGAGGGAGTTCGACACCGAGTAGCCCGCCCGGTCGGTCGCGGTGACGACGATCGGATACGAGCCGAGCTTCGCGTACGTGTGGGACAGCGCCACGGGGTTGGTCGCCGCGGCGTTCGCGTCGCCGGAGGACCCGTCCCCCCAGTCGACGTGCACGTTCAGCGCACCGCTGGCGGAGGTCACGTTGGCGCTCAGCGAGACACCGAACGCGCTGGTGTGCTCACCGGTCACCGCCACCGTCAGGTCGGGGGCGTACTGGATGGCGCCCCGGTCGGTGTAGGGCGTGGTCCCGTAGAAGTCCGAGCCGAGCCGGCCGGGGGCGGCCGGGTTGGCCGAGCCGATCGCGGCCGAGCCGGGCTGCGGCCGGGCGTCCACGTCGACCGAGGTGTTCAGGCGGAAGAACACCGAGGTGGGCGCCTTGGTCTCGGTCAGGTCGTGGGCGCCCTGCGAGGTCGCCGCCTTGAAGCCGTCCAGGGTCGGGTACGTGGTGCCCGCCCAGCTGTAGGGCGCGGTGGCGTCGGTGCCGTAGACGTAGAAGTCGTTGTAGTCGGCCGTCACCGTGGTCGAGTCGGCCGACACGGTCACATCCGGCGCCCAGCCCTGGTTGTTCGACGCGCACTGGGACTGGTAGCCGCCCAGCACCTGGTCGGTGGTCGGGTTGGCGTCCTCCAGGACGTTGTTCTCCAGGTTGACGGCCGAGGACCCGCCCTCGATGTCGATCGCGGCCTTGCAGCCGCGCTGGACGGTGTTACCCGTGACGTTCAGGCCCTTCACCCCGGTCGCGACGATGCCGCCCCCGGCGAGGACGTCGCCGGCGAGCGTGACGGTGCCCGCTCCCGCCGCGACCGAGACCGCGGTGGTGTTGCCGCCCTGGGAACCCGTGTCGAGGTACGACCGGGTGATCGCCACCCCGCTCGACGCGCCGTCGATGGTGACGGTGCTCGTGGTGTTCTTGGTGTAGGCGCTCAGGTAGCTGGAGTCCAGCGTGACCCCCGAGGAGCCGACCACCTCGACGGCGGGCGTCAGGTCGTTCGAATACAGCATCAGGTTGCTGACCGTCACGTTGGAGACGTGGTCGAAGATCAGAGCGGGTCCGGCCCCGCCGTTGACCCACGCCTGGTCGCCGATACCGACGATCGAGATCCCCGAGGTCTTGATGGTCACCGACTCCCAGTCCGAGCTCCCGACGTAGCCCTGGAGGTCGATGGTGTCGCCCGGCTGCGCGGCGTTCACCGCGTCCTGGAGCAGGCAGAAGGGAGCGTTCTGCGCGCCGGTGCCCGTGTCGGCGGCACACTTTCCATTGAACACGTAGGCGTAGATGGTCTTTCCGGTGGCCGGCGTCGCCGCGGAGTTCCGCGTGCCGGAAAGCGCCGGCCGCGCGCCGGAGACCGTCGACCGCGCGCCGGACAGCGCCGGCTTCTGCTCCCGGACCGACTTGTCCGCGGGGCTGGAGAAGGCGTCGAAGCCCCCGCCCCCGATTCCCGGCAGCTGAGCCGTGGTCACGGGGCGGGCGGAGGTGGAACCGTTCGCCGGACCGGCCGCATGGGCCGGACCTGGAACGAGCGCGATACCGGCCGCGAGAACCGCGGCCGACGCGACGAGACGGTGATGAGACACCGACCCCCCAGTTCGGGTTGTGTGACGATCGGATGAAAGCTGGGACAGGCTACAGAAGGACGTCTGCCTGGTGGAAAGTGTTTTGGGCGCGGAGCCGCCCTCGTGGCGCTCGAAACGGCTGGAAGCGACACCAGGAGGACCTCCCCCCCCGCCGGAAGGGGCACCCCGAGACGGGCGGTCACGGGGGATCTGTGGCCCGGCCGCCTCATCCCTGACGAAGCGCAAGCGCCGGCCGCATCCCCCACCTCATGGGACAGAACGGCCGGACTGCGCCCAGACCGCGCCCGGACGGCCCCGGACGGCGCCCGTGCGGATTCCCCCGGACGGCGGAGCCGCGCCACGCCGGAACCTGACCGGCCTTTCAGTAGCCTGCGGAGCCGAACCCGACACCCGACCCCTACCGGAACGAGGCCCCATGGCTCCCTCCCGGCCGTCCCGCCGCGCGCTCCTGCAATCCGGGGCCGCCCTGGCCGCCCTCGCCCTGGCCGGCGGCTGCTCCTCCGACAGCACGTCGGAGGAGCAGCCGGGCCCGAGCGGCACGGCCTCGGGCGCGGCGCCGGCCGGCGGCTCGGCGGCCGGCTGGGCGATGCCCGCCGAGTCCGGCCCGCACACCCGAACCTTCATGGCCTGGCCGGCCCTGGAGGCGGTGTGGGGCGACCAACTCCCGGGCGTCCGGCAGGACATCGCCTCGCTGGCGCAGGCCGTCGCCGGCTTCGAGCCGGTCGTCCTGCTGGCCCGCCCCGACCAGGCCGACCAGGCCCGCCAGGCCTGCGGCTCCTCGGTCGAGGTACTGGAACTGGCGGTCGACGACCTGTGGGCCCGGGACACCGGCCCGACCTTCGTCACCGGCCCCCAGGGCCTGGCCGGCGTCGACCTCAACTTCAACGGCTGGGGCGGCAAGCAGACCCACGCCAACGACGCCCAGGTCGCCCGGAACCTCCTCGACCACTACCGCACCACCCGCATCCAGGCGCCGATCACCGGTGAGGGCGGCGCCATCGAGGTGGACGGCGAGGGCACCCTGATGGCCACCGAGAGCTCCTGGGTCAACGACAACCGCAACCCCGGCAAGACCCGCGACCAGATCGAGGCGAGCCTCAAGGAACTGCTCGGCGTCGAGAAGGTGCTCTGGTTCAAGGGCGTCGCCGGCCAGGACATCACCGACTGCCACGTCGACGCCCTGGCCCGCTTCGCCGAACCCGGCACCGTCGTCCTGCACCGCCCGGCCGCCGACACCCCGCCGGACGTCTGGACCACCGCCTCCGCCCAGGCCCTCCAGGTGCTGCAGTCCGCGACCGACGCCAACGGCCGCACCCTCAAGATCGTCGACCTCCCCGAACCGGACCTCGGCCTGATCCAGGGCGCCGGCAAGAACTTCCTCGCCACCTACATCAACTACTACGTCTGCAACGGCGGCGTCATCGTCCCGCGCTTCGGCGACCAGGCCGCCGACGACCGCGCGGCCGGCATCCTCGGCGACCTCCACCCCGGCCGCAAGGTCACCCAGGTCTCCATCAACCACATCGCCGCGGGCGGCGGCGGCATCCACTGCGCCACCCAGCAGCAGCCCGTCGCCGCGGCGACGGCCTCGGCCGGCCCGTCCAGCCCGGCATGAGGAGCCCCGCTGCGCCCGCCGAATCCGCTGGGCCCGCTGCGCCCGCCGGGCCCGCCGGTCCGTGACGGTGCAGCCGGGTCCGTGACGGTGCCGGCCGGTCAGACGGTGGCGGCCAGCGAGTCCAGCAGGGTCCGCAGCACCCGCCCATCGTCCACCGTCCCGTCCAGCGAGCCGATGGCGGCGAGTCCGTCCACGGCGGCGGCGAAGGCCTCGCCGAGCGGGACGGGGTCGGTGCCGGTGCCGCGCTCCTCGGCCAGGCAGTGGAACAGCCGGACGAAGGCGGCCCGCCAGCGCGCGTACTCGGCTTCCAGGGCGGTGCGGACGCGTTCGTCGTTGAGGGCCAGCCAGTGCAGGGCCGCGTGCAGTCGGGCCAGGTCGGGGCTCTCGGGCCGGGTGAGCAGGGCCAGGACCCGTCCGGCGCGCTCGGGGTAGCCGCCGGGCCCGGCGACGGCCTCCTCCAGCGGGGTGATCCATTCGGGCCGGATGTCCGCGACGACCGCGACGATCAGATCGGTGCGGTCGGCGAAGTGGTAGTGGCACATCCCGTGCGAGACCCCGCACAGCGCGGCCACGTTGCGGGTGGTGAACCGTCCGGCGCCGTCGCCGGCGAGCAGGGTGCGGGCCGCCGCGATCAGCCGGGCCCGGGTCTGCTCGCCCTTGGCGGAGGCCCGCGTCCGGCCGCTGCCACCGCCCGGTCCGGAGGCGGGTCGTGGGGCCGCGGCTGTCTCCCGTGTCGCCATGGCCGTCACTGTAGCCACTCCGGGGGAGGCGTCAGGGCGGAACGGCGGCGGATGCCTGCGCGAAGTATTGACCGAGCGCTTGGCCAGTTTTATCTTTTCGGTCAACTCGTCCGCCACAGAAGGACGTTGACAGGGAGGTAGTGATGGAGGAAGGCGTCAGACCCGACACCGTGAGCGACCTGGGACTCGGCCGCCGCCGGTTCCTGACGGCCGCCGGGCTCGCCGTCGCCGGCACCGCGCTGACCGCCGCGACCGGCGGACCGGCCCGCGCGGCGCAGCACCGCGGCGCCACCCCCGCCCCGGCCGCCCCGGCCACCCCGGCTCGTCCGGCCACCACGGCCGGCCTCCGAGTGCCGCCGGACACCGTCCCGCACACCCGGACCTGGATGGCCTGGCCGGACAACAGCACCATCTGGCGCGGCAAGCTCGGCGGCGCCCAGTCGAACATCGCCCTGGTCGCGCGGACCATCGCCAAGTACGAGCCGGTGACCGTGTGCGCCAACCCCGCCAGCGTCGCCAAGGCGCGCTCGATGTGCGGCTCGGCCGTCACCGTCATCGGAGACATCCCGGTCGACGACTGCTGGATGCGCGACACCGGCCCGGTCTTCCGCACCGACGGCGCGGGCGGCCTCGACACCGTCGGCCTCAACTTCAACGGCTGGGGCAACCACCAGAACCCGCACGGCAACGACGCCCTGGTCGCCCAGCGCGTCGCCGCCTACCTCGGCCTGCCGTTCACCGCCGCCGGACTGGTCTCCGAGGGCGGCGCCATCGAGACCGACGGTGCGGGGACACTGATGGCCACCCGCAGCAGCATCATCAACGCCGACCGGAACCCCGGGATGTCCCAGGCCGCGATCGAGAGCGCGATGTGCGCCGCCTACGGTGCCACCGAGGTGATCTGGTTCACCGGCATCGCGGGCCAGGACATCACCGACGACCACGTGGACGCGACCTCGCGCTTCCTCGGTGCCGGCACCGCCGTCGTCCAGCTGCCACTGCCGGGCGACACCGACATCTGGTCCCAGGACGAGCGCCAGCAGTACGCGGTCCTGGGCTCCGCCACCGGAGCCCAGGGCACCCCGATCAGGCTCAGCACCATCCAGGGCCCCGACTACAACCTGATCCGCTCGGCCGACCCCAACTTCGTCGGCTCCTACGCCAACTACTACCTGTGCGACAACGCGGTGATCTCGGCCCAGTTCGGCGACACCCGGGCCGACAGCGCCGCCCGCGCCGCCCTCGCCCGGCTGTTCCCCGGCCGCACCGTCGAACAGCTCAACATCGACTACCTCGGGGCGGGCGGCGGCGGGATCCACTGCGTCACCCAGCAGCAGCCGGCCGCCTGAATCCGACGGGGCCGGGTCCGGTCCGCCGACCGGACCCGGCCCCGAACGGCGGCCGGCCCGGATACCCGTCCGACGACGGACACCCGGACCGGCCCGTCCGGCCGGCCCACGGAGGGGAGGGCGTGGGTGGCGCAGTGGATGCCTCCACCGCAGGCCGCGATCGCGTCGATCCTCACCGGGGCGGTCTCCCGGCCCGGGCCGTCCTGCTGGAGGGCCTGCTGGGCCCGCTCGTCGGCCCGGGCGTCGCCGGAAGGCCTGGTCGGGCAGGACGACGCCGGGGGCGGCGAACCGGGCCGGGCAGTCGACGCGGGCGTCGGTGATGCCTTGCCGGACGGACGGACGGACGGGGCGACGGAGCGCGGGTTACGGCATCGGCTCGTGCATGGTCGAGCAGTGGATGCCGCCGCCCCCGGTCATCAGCCGGTCGACGTCGAGCTGCACCACCGCGCGGCCGGGGAAGGCCGCGGCCAGCGTCTCCCGCGCGGCCGCGTCCTTGTGGGCGTCGCCGAACTGGGCGGTGATGACGCCGCCGTTGACGAGGTGGAAGTTGAGGTAGGAGTCCACGAACTTGGAGCTGCGGGAGCGGACGGTGTCCGGGCCGTGCACCACCATGACGTGCAGCCGGCGGCCCCGGGCGTCCGTCGCGGCGGACAGGATCGCGAACTGCTCGCGGGCGTCCCGCGCCCACTCGTCGTTGCGGTCGGCCGGCGGCAGTTGCACCATCACCACGCCGGGCCGGATGAACCGGGAGGTGACGTCCACGTGGTCGTCGGTGATGTCCTGGCCCTTGATGCCGGGCAGCCAGATCATCTTGTCCGCGCCGTAGGCCTCCAGGACGGACTCCTCGATCTCCTCCCGGCTCATGCCCCGGTTGCGGTTCTTGTTGACCAGGCTGCTCTCGGTGGCCATCACCGTGCCGTCGCCGTCGGTCTCGATCGCGCCGCCCTCGCCGACGAAGTCCGCGTAGGTGTGGCGCAGGCCGCGGCGGACGGCGATGCGCTCGGCGACCCGGGCGTCGTCGTAGTGGACCTGCTTGTTGCCCCAGCCGTTGAAGTTGAGCACCACGGCGTCCAGGCCGCCGTGGCCGTCCCGGCGGAAGACCGGCGCGGTGTCGCGCATCCACAGGTCGTCGGTGGGGATGGCGGTGATCACCTCGACCGCGGGGCCGCAGCGGTCCCGGGCCTTGTCCGCGGTCCAGTCGTCGGGGGCGCACATGACCACCGGCTCGAACTCGGCGATGGTGCGGGCGATCAGCGCGATGTCCTCCTGGACGCCGCCCAGGCGCAGCCCCCACACGCCCCGGCGGGACGGCCAGGACATCCAGGTCCGCGCGTGCGGGACGTCGTCCGCGGGCACCCAGGGGTAGGCCTCGCCGGTGCGGGCGTCGTGATAGCTGGTCATCGGGGTCTCCAGTTCGTGCGACGGTGCCGGGGAGGGTGCGGGGGCCGCCAGACCACTCTTCGCGCCGCAACGCACCGGCGCACCAGGGGACGGGCCGGCGGCAGCACCCTGCCTGCTCACTCAGGTTCGCACTGACTGAAAAATCAGTCAAACTCATCGGCGTGCCATGACTCCGCGACTGGAAGGCTGTACGGAGCGTGACGAATCGGCCCTGCTGGTCGGGTCCCGGCCCGACCAGGCCGGCTCCCGGCCCGGCTCCGGTCAGGAGCCGAGCCGGACCACCTCACCGTCGATGGCGTCCAGCAGGAGGGTGCGGGCGTGGGCCAGCGGCAGGCTGCCGCTGAGCCAGCGGGTGCTCAGCCCCTCCAGCAGCGCGGTCAGCCGCTCCGCCGCGCCGGCCAGCGCGACCGCCGAGGACATCGGCTGCACACTGCCGAGCAGTTCGGCGATCTCCTGGACCCAGACCCGGGTGGCGCGCGACAGGTCCTCGCGCAGCGTCTCGTCGAACACCGCGCTCGCCCGCAGCTCACCCCAGGCGGTGCTGTTCTCCCGGACCTCGACGGTGTCCTGGAGCTCCAGCAGCAGTGTCTGCTCCAGCTCCTCGCGGGCGGTCAGCGGCGGCGCGTCCGCATCGCGTTCGGTCGTGTAGCGCTCGGCCCGGTCGTTGATGAACTCCAGCGTCTGCCGGAGGATCCCCGTGCGGTCCTTGAAGTGGTAGTAGATCAGCGCGGTGGACACCCCCGCCTCGGCGGCGAGCTCCTCCACCCGCAGCCCACGCACCCCGCGCCGGGCGATCACCCGCGCGGCTGCTTCCATGATCGACGTTTTACGACTGGCCACGATCCACCACCTTACCCGCGCGTCGGGCCAAGATCCCTCCCCGAGCTGAAAGTCTCGTCAGCCGGGACATCCGGCCCGGGGGAGGGGCAGGACGGCTTTCGGACAAGGTGGCCCCGGAGCCGGAATTCTCGGCTCCTCCGCTGAACTTTCACGCCACCACCACCTAGGGTGACTCTCGCTCCGCCGCCGGACGGGCGGGGCGGGCCGGCGGATCCGGCCCCACGGGGGCGTGCGGCCATCCTCAACACCCTTGGAGTGCAACGAACATGATGCTACGTCAGTTGTGGAAGCGCGCGACCGCGCTGGTCGTCGGTCGGGGCGCCGGAGCCGTCGCGGCGGCGATCGCCCTGGTCGCGGCCGTCGCCCTGGGCGGCACCGTCTCCGGTATGTCCGTGGCGGAGGCCAGGACGACGGGGTGGGGCGCGGGCACGTGGAGCTGCTCCGGGAAGCCCGTCGCCACCGGGAACGTCATCACCGACCACGACAGCGCCGGCTGCGGCGGCTACGGCTCCTGGTACCAGCAGCCGGCGAAGGATGGCATCTGGACCTGTTCCGGCTCCCCGGTGGTGGCCGGCTACGTGATCACCGACCACCAGACCACCGGCTGTCGGGGCATCGGCGCCTGGCGCCACAACCTCGTCCACGACGGCATCTGGACCTGCTCCGGCTCGCCCGTCGTGCCCGGCTACGTCATCAGCAACCACCTGCGGGCCGGCTGCGGCGGCATCGGCAGCTGGCAGCACAACCTGCCGCACGACGGGATCTGGACCTGCTCGGGCTCCCCGGTGGTGGCCGGCTACGTGATCACCGGGCACATGGTGGCCGGCTGCGACGGAGCCGGGGCCTGGCGCCACAACACCGCCCGTGTGGGCCTGTGGACCTGCCCAGGCTCGCCCGTCCCGCCCGGCTTCCGGTCCACCCTCTACAACGCCGGCGCCTGCGACGGCCTCGGGGGCTGGGTGCTCGCCCGCGCCTGACGTCCCGATGTCCCGGCCTCCTGACGTCCTGACGTCCTGACCTCCTGACCGACCCGGCCCCTTTCAGGCGGCCGGGTCGATCGGCCGTTCGCACAGGGCTGTGCGGTACCCGCCGTTCATGCGGGGAGAAGCTCCGTGTCCTGACCCCTTCTAGCCCCCATGTGCCGTTCGACGACGTACAGTTGGCGAGATCGGTCATGTCCACTTCAGGGCACCGACGAGAAGGAGTGCCTTTCTTGACCACTCATCTCATGAGCCGTGCCGGCGTGCGGATGCTCCCGGCGCTGGCCGCGGCGCTGTGCGGGATCATCGGCGGCACCACGCTCGGGACGTCCCCGGCCCAGGCGGCCGACCAGCGCCACCCGATCTACGCCATCGCCCACCGGGTCGACACCCTGGACGGTGTGGACGCGGCCCTCAAGCACGGCGCCAACGGCATCGAGATCGACGTCTGCGCCTGGTGGAACCCGAACGAGTGGCGCGCCTACCACGACTGTTCCTCCGCCGGGGAGAACCGGCTCGGCCCCAGCTTCGACGCCATGATCGACCGCATCCTCTCCAACGCCAACGCGGGCCGCCGCCTGTCGCTGGTCTGGCTGGACATCAAGGACCCGAACTACTGCGGGGAGGAACCCAACCGCACCTGCAGCGTCGCCGGACTGCACGACAAGGCGCAGCGGCTGACCGCCGCCGGCATCCAGGTCCTCTACGGCTTCTTCGAGTACCACGGCGGCAACACCCCGGACGTCGGCGGCCGCGGCTGGAAGAGCCTGGAGGGCAAGCTCGGCCGGCTGGAGGGCATGACCACCACCGGCACCCGAGACCAGGCCCGTACCGCCTTCAACCGCTCCGGCGCCGGCATCCCCGTCGGCCACCGGGCGATGGACTACGGCGACAGTGACATCACCAAGGGATTCGGCAACTGCACCGAGGCCACCTGGAACACCTGCGCGGAGCTGAAGAAGGGCGCCGCCGACCGGGCCTCGGGCCAGCTCGCCGCCACGCTGTCGTGGACGACCACCTACAACGACCCCTGGTACGTCGACAAGCTCCTCGGCGACGCCCAGGTGGACGGCATCATCGCGGGCTACGGCGCCTTCACCGGCGTGCGGGAGTACGACGACAGCTGGCAGTGCGCCAACGCCGTCAACCTCGTCCGCGACTGGGTGAACCACCACAGCGGCACCCACCGCATGGCCGACAGCGGCGACCGTCTGTTCCGCTAGGCGCCCGGTTGTCCCAGCTCCGCGTGGAGGGGCCGTACAGAGGGGGAGGGCCCGGCCCGGGGTCGCAGCGGTACGGCCCTGGGCCGGGTGTTTGTTCCGAGCCCCGAGTGGGGGTAGTGTTTCCTAGTCGCTCGGCAGGGAGCACCGGACACGCATCGGCGCGGACGGTCCCGGAGCGGCCAATCCCTTGAAACACCACTTCCGGTTCGTGCCAGTCGTTTCGCTTTTCGCGTGGCGGCTCGGTGCTTATTCGGCGCGCGCCTTTTATCGGATTGCAGCTGGATTCGCTTTTCGGAGCGGGGATCGGCTAGAGTTTGAAACGTCGGACAGGGCGTCAAGCCCCGAAAGACACCGGCGAGTTGGATGAACGAAGCCCCGGAAACGGAGCGGAAAACATCTGATAAGCTGGGAACACGAAAGAACGAAGCGCCCGGAGGGCC
>NZ_JBVHIP010000048.1:0-49944 GCF_055560495.1 Kitasatospora sp. NPDC023176 | reverse complement strand
TCTCCACCCTCGAACGCGGAATCCGCCGAGACGACGACCTCGCCAACGCCTACCGCGACTGGCTCACCACCGCTTGACAGCCCATAGGAGCATCAAGTCACCCCGGAACGAGGGGAGATGAAGGCGTTGCATCAAATCCCTCCGGGCTGCCTACTGATCGAACTGAATCAACCAGTGCCTCCTGACGCCAATCACCGCTGGTCAGGAAGTGTCGGTCCCGCGCTCGCGGGGATAGCTCCCAGATGAAGAAGCCGAGGCCGGCCACGCAGACGTCGGTCCCGCGCTCGCGGGGATAGCTCCTGGCGGCTGTGGTCGTCGCGGTCGGACAGCTTGTCGGTCCCGCGCTCGCGGGGATAGCTCCCGCCCAGGCGCTCGGCCACCTGGCCGGAGGTCGTCGGTCCCGCGCTCGCGGGGATAGCTCGAAGCCCCCGCGGTGCCTGCGGGGGCGTAGGTCGTCGGTCCCGCGCTCGCGGGGATAGCTCTCTCGACCGCGATCCCCACCTCCAAGGCCCGCAGTCGGTCCCGCGCTCGCGGGGATAGCTCTGATGTCCACGGTGTCCATGCCGCTGACCTGGAGTCGGTCCCGCGCTCGCGGGGATAGCTCCGCCTACAGGCCTCACGGAGCCGAGTACGTGCCATCGGCCCCGCACGCGCGGGGATAGCTCGACCAAGCCCAACGACTGCCAGCCCGTCAGCGGGTCAGCCCCGCGTTCGCGAGGATTGCTCGGGGCTTGACCGACCGTCACAGCGCGCAAGGAAGTCGGCCCCGCGCTCGCGGGGATTGCTCCGTCCGTCGGCGCACGTCGCGCTCCTCCATCTGGTCGGCCCCGCGCTCGCGGGGATTGCTCCTGCGGGATCTCCACCGGGCTGTCTGCCCCGTTGTCGGCCCCGCGCTCGCGGGGCTGGCGGACTCATCGGCCCCGCGGTCGCGGGGGTCACTCCGAGCTTGCGGTGCTTCGGAGTCGGGGCGCTCTGTCAGCCCGCGCTCGCGGAGTCTTGGATTCGTACTGAATGGGACGGGCTACGCTGGGGCGAATCACTGCTGGTCAGGAAGTATCGGTCCCGCGCTCGCGGGGATAGCTCCCAGCCTCAGACCAGGGTCTGTTCCATCTACGCCGTCGGTCCCGCGCTCGCGGGGATAGCTCCTCCTCGGCGAGCTCCCGGTAGATGCCGTTGTGGTCGGTCCCGCGCTCGCGGGGATAGCTCCGCCTCGGCGCCCACCGGCCGAGAGGGGTTCGTGTCGGTCCCGCGCTCGCGGGGATAGCTCCGGTCGGGGCCCGTTCCACCGCGTCGGATGGTTGGTCGGTCCCGCGCTCGCGGGGATAGCTCGAGTTCGGCCCGGCCCTCCTCGCCGAGGCGGCAGTCGGTCCCGCGCTCGCGGGGATAGCTCCAGCCACAGACCGGGCCGGTCCGCCCCCGTCCTGTCGGTCCCGCGCTCGCGGGGATAGCTCTGGTCGGCTCCGGAGGCGCGGGCTGGCTGCAAGGTCGGTCCCGCGCTCGCGGGGATAGCTCCGTGCCGGAGGCGTTCGCATCCGCGCCGGAGACGTCGGTCCCGCGCTCGCGGGGATAGCTCGAGCTACCACCTGCCGGCCGAGCAGGCGACGACGTCGGTCCCGCGCTCGCGGGAATAGGTCCGCGCCGCTGATCGACGCGGTGGGCATCCTCGATCACCGGTCGGTCCCGCGCTCGCGGGTGTCCTCTGACTGGCGACCGTGACCGATTGCCAGGTGAGTTTGACTGCCGAGTGGATAGCCGAAGCCTGGTCAGCCGCAGAGTTCCGCGATGGTGTCGTCGAAGTCGGGGAACTCCTGGGTGGCCAGCTCGACCACCGTGGCAGCCGATCGGTTTCGCCCTGGTGCGAACCTTTCTGCGACGGACCTCAGCTCCGGGTTGGGGCGCGTTGCACGCTGGCGCTCGTGCGGGTCTGCTGCTTCGCAAGGTCCGAGGCCGTCGGCCAGCAGCCACAGGAAGTCGCCCAGGTCGCGCGCGATGACCGCGGTCTCCCCCTCGGATCCGAGGAACACGACCGGCTGCTCGGTGAGTGCCAGGGCAGGGTGGGTCAGCCAGAGCGCCGCGTAACCGCCGGTGCCGTCCTGGCCGAAGATGCGGAACCCGTCGCCGTCCAGGTCCTTGTTGCCGGTCCAGGCCCGGAACCAGCCGGTGGTCTCCTCGGCGGGCAGGAAGGCGGGGAAGGGCTCGAAGTCGACACCGTCACCGCCGTCGTAGTCGAACGGAGCCGCCATCGCAGAGGCGAGTGCCGGAGGGAACTGTCGATCATCGGTGTACATCACGCGCACAGGTTAGCGATCGGTCAAAGTCACCTGGCAAACGGTCAAGGTCGCCTGTCAGAGGACAGCGGGGATAACTCCTCGCTGCCCTGACCCAGTTCTTGGAGGCGGTCGTCGGTCCCGCGCTCGCGGGGATAGCTCCCCGGCTACCGAGACCTTGGCCCGCGAGGCCGGCCAGAGCGAACGGGCCGTCAACCTCTTCCGCGAGCACCTCGCCACCAGAGTGCTCGCGCCACGCGACCGCGCGTTCTTCACCGCGCAGCCCTCCGGCGCCCTGGTCGAGGCTGGCGAAGCGGACCAAGCCGCCACCGCCGCGCAGGAAGCCCTCGTCCTGGCTGCGGGCGCCCGCTTCGGGCAGGCCCTCGCCGAACTTCACCGCACCGCCGCCGGCCTCGCGCCGTACGCCCGGCGCCCGGCCGTACGCGAGTTCCGCCGGCGCCTCGGCGAGCTGACGGTGGTCTAACCGGCGAGGAAGGCGCCCACCTTCTCGATCACCTCACGCTGCCACGCCTGCGACTGCGGGTGCAGGTACCGCGGGTCGTCGTGGACGGCGAAGCCGTGCTGGGCGCCCTCCAACTCCACCAGCTCCACCCGGCCGCCGAACATCGGCCGGTGCCGACGGGAGGACTCCACCGGCACGAAGGTGTCCGCAGTGCCGTGCACCATCAGCACCGGCGCCCGCACCCCGGCCAGAATGCTCGGAGTGTCCAGGTAGAACACCTCGTTCAGCAGGGCCCGGTTCAGCTCGAACGGCGACTTCTCGGTGAAACCCTGCTCCGCCAACCACACCGCCCTGTCCCCGGACAGGTAGTCCTCCGACCAGCCCGGCCGGGAGGTGACGTACCGCTCCTTGTAGTCCAGCCGCGGGTTCAACAGCACCAGCTTGTCGACATCGTTCGGCCGGTGGGCCGCGTGCAAGGCGGCGGCACCGCCCGAGAACGAAGCAGCGATCACGTGCACCGGCCCCTGCCAGCCGATCCGCTCGCGCACGTGGTCGCAGGCAGCCCGGATGTCATTGGCCACCGCGGCGATCGTCAACTCCGACTCACGACCGCCGCTCGCCCCGTGAGCCCGCAAGTCGAAACGCAGACTGGTCACCCCCGAGGCAGCCAACCCGGCGGCCAGACGCGTGAAGAACCCGCCCTCCTCCCGAGTCACCCCCGACCCGTGCACAAGCACCGCCACCGGCCCCCGCGTCCTGGCCTCACACAACGTGCCGAACAGCGCGGTACCGTCCAGGGACTGAAACGCCGACTCGTGATCAACCATGAACAGATCGTAGTCACCCGGGCGACCGGCTGCTCCCCTTCGCCGGATCCGGCCTACCCGGGCAGTTCGGCTCGGCGGGCAGCAGCCGAACGCTCCGGGCGCAGAACCTTGACCGGCCCCGTCGAACCGTCACCCTCGGTCGAGTACCCGAACCCACGGCTCCGGCAGTGGTGACCCGCTACGCCAGACCTACCCCGCCCCGCACCTGACGCCCGCTCCGCCAGCCCGAGGCGGCCTGCCGGCCTGGCCGCCTCAGGCTGAACCGACGACGCACACACGCCCCAGTCTCTCGGTTGCACCGGGCAGTTCCGACTGGAGCTGCTGGCCGCCGGACGTGGCACCATGAACGCGCTCCTTGACACCAAAACAGCACAACCGACAAGCCTCCTCCGGGCAGTCAAGAACTGACAAAGGCGCCGCTGCGCCGCAGGTCAGAAAGTGCCCGGTCCGCCCACGCGGAGGTGCCCCGGAACTGCGGGGACGTGCAGGCGTCCGCCCGGTGTCCGCTCCGCCCACGCGGAGGTGCCACGATGAGGCCGGCGGCGAGGGCGAGGGGTCGGGGGTCCACTCCGCGTGCACGGAGGTGCCCCGTTCGACACCACGGGCTAATTCGCACTGAATGGGATGGGCGTACTCTGAGGCGAGCACTGCTGGTCAGGAAGTGTCGGCCCCGCATGCGCGGGGATGGCTCCGGGACGCTCTGGACGACGTGGATGTCGAGGAAGTCGGCCCCGCATGCGCGGGGATGGCTCCTGCCATCCGTCAGCCTGGAGGCTGACCGCCGCGTCGGCCCCGCATGCGCGGGGATGGCTCTACTCGGGGCGCTCCCCGGGCCGCCGCAGGTGAGTCGGCCCCGCATGCGCGGGGATGGCTCCAGTCCATGTCGCCAGCAACCGACCGTTGCACGGTCGGCCCCGCATGCGCGGGGATGGCTCCCTCGGAATGATGGGCTACAAGAACGCGCGGGTGTCGGCCCCGCATGCGCGGGGATGGCTCTGCGCCCGCGTCGCCCGCCCCCGCCGAAGCCGCGTCGGCCCCGCATGCGCGGGGATGGCTCCTGACAACGCCTGCGGGGACTTCCTGTGGATCGGTCGGCCCCGCATGCGCGGGGATGGCTCCTGGCAGACGGCCCCGCCGTCGCCGGCCGTGATGTCGGCCCCGCATGCGCGGGGATGGCTCCACCGAGCTGATCCCGGTCACCCACCGCAGCAGGTCGGCCCCGCATGCGCGGGGATGGCTCCTCGCCGAAGGCGCGAAGCTACCGGCGGTGAAGGTCGGCCCCGCATGCGCGGGGATGGCTCCAAAGAACGGCCCCGGGGATTGCGCCCCCGAGGGTCGGCCCCGCATGCGCGGGGATAGCTCTCCGGGAGTCGGAGCTTCCTCCCTCCCCTTTAAGTCGGCCCGCGCTCGCGGGGATAGCTCCCTAGGCAATAGGGAAGGTCGACATGATGCAGCGTCGGCCCCGCGCACGCGGGGATGGCTCCCAGTAGCCCTGAGCCAGCCACCCCCGGATGTCGTCGGCCCCGCGCTCGCGGGGGTTGCTCGTCTTCATGAGGATGGCGCGCACGCCGTCTCCGTTCGCCCCGCAGACGCGGGGCTCTGGATTCGTACTGAATGGGACGGCTACGCTGGGGGGAATCACTGCTGGTCAGGAAGTGTCGGTCCCGCGCTCGCGGGGATAGCTCCGTCCACTCCGCCGAGGTGCGGTCGTGGCGGGCGTCGGCCCCGCGCTCGCGGGGATGGCTCCCCGCCGCCCACGCCCACCGCGCGGAGCTGCTGGGCCGGCCCCGCGCTCGCGGGGATAGCTCCCGGCCTACCCGGATGGTCCAGGCGACTGAGCGGTCGGCCCCGCGCTCGCAGGGGTTGCTCCCCCGAAGCCGCAGTCCTCGGCCCCGAGTCGACCCCGCGCTCGCGGGGATAGCTCCATCGGCCACGACTCCCGGCAGTGGCGGGAGGGGTCGGTCCCGCGCTCGCGGGAATGGCTCCGGCGTTGTGCGGACCCTGGTCAAGGGCCGCAAGGTCAGCCCCGCAGTCGCGCGGGTTGCTCCGTGAGCGACACCATCCCCCGGAACGCCACGTTCGTGGTCTTTACTCCCGAAGAGACAGCGCCACCTCGGCGGCGCCCAAGGCACCAGGTCACCGTGTGAGCACAAGGACAACGGACCACGCCCAGTAACTCGCGCAGGCCAACGCCCATAGGGAATGATGAACGTCGGCCCGCTGCGCCCCACGCACCAGTCCTTCGAACAACTGGGCCACTAGTAGAAGGAAGACAGCAATGCCAACCGATAGCTCTGACCAGGGGTTTTCTCCAGAGGATCTCGGAAGTGATCATCTGGGACTCCTGGCACTGTGCGCCCTGCGCGCGGACAAGTCCTCGGTCGACTGGAGCCTGGTCGCACGGACCTGCCAGACGCCAGCCGGAGTTCAAGCACTGCTGGCCGGGGACATCCCCGAGGACTCTGCTGTAGCGCGTAAGAGCCTGCTCGTCCTGCGGTCAGCCTTGTCGGACCTCCACGACGCCCGTGCACGGGTCGAGATGGAGTTGAAGGCCGCGGCGGCGGCAGACGCCCGGGTCGTGACCGTCCTCGACAGCGCGTACCCCGCCAATCTGAGACTTGTTCCCAACCTCCCTCCGTTCCTCTTCTACAAGGGGAAGCTTTCGGCCGACGACGCCCGCTCGGTCGCGGTCGTGGGCACTCGAAGCGCCACTGACGACGGACTTCGTCGTGCGGCCCGCATGGCACGTGAGCTGGTACAGCACGATGTCGTCGTGTACTCGGGCCTGGCCAAGGGAGTGGACACAGCCGCTCACACCGCGACTCTGGACACCGGCGGCCGCACAGTCGCCGTGATGGGAACCGGTATTGCGGCGAAGGTCTACCCGGCCGAGAACCGCTCCCTGGCCGAGAAGATCATTCAGAGTGGTGGGGCACTTCTGTCCCAGTTCTGGCCGACTTCGCCCCCTGCAACCTGGACCTTCCCGCGACGCAACGTGGTCACCTCCGGTTCCACCATGGGAAGCATCGTCATCGAAGCCTCCAGCACCTCCGGGGCAAAGATGCAGGCCCGCATTGCTGCCGAACACGGCAAGCAGGTCTTTCTCATCAAATCCCTGGCCACCAAGGAGGCCTGGGCAGCCAAGATGATCGCCGACGGAAGAGCGGTTGAAGTGACGGAACTGGATGACATCCTGCGCCGGCTCGCCACCGCTCGACGAGCACAGAGGACCGGACAGCAGAGGCTCCAGCTCGCGCTGGCCGGCCTGTGACTCACATCTCCGATCTTCCTGAGCCCCTCGGATTCCCCAGGTGCCGCGAGTGCGCCTACCGGATCGTCGGCACCGCGACGGTATGTGCCGCGTGCGCGGCCAAAACGATCAAACCCATCGCGGACGCGCACTGCCTCACCTGCAGTCAGTCGCTTTCCGAACCGGACGCCCGGTGCGGAAACATTATCTGTGGCTGGCCGCCCGACTTACGTGCTTTCTCTCGGGTGAACGCTGTAGCACTCCACACCGACCACCTCCGAACCAGCCTCGCCGCTCTGAAATACGACGGTAAGACCGGATGGGCCCTGATCTTCGGCCGGCTCATCGTCGGATGGCTGGAGCAGCACGCTCACGAGGTCGCCGACATCAGTGTCATCCTCGCCAATCCCAGCGCTCCCGGCCGACAGCCCGTCCAGCACATCGAGACCATAATGAAGGCCGCCCGTGCGGAAGACCCCCTAGCTCGCTGGCCGCTAGGCGACCCGGACGACCCCAGCCAACCGGTCCTGGTGAAAAGCCACCCGACCGCCAGATCCGCTGGCTACGGCTGGCAGGCGAAAATGACCGCGGCACGCGAACACGCTGATGCCCTCGAACTCCGCGGCGACGTGAAAGGAAAACGGGTCCTTTTAATCGACGACGTTTTCACCACCGGGGCACAGTTCCACACCGTCGCCCGATACCTCAAGAACAACTGCGGAGCCGAGGAAGTCCGCGGCCTCGTTCTCGCACGCGCCCCCTTCCGACCGCCACCAAGCACGTGAGCACAGGCGCTCTCTTCTCCGTCGACCTTGCACGCGCAGGGGTTGCTCCAGGCCATCCGACTGTGGTGAGTCGTGCGCCGCGTCGGCCCCGCGTTCGTGGGAATCGCTCCGGCGAGGCCAGGAAAGCCGACCTGCAGCCAGGGTCGGCCCTGCGCCCGCGGGGGTTGCTCCGTGCTCGACCTGGGCGAGGCGGGGAGCGCTGCTCTTCCAAGGGCGCTGGCTCCGAGGCGGTTGACCCCTAGCTCGGGGGCTCTGGATTCGTGAGATGGGCGTACTCTGAGGCGAATCACTGCTGGTCAGGAAGTGTCGGCCCCGCAGGCGCGGGGATTGCTCCGCCATGTCCCAGGGCAACGACGGCAGTTTGAGGTCGGCCCCGCAGGCGCGGGGATTGCTCCGGACCCACCGCCGTCGTCTCCCTCGACGACCGGTCGGCCCCGCAGGCGCGGGGATTGCTCCGGACCCACCGCCGTGTCGGCAACGGCCCAATTTGAGGCCGGTCTCAACGGTTCAATCGTTGGCCATCGTGCGCTCTCGCTGGCTCAGTCGTTGTCGGCGGCGGTGGGGACGCGGCCGAGTTCGCGGCCCCGCATGCGGTAGGACTCGCCCTTGAGGGAGTGGACCTCGGCGTGGTGGACGAGTCGGTCGATCATCGCGGCGGCGACGGTCTCGTCGCCGAATGTCTCTCCCCAGCGTCCGAAGGGCTTGTTCGAGGTGACGATCACGCTCGCCCGTTCGTATCTGTTCGAGATCAGCTGGAAGAACAGGTTCGCCGCCTCGGCCTCAAACGGGATATACCCCACCTCGTCGATCTATGCCGATGTCGGCATAGATCGACCTATGCCGAGACCGCGACTATGCCGAGGACTGCCGCGACTCGCCCTCGTTCGTGTGAATCGGGGCCTTCGGGTCTCTGCATAGTGCCGGGGGTGGGCAGCACCTGACCGCGGGGCAGGGTGCCTTGCGGGAAGGGGGTCGCGATGGCGGGCACACGTAGGAAGGCCGGTGCTCTCGGGCCGCAGGTCGAGGGCTACAGGTCTTGGTTGGCGGCGAGGGGATACACCGAGCTGACGGTCCGGAACATGCTCAAGGACCTGGGCCAGGTCGGGATGTGGTTGTCCCGGCTGGGGCTTGGGATCGCCGATCTCGGCGAGGAGACCGTGGAGCGGTTCCTGTCCGACCAGCGGCGGGCAGGCCGCCGCCGGCTCCCGGGACCGCGTGGGATGCGGCCCCTGCTCGCGTACCTGCGAGAGGCCGGGCTCGTCCCGCCGCCCAAGGCCGAGGTGTCGCCGCTGGACGGCGTCTTGGAGGAGTTTCGCGACTGGATGACCGGTGAGCGCGGGCTGTCACCGACCACGGTGCTGCGTTACGCGAACACCGCCCGTCGCTTCCTGGCCGAGCAGGCGATGCCGGGCGGGGTGTTCTCCCCGGCCGGGTTGAGCGGTGCGGACCTGAACGCGTTCCTGCTGCGGGAGTGCGCGCGGGTCTCGGCCGGCTCGGCGAAGGGGAAGGTCGCCGAACTGCGGTCGCTGATGCGGTTCCTTCACCTGCGGGGGCTGATCCCGATGAAGCTCGGCGCGTCCGTGCCGCCGGTCGGCGGCTGGCGTCTGGCGGCGGTCCCGCCGACGATGTCCGCGGCCGATGTCCAGCGGCTCCTGGACTGCTGTCCGTGTGCGGGTGGTGTCGGGGTCCGCGACTACGCCATCCTGACGCTGCTGGCCCGACTGGGCCTGCGCTCGGTCGAGGTGTCGCGGCTGCGACTGGAGGACGTGGACTGGCGGTCCGGGGAGATCGCGATCCGCGGCAAGGGGCGGCGGGAGGACCGGCTCCCGCTGCCGGTCGATGTCGGCGAGGCCCTGGTCGCCTACCTGTCCGAAGCCCGTCCCCAGGTCAGCACCCGCCGCCTGTTCGTCACGGACCGGGCGCCGCGCGGGCCGATCCGAGCCGACCTGGTGGGCGACGTGGTGGAACGGGCCTGCAAACGGGCCGGCTTGCCGACGGTGGGCCCGCACCGGCTCCGGCACGCTCTGGCCGGGGAGATGCTGCGGCAGGGCTCAGGGCTGACGGCGATCAGCCAGGTCCTTCGGCACCAGGACCTGGCCACGACCGCGCTCTACGCGAAGGTCGACTTCACCGCGCTCCGCGCGGTCGCCCGCCCCTGGCCCGGGACGGAGGCGGCATGACCGGACTGCGGCAGGCCCTGGACGACTACCTGCGGCTCCGCCGGTCGCTCGGGCACAAGCTGGCCGAGGCGGCCTGGCTGCTGCCGGACTTCGTCGCCTTCCTGGACGAGCGCGGGCAGACCACGGTGACCGTCGCCGCCGCGCTGGCCTGGGTCCGGGCGCGGGAAGGCGAGGTGGTGACGACCGTGAGCCCGCGCCGGATCACCGCGGTCCGCGGCTTCGCCCGCTATCTCAGCGGCATCGACCCGGCCACCGAGATCCCGCCGCTGGGCCTGCTGCCGCACCGGCAGCGCTGGCGGCAGCCGTTCATCTACTCCGACGCCGACGTCACCGCGGTGATGGGGCAGGCCGACAGGCTCGGCCCGCCGTTGCGCGCGGCCACCTACCGCACCCTGGTCGGGTTGCTCGCCGCCACCGGACTGCGGGTCGGGGAGGCGATCAAGCTCGACCACGACGACATCGACTGGGCCGAGGGCGTGCTGCGGATCAGGGAGACCAAGTTCGGCAAGTCCCGCCTGGTCCCCCTGGACGCCAGCAGCGTTGACGCGCTCCGCGCCTACGACAACCTCCGCGACCAGGTCACGCCACGTCCAACGGATCCGTCGTTCTTCGTCTCGCGCACCCGGCGGCGCCTGATCTACGCCGTCGTCGCCCCCACGTTCCGGCAGATGGTGACCGGGTCCAGCGTCGGGACCGCTGCCCCCAACCCACCCCGGCTGCACGACCTCCGCCACACCTTCGCCGTCCGGACCCTGCTGACCTGGTATCGCACCGGCGTCGACGTCCAGGCGAGGATCCCGTCGCTGTCCACCTACCTCGGGCACCGGGAACCGTCCTCGACCTACTGGTACCTCTCTGCGGCACCGGAACTGCTGGCCCTGGCGGCCGCCCGCCGCCAGGGCATCGGAAAGGCGGCACGGCCATGACCTCGATCGCTCCCACCCTCCAGTCGTTCTTCACGGACCGGCTGGTCCTCCAACGCCAGGTGAGCCCGCGCACCGTCGCCGCCTACCGCGACGCGCTCCGACTCCTCCTCGGCTTCGTTCACCAGCGCACCGGCACCGCCCCGGAGAAGCTGGACTGGACCGACCTGGACGCCGACGCCGTCTCCGCCTTCCTCAACTACCTGGAGGACGAACGCGGCAACAGCGCCCGCACCCGGAACGTCCGGCTGACCGCGATCCGCTCCCTCTTCTCCTACGCGGCCCTGCAGCACCCCGAGCACGCCCTCCTGATCCAACGCGTCCTGAACATCCCGCCCAAGCGGTTCGACAAGAGGAGCGTGACCTTTCTGACGGCCGCCGAGGTCGACGCCCTGTTGGCGGCGCCGGATCCCCGGCGCTGGGAGGGCCGGCGGGACAGGGCAATGCTGGCCCTGGCGGTCCAGACCGGCCTGCGGGTCTCGGAACTCACGAGCCTGGACTGCGACGATGTCACCTTCGGCGACGGCGCGTCCGTCCGCTGCGAGGGCAAGGGCCGCAAGCACCGCGCCGTCCCACTGGACCGAAGCATCCAGGACCTGCTGCGGGCCTGGCTCGGTGAACGCTCCGGAAAGCGCGGTGAACCCCTGTTCTGCATCCGAACCGGGCGGCGTCTCACCCGCGACGCCGTCGCCCAGCGCCTGGCCATCCACGTCCGAGTCGCTGGCGAAGCCTGCCCGACCCTCCTCGACAAGCGCGTCCATCCGCACGTCCTCCGCCACAGTTGCGCGATGTCCCTGCTCCAGGCCGGTGTCGACACCACGGTGATCGCGCTCTGGCTCGGCCACGCCGGCGTCCGCTCCACCGACGCCTACGTCCACGCCGACATGACCATCAAGGAGAGGGCGCTCTCCTTGACTGCACCGGTCACCGCCCGCCCCGGCCGCTACCAGCCCACCGACAAGGTCCTTGCGTTCCTCGACCGTCTGTGAGTCGTGAGCGGAGCCGGGGGTGACAGTCCGCTTCGATAGCCTGCGGCGGTGGCTGATGATTCGTTGAAGTTCCTGATCGATGCCGATCACGGGCAGTTCTATGTCCAAGACCTTGAGCCCTATGACGCGTGGATGGCCGAGCACGCGATGGACCCGGACCTACCGCCGGCTGGCTGGACCGACGAAGCGGTACACGTTCACCGCATCGGAGTGGAACCGCACTCGATCTCCGTCGGCACCGCACGGGATGACATGGTCGAATCGCTGATCACCGTCCACACGTCCGCGCCAATGATCGAGTCGGCGGCTGAACACATCGTGGAGGTGGACCTGGCTGCCCCAACTGGCCAACTCGCCGTGTCCAGCCCGGGAGTCCACCCGGAGGACGGGCCGAGCATGACCGTTCCCGCTGGGCTGTTGCGAGCCCGGGTCTCCTACATCCCGTCTGACCCACCGGCCGTCGACACCAACGGTGGGCCCGGCGATCACTTCCTCTATCGGATCGACCTCTGGCCGACCGACCAGTCATGCGGGCTCTTCGTCCTCAAGCAGGGCCCGAATCCCTGGGCAGGATAGATCCTCCCGCCGTCGACTATGCCGAGCAGAACAGCCCGCCGCACAGCCCACGATCAGGCTTGCCAACAGCCTTCTCGGCATAGTCGCGGTCTCTGCATAGGTCGATCTATGCCGATGTCGGCATAGATCGACGACATCGGCCTGCTGCCCGTCGGCGAGGACTCCGCCGAGGCGTTCTACCGCATCATCGACGCCGCCTACGAACGCCGCTCGATCGCGGTGACCAGCAACATCCATCCCTCAGGCTTCGACACGATCATGCCCAAGACGCTCGCCGGAGCCAGCACCGACCGACTCATGCACCACGCCCACCTCGTCACCACCACCGGCGACTCACACCGCCTCGCCGAGGCCCTCGCCGGCAAGGGAGTGGTCCCCTTGACCTGACCCCCCACCCCCAGGAACACCACTGGCCACAGGCATGGATTTCTGATGGCCACCAGCCCGGACACCGGACGGCCGCCCACCTGGGCATCTCAATGGCCGTTGACACATCGGAGAAGCAGAACGCGAAGGCGGCCCCGGCGTCGGTCCCGCGCTCGCGGGGATAGCTCCCCGGCGACGGCCGCTTCGGCGTCGGCCTTGTCGTCGGTCCCGCGCTCGCGGGGATGGCTCCGCCAGCAGCAACGCCTCGGCCCACTGCTCGGTGTCGGCCCCGCACCTTGGGGGGCTTGCATTCGTACTGAATGGGATGGGCGTACTCTGAGCGAATCACAGCAGGTCAGGAAGTGTCGGCCCCGCATGCGCGGGGATAGCTCCGCCCACACCCACCTGCACGACTTCGCGTACAAGTCGGCCCCGCATGCGCGGGGATAGCTCCGTGCTCCATGGTCGTGTTCCTTTTCGAGTAGAGTCGGCCCCGCATGCGCGGGGATAGCTCCTCGCCGTACTGGGTCTGCAACTCTGCCAAGTCGTCGGCCCCGCATGCGCGGGGATAGCTCGGCCAGACCGGCGGGGCCGAGCCGGCGCGGCAGGTCGGCCCCGCATGCGCGGGGATAGCTCTCATGAGGGTCCGACACCGCGTCGCGCTGGCCGGTCGGCCCCGCATGCGCGGGGATGGTTCCCGATGCTGGATCTCACCCAGTCCCTCGGTTCCGTCGGCCCCGCGCTCGGGGGGATGGCTCCTCGCCGATGTGCTCGGCGCCCTCGCGCAGCTCGTCGGTCCCGCGCTCGCGGGGATGGCTCCGTGGTCCAGGAGCAGCAGCTCCAGTGGGCCGCGTCGGCCCCGCGCTCGCGGGTATAGCTCGGGTGGTCGGCGCCGTCGAATAGACGTCGGTCGGTCGCCCCGCATGCGCGGGGCTGGCCCTCGCCGGCTCCATGTCGAAGATGTCGGCCCCGCGCTCGCGGGGGTTGCTCCGGAGTGGTCGAGAAGGACACCGGCCTCGACCAGTCGGCCCCGCACTCGCGGGGGTTGCTCCCAGTACACGGCCAGCGGCACCGCTGGCCAGAAGTCGGTCCCGTGCTCGCGGGGGTTACTCGAACATGATGCAGGGCGAGCAGGCGAACGGGTAATTGGCCCCGCGCTCGCGGGGGTTGCTCCACGGTCGAGATCCCGCAGTCGATGTTGGCGTAGTCGGCCCCGTGCTCGCGGGGGTTGCTTACGAGAAGTCCTGCACCACGCCGTTCCAGTCGGCCTCGCGTTCGCGGGGGTTGCTCCCACGGTGCGCTTCCCGACAATGGGTACGTGCCGTCGGTCCCACGCTCGCGGGGGTCGGCTCCCCCTGCCGGAGTTCGGTCGCTTTGGTCGCTGTGTCGGCCCCGCGTTCGCGGGCGTCGCTCCTCGACTGGCAGATAGGCCTCCACCTTGGCGAGGTCGGCCCCGCGCTCGCGGGGGTTGCTCGATGTTCACCGAGGTCGAGCGGCTTGGGATGCCGTCGGCCCCGCGCTCGCGGGGATAGCTCGACCAAGCCCTGCGACTGCCTGCCCGTCAGCGGGTCAGCCCCGCGTTCGCGGGAATAGCTCCCTGCACGAGATCCTGCTGTTCAAGCCGACCTCGTCCGTCCCGCGCTCGCGGGGGTTGCTCGTCCTTCATGAGGATGGCGCGCACGCCGTCTCCGTTGGCCCCGCAGACGCGGGGCTTTGGATTCGTACTGAATGGGACGGGCTACGCTGGGGCGAATCACTGCTGGTCAGGAAGTGTCGGTCCCGCGCTCGCGGGGATAGCTCCGGCACCGCGCCGACGTCGCCCAGGAGCTCGCCGTCGGTCCCGCGCTCGCGGGGATAGCTCCCGCTGCTGTGGGCACTCCACGACTCGCCGGCCGTCGGTCCCGCGCTCGCGGGGATAGCTCGGGGAAACGTTCATGCGCTACCTCAAGCCGTTCGTCGGTCCCGCGCTCGCGGGGATAGCTCTTCCTCCGGGCCGAGCTTGGCGAGCGCGGCGAGGTCGGTCCCGCGCTCGCGGGGATAGCTCGCCGTTCTCGACGCTGCTCATCGGGGGCATCATGTCGGTCCCGCGCTCGCGGGGATAGCTCCTTCGGGTCGACCTCGGCGAGGCCGGCCTGCTCGTCGGTCCCGCGCTCGCGGTGTCGGCAACGGGTTTGGAGTGAACCCGCAGGATCTTCGGGACGTCGGTCCCGCGCTCGCGGGGATAGCTCCATCTGCTGCCACTGGGCGATGTCGGAGGCCTCGTCGGTCCCGCGCTCGCGGGGATAGCTCCGGCGTCTTCGTCCTCCAGTGGATCGACGACCAGTCGGTCCCGCGCTCGCGGGGATTGCTCTACCTCTCCATCCCCATCCCCGATGGCCCCGGCGTCGGCCCCGCAGGCGCGGGGATTGCTCCCCGGCGGCGGCGAGCAGCGCCTCCATGTCCTGGTCGGCCCCGCAGGCGCGGGGACAGCTCCAAGCTGCTGTAGACCCGGGCCGGTCGCCTGGCGTCGGCCCCGCACACGCGGGGATAGCTCCCGTCGGGCCGAGCGGACCCTCACCCGCGCGCAGTCGGGCCCGCGCTCGCGGGGATAGCTCCGGCAGGTTGTACCACCAGGCGGAGAGCTGGTTGTCGGCCCCGCACACGCAGGGATAGCTCCTGACCACCGACCGCGAATCGGTACGCGGAGGTCGGTCCCGCGCTCGCGGGGATAGCTCTCCGCATCCGGCGCGTTGGTGGTGAGCCCGATCGTCGGCCCCGCACGCGCGGGGATAGCTCTCGACAGTGGGCGGTCGGGACGGCCCCTCACCAGTCGGCCCCGCACGCGCGGGGATAGCTCGAGCCGACTGGCCGACCTCGGGTACGCCCCTCGGTCGGCCCCGCACGCGCGGGGATAGCTCCTACCGCTGCCCCGGCTACCCGGGCCGGGCCGTGTCGGCCCCGCACGCGCGGGGATAGCTCCGCGCCGCCCGCAAGGTCGCCCGCATGATCCTCGTCGGCCCCGCACGCGCGGGGATAACTCCGAGACCACCGAAGCGGTCAGGATCCCGCCGGTCAGCCCGTGCTCGCGGGGGTAGCTCCCCGCCGTAGAGGCTGACGAAGTTCGACCACGAGTCGGCCCCGCGCTCGCGGGGATGGCTCCCTCCTCTGGCGTGAGGGGCGCTGTCGGAACCCGTCGGCCCCGCATGCGCGGGGATGGCTCCCACGATCTTCCGCAGGGAGGACATGATGGCCCGTCGGCCCCGCATGCGCGGGGATGGCTCCGGGACCGACAAGCTCATCCGCGGCGCCCTCTTGTCGGCCCCGCATGCGCGGGGATGGCTCCCGCATCGAGGCCGAGCACACCGCCAGCCGGCCGTAGGCCCCGCACGCGCGGGGATGGCTCGGTCGGTGATGCGCTGGCCGAGACTCGTCCGGCCGCCATCGGTCCCGCACTCGCAGAGCCTTGGATTCGTACTGAATGGGATGGGCGTACCCTGAGCGAATCACTGCTGGTCAGGAAGTGTCGGCCCCGCACGCGCGGGGATAGCTCCGGGACCAGGGCGACGTCATGGTCGTGGACGAGGTCGGCCCCGCACGCGCGGGGATAGCTCCAGGTAGGCCAGGCGGTCCGCGCAGTCCTCGACGTCGGCCCCGCACGCGCGGGGATAGCTCTCAGGTCGTAGACCGACGCGATGGCGGCGGCGGGTCGGCCCCGCACGCGCGGGGATAGCTCCGGAACAACGGGATGCCGGTGTGGCCGGCCTCGGTCGGCCCCGCACGCGCGGGGATAGCTCCACGACCTGGTCCTCTTCGTACTCGAGCACCGGGTCGGCCCGCGCTCGCGGGGATAGCTCCACAGAGCGACAGGCAGAACAGCGGGACGAATTGTCGGCCCCGCGCTCGCGGGGATGGCTCCGCGTCAGGCGAGTCAGGGAGGCCGAGCTCTGCATCGGCCTCGCGCTCGCGGGGGTTGCTCCTACACCCGGCAGGGTGGTCACGGGGGTACCGCGTCGGCCCCGCGCTCGCGGGGATAGCTCTTGTCGGCTACCAAGACCGAGCTGAGGTGACGCGTCAGTCCCGCGCTCGCGGGGATAGCTCCCGTCGCCTGCCGGGCGGTGCGCGGGCGGGGGCGTTGCCGCTGGTGCGGGCGGCCTGGCGGGCGGCGCGCAGGGCGGTGCGGGCCAGGCCGGCACCGGTGGTCGCGGTCATCAGCGGCTCCCGACGAGTTCGCGCTCACGGCGGCGGGCGGCCAGCTGCTCGCGGAAGGCAACGCCCTCGGAGCGGTCCACGGTCATCCAGGCCGGGACCGTGACCGGAGGCAGCTCGGCGCCGTCGATCGCCCGAGGGACCTCGGACAGGGCGGGCTGGTCCAACAGCGGCACGCACAGGCCGCACGGCAGCTCGATCCGCACGTGCCGGTCGCAGTAGGCCGGACGCTGCTCCTCGGCCTGGTCGACGAGGCCGCTGGTGTCCGCCGACGTCGGGGCCGCGGCGGCACCGGACTGGGTGCGGGCCTGGGCCTGCTCCCGCTTGGCCTGGCGGCGCACCGCGTGCCGGTGCTGGGCAACCTCGACGTGGTACGCGCAGGTCTGGCACTCGCCACCGACCTCCACGTCCGTGCCGGACTCGCAGCTGGGCAGGTGGCAGCCGCGCCGGACCAGGCCGCGGTTGCGTCCCGGGGCGGCGAGCCAGGCGTACGGGTCACGGATCTCGTCGCGCTCCAGGACGTACCGGCGCTCCAGCCGCTGGGCGACGCGCTCGATGTCGCCGCCGACCTCGCGGATCGCCTGACCGATCGCCCGGGCCACCTCCCGCTGCTGCCAGCGGTTCATCCGGTCCACCAGCTCCGGTACCAGGCGCAGGACCCGGTGGACCTCGGCGCTGACCGTCATCGGCGCCAGGGCGGAAGCCCCGTTCGTGGGGTTGGTCGTGGTCGCGCTGGGGGTCTTCGGCGGTTCCGGCGAAGCCGCAACCAGGCTGGCCACGACGGCGGTCTGCTCGGCGACAGCGGTCACCGGCTCGCCCGGCCCAGCGTCGCCCTCGCACGCGTGGGTGTCGCGCGGTACGGACGTTGCGGCTACGCCGGAACCGCAACCACCAGCGGCGCTGGGGAGCTTGTTCAAAAAAGCTTGATCAAGGGAGCTTGTTTGGGGAGTCGAAACGAGGGGGGTGGTGGGAACCGAAACCGGGGGGGTGGTGGGAACCGAAACGAGGGGGGTTTCCTCGCTCTCCATCAGGTCCTGCGGAGCGGGCGCGCACGATTGCGGGGACGGACCCTCTTCGGCGAGTGCGGGACGCATCGGTGCCGGGTTCACGGTGTACCGGTACGCCTTCCCCTCGTCTCCGTGCCGGGTGACCCAGCCCTCGGCGACCAGTTGCTTGGCGACCTTGCGGGTCGTCTCGGCGTCCAGCGAGCATAGCTTCGCCAGCTGGCCCGCCGAGGTCGTCGTGCCCAGGTGCTCGCGGTAGCTCAGCCCCGAGTACACCTTGAACCGGCTCCCGGAAAGGGTGTCGCGGGCGTACGCCGAGATGCACACCGCCCGGACGTCCGGGCCGATCGGATCGACACGCCGGGCACTCGTGCCGCCACTGCGCGGCACGCTGTGCACCAGGACGCCCTCGACCTCGCGCAGCATCGCGGCCACCGCCTTCGGGTGCAGGTCCAGGCCAGCGGCGATGGTGGCGTTCGCCGCCCAGCAGTAGCCGGCCTTCCCACAGGAGTAGTCCGCCACGACGGTTACCGCGCGAACCTGGTCTCCTGTCGCCAGGCCCAGCCAGGCGACAGGGAAGCGGACCGGGAACGACGAGCCGGCGTCCGTCTCCCGCTCAGCCGGCGCCTGGCCGATGTCCTCCTGGCAGGTCCCCCGCGCGGCGGCGGCGAGTCCGGTTCGTGCCTCCGACCGCTGGCCGGGAACCCGCGGGGCGGCCTGAAGTACACCTACCAGGGTGGTCGCGGGGGTGCCGCCGCGCTCACCCGAAGGAGTGATATGTGTCACGTCGACCCGGGGGCTGGCCAGCGAGCTGATGGCCCGTCCGCCGACGACCGCGTCTCGACAGGCCAGGCAGGAGGCGGGATCCGACTCGGTCGGACGACCAAGAACAGTGCCAGCGTCGTCGAAACCTGTGGCGCCGACGACGGCACCACGAGCACGACGACACTGGCAGCCCGGACGGGGCTGCTGCATGATGACAGGGCCTCCTAGAGATAGGTGGGCACGCAAAAGGCGCCCTCGGCGTCGGATGCGGTTCTGGGGAGAACCTGAATTCGCCTGGTCACCCGGTTGGTAGCCGGAGATTGGGCCTTCGCTCCCGGGTTGGTAGCCCGGTGGCGGTGATGAGGGCCGTAGGAGTCGGTGGTGGTACACCGGCCACGGCCAGGCGGCGAAGAACCCGGTGGTACGGGTTGGCCGCCCTAGACGACTACGTCATCTCAAACCCCCTTCGGGGGCGAGGTGTATCCACAACGACAACGACGGCACCCCGCCGGAGCGACCGACTGGTCGCTTCCACGGCGGGGTGCCGTGTGTGTGCTCGGGAGCGCGTACGGGTACGCTGCATCATGTCGTGACCTACCTTCGATGGGTCTGACCACGGAGAGGGCCCCTTGCAGGGGGCGCCGATCCATTCGCGCCGTCCGGACTTGCCTAAGGTCCGGACGGCGAATTCTTTTGTGCCAAGCACAGCAACCCTACCCCCTCCAGCACGCCCCGCACGCAGCTGACAGCATGCCGTGTCGGTCTGACGCCTCGACGAGATGAAAGCCCGACAAGTTCGCCCCTCCTAGCTCGTTGTCAGGTCGTCAAGGCCATGCTGCGCGGGCTCGGCGGGGCGCTGTGCGACCCAGCCGGAACCGCCAGCCTCGGGGTCGTGGACAGTGCGCACATGCTGGAAGCCTCGCTCCGTGTAGTACCGCTGGAGCCGGGTGTTGCTGGTCCAAGCGTCCAGCCGCAACCACTGTGCCCCGCGATGTGCCGCCCGATCGCCAGCCCAGTCGAGCAGTCGAGTCCCGAGGCTCAGGCCGGCGAACTTCCTATCCACCGTTAGCTTGTGGACGTACAGTGCTTTGTCCTGGCGCTCCTGAGGCGTCCAGAGAAGGGGATCGGCTGCGCCGTCGAGCGTGATGGTTGCCACGAGTTCGTCGGCATCTGCTGACTCCCGCACGACGAAAACTTCGCCGGACCGGATGCTCTGCGCTATGTGGTCGCTCGGGAAGGGCGTGGACCACTGGTCGCTGCCGAGTGCAGCCAGCCACTTTGCTGCATCGACGCGGAACTGCGTCAGACGAGTCAGGTCCTTAATCTCAGCGCGCGTGATGATCACTCTGCAGCCTCCGAGTTCTCCTCGGTGCGCCTCTGCCGCTCGTAGACAATCACGTGACGGTCGCCAGGCAGCAGACAGATCGTCACCTGGACCGGCCTACCCGCGCGGTCGTGCCCGGTGCTGATCAGCTCTGCTATCGGGGTGCCGGCTGGGAGAGCAAGCCGTTCCAGCTCGGCAGGTCGAGGCATCCGCGGATAGATCTCGTCTAGCGCTTCGACCAGTTCGTGATCAAGCTCAGCAAGAACCTGGTTGGTGCCGCGTTCGACATCGTCCGGCGTCATCCACTCCGAGCCCTCCACGATCCGATGGGGAACGTAGGAGTCGTCGGTGGCGAAGGGCATGTCGTCAACGAAGCTCGTTCGCCGGCGGAACGCGACGGGCTCGCCCGGGGCGAGCTGCAGTCGCTGCCGTACGGTCTCGTCTGGAAGCTCGACGCCTACCTCGATGGTCTGCGTGCCGTCCCGCCCCTCGGTCTGGAGCAGGTTCGTGAAGATATCGACAGCTGGCGGCTTGCGCCGGAACTCGCTCTGCGGTCGGTAGACCAGAGGCCGCCACTCGCGGACGTAGACACCAGAGCCCTGGACTGACCTGACCACACCGGCGGCCTTGAGCTTGATGATCGCCTGCCGCACCGTTTCGCCCGTGACGCCGTACTGCTCGGTCAGCTCCCGCGTGAGCGGGAGCCGGTCGCCGGGCCCCAGTTGGCCAGAGTCGATCTTCTCGCGCAGGTCTTGCGCGATCCTGTCGGCTGCGCCTGGGCGCCGATGATCACGAGCAGCAGTCATGCGAGGAGAGTACCCGATTTCACTAGCGAAGTCTGCGGGGAGGGCCTGATGGTTCCGAAGCCACCTTGGTGCCGGCATCACCTGGACTTCTAGGTGGCTCCGTGGAACTTGGTGTGGAACTCCCTCAGGCCCACCTGGTTACGTCGTGGCCCGCACCGCAGCGGAGTAGTAGCAGCTCAGAACCGCCTGGGCACCCGAGCCCTGGGCTGTAACGATGCGTTGGAACCGGGCTGACCGGAGGTCACCGGCCGTCGCGACGAGCGGCTCCTGCGACTCGGATGGGCAGTAGCCATCCTCGTCCGCGGTCAACCCGGGGAGCGCGGCGGGCCTGCTGCCGATGTTCGTGAGTAGCGTGTCGCAGGCGTAGGCCGTGGCCGAGCCGTCCATCGCTTCGACCTCGACGATGTAGCCGCCGCCAGGAGCAGGGTTGAGCGTGACGTGGCGAGCGCGGCGCAACTGGGCGCGGGAGTCCTGCTGCACTTCGGCGATCTTGTAGTCGTCGGTGGCGGGATGGACGACCAGGAGTTGCCGCTGGACGTCCGGATGGGCGCGCAGCCAAGTACCCAGCGGCCGATCACCGCCGAGGACACATACGCGGCCCTTCAGGTCTGCGGGCCGTGCTCGCCAGAGCGGCGCCGGCTCGAGGTCGGCTGGCGCGGAGATCCAGCCAGCCTCAGCTGGAGTAACTGACGCGACGCCCGTAGCGGCGATCACCGAGTTGCCCGTGATCGTCGAGCCGTCAGCCAGAGTGACGCTTGCCGACCGGCTGTCGGCAGATACCGAAACCGCGCGGTTCCTGATGACCGTGCAGTGGCCTGATCCCTGGATCCGCTGGATATCGCGCGCAAGCGCCTTGGCGAGTGACGGCCCATCGGCCCAGTCGCCGGGCACGTTCGAGAGCGCACCGATGACATGGAGGCGCCCGCCGATGTCGTTGCCCTCGATCAGTACCGAGCGCAGACCCAGGCTGGCCGCCATCAGCGCTGCCGCACACCCGGCCGGCCCGCCGCCGACGATTACGAGATCCGGGTTGCCGAACGCAGTGCTCACGAATAGGCCCCTTCGGTACTGGTCAGACGCTCGATAGCGTCGTGGCTTGTGACGAGTTGAGCGCGACCGATGTTGCGGCGGGCCAGCAGCAAGGCCGCGGAGTGGTACTCCTCGCCACCGCTTGATGCGCAGGCGTCGACGGCGATCCAGGGGCGGAAGCCGGAGTGATAGGCGTCGACGGCGCTGTCGTAGACGCACGAGTCCGTGTCGATACCCACGAATACCAAGTCGGTCCAGCCGGCCTCGGACAGGGCACGTCCCGCGCCGTTGGCGAAGACGGAGGAAGTCCCCTTGTCGATCACTGCGGCTGCGTCCCCGACGTGGGGCTGGAGTTCCGTCACGATGGCCTGCTCTTCGGGCGTCCGCAGCCGGGTCCACCCGCTGATCTTCTCGTAAGGAGAGTTCGGCGGGTTCTGGAAACGGGCGAACACGACAGGGGCACCCGCCGACTTCCAGGCCTCGACCATGCAGACGATCACCGGGACTGCTCTGACGCTGTGTGCATTGATGAAGCCTTGCTGTACGTCGATGACGATCAATGCCGTGGTCCGAGGGTCCATCTCTGCCTCTCTCGCCTGCTCACACACGACTGTCTCGGAGGGCTTCCTGGGCGTCGCGGAGGCGGCCGGGCAGATCGCTCGTACTCAAGATCGCCTCTCGCATGGCCCGGTGTTGTGCGGTCTCGGCCGGGCGGGACGCTCGAAGCCGAGAGTACGCGCCCCTTAGGTAGCGCCAGCCATACTCCTCGGGCATGACCGGATCCTCCCCGTCCTCGATGGAGTCGAGGACCCGGGAGGAGAGCGCCCACAGGCCCTGGACGTCGACCTCCAGCGCGAGAATCTCGCGGACCGTCAGAGCGTGTTCGTCAGGCTGAGGGTGATAGGTGACGCCGGACCAGCCAGCGAGGCCCGGCGATGAGCCGCCGTGGAAGGCCACGACATCGGGATGCGTCCAGGCCGAGGTGAACTTCTCAGTCTCCACGTGCGGACCGATGGGTTCGACGGCGTCAGGGTTCTGCCGGTTGACCAGCACGGAGGGAGTCGTGAGGAGGTGCAGTGCCGTCGGGAGCGCCGACGCTGGCCAGTGCTGCTCGCGGAGCTCGTAGACGGACAGGACGTACTGCGGATCGTCGATCCGGGGCTGGTCAGGGAGTGCGGCGTCTAGAAGAGCGTTGAGGCCGGACCCAGCCCACGCCCGATCCGTCGGGTAGGTGCGGTATCGCCAGAGGGCGAGCTCGGTGATGCTCTCGAGCGTCAGCTCCTCGGCCAGGTGAACCACGGCCACGCCGCACGCCAGCAGATGTGCGGTAGCGGTACCCCCTTCCGGACGCTCCAGCGGCAGCACTCGCTGTTCCAAACCGCCCGGCCCTTCGGGATGAGGCAGGGCCTCCTCGAACACGGGTCGGAGCCGTGATCCCACGTAGGCCGGGATGAACTTGTGTGAGACGACCGCGAATGGGCCAGCCTGTTGTCCAGGCTTCGCAGCGGTGTCCACCGGCTGGCTGGCCATCTGGATGTAGAAGGTCTCGCGCTGCTCCTCGGACGCCAGGTTCAGAGTCAGACTCAGCACCTCCTGCATCTCATCGTTGCAGGTCAGGCCCTCTCCATGCTTTCGCCACTTGGTGACGGTGCGTGGGTCTACGCCCAGCTTCCTCGCGAACTCGCGGACCGAAAGCCCGAGCGTCTCCTGGAGTAGCCGCGCCTTCTGGCCGGTCCACCGGATCGCCGTGTCCACAGCCACCTCCCCGTCACTTCCCGCTGGTGTGGGCCTTGCCCGGTTCCACAGCAGTGCCACGCGGGAGGCTCGCGCCCACTCACGGTGCTGTGGATCCTGATTGACGAACAGTCATGGGTGAAGTACCCAAGGCCATCGCTGAAGCAATTTCACTAGCGAAGGCCTTGACGGTCAAGCCCAAAGCCTGTTCACTAGTGAAATCAGGAGGCCGCCTAGCGGCTCTCCAAGGCCCCCGAATGCCTCCCTTCCAGGGCTTATTCGGCGTGCCTAGCCGCAGGTAGTCGCCGCCCTAAAGGGGCGAGGGCTGGTAGCTCCACCAAACCGCCCGCGCGACCGCCACGCAGCGCTGATGCGCTGTCCGCCCTCTAGGGCGCCGGACCTTCCGGTCGGCCTGGCGGGCGGAGAGAGCACCGCGACGCGGCCCTCAGCCTTCCCTCCGCATCTCACGAGGAGCCTTGATGCCCACCTCGACCGCGATCCCCACCGCCCAGCCCCGCAAGCGGCGGACCCGTACGGCGAACATCTCCTCCCTGCCGGCGATCGTCGCCTCGACCTTGCCGGTCAACCTGATCGAGCTCACCCCCGGCAAGGAGCACTTGGCCTGCTCGAACTGCGACACCTGGTGCCCCATCACCACCGACAAGGGCAGCACGCAGTGGAAGCTCGTCCCGCACCACACCCTCCCGGCCGGCACGCCCGGCGCGCGCCGCTGCTCCAACTCCAACCGACTGGTCGTGATGGATCTGGCGGTCGAGAAGTGGCAGCGGCGGCGAGCCGAGGCCATCGCGGACGTCGCGTCCCGTCGGCCGACCAAGGTTTTGCGCAAGGTGAAGGCGCCGCAGCCGCCAGCGATCACCCAGCTCGACCCGGCGCCAGCCACCGCCGACTCCGCCCGCAAGACGTACGAGACCCACCGCTCCCGCTGCGCGACCTGCGTCGGCAAGAAGCACTGCCAGGACGGCGAGCGCCTGGGCACCGACTACCTGCGCCTGCTGCGCCGCGAGCCCCAGCAACGCCGCAACCGGGCGCTGTACGAGGAGCTCCGGGCCGCTGGTGACTGCGCCCGGGCCCGCCAGCTCCCGGCCCGCCGGGCGAAGGAGTGGGCCGCGGTCGAGCCGGCCGTCGCCCACGCCGACGCGGCCCGCCGCCAGGCGCTGGTCGGCTCCAGGTCCCCGATCCTCAGCGCCGGGGTGCCGACCGACCACGAGGACACCACCCAGCAGTCCCGGGCGCTGGCGAGGACCCGCACCGAGCGGGCGATCCGCGAGGCGAGCCCGCTGCGCAAGGCCGACGCCGCCTGACCGCCCCCCTCGATCCCACGAACTGAATCACCGACACCAGCTGCGGCGGCCCGGATTCTCCGGGCCGCCGCTTCGCATGCCCGTACAGCCACCACAGCAGCGCCACCCATCCCGAGGAGATCGCCATGCCTAACACCCCTAGCCAGCTGCTTACCGACGCCTACACCTGGTACTCGACCGGTCTGCGGGACCTCGTGCGGGAGCTGCTGGACGAGGCCGGCCTGGACACCGACAGCGACGTCGCGGATGACCTGTGCGGCGAGCTGTGGCTGCACGCGGCGGAGTTCACCGCGACCCGCAGCCTCTCCTTCACCGAGGTCCTGGACCTCCTGGACGGGAACGCCGACGTCCTGGTGAACCGCCTCCGCCACCAGCCGACGCCCATCTTCGCGGGCCGGCTCGACACCGCCGCCGACCCGGTCGACGTCGCCGAGCTCGCCACCAACTCCGTGGACGCCACCGGCCACCGGCCGGTCCCCCGCCCCCACCGCCCCGCCAACTCGAGCATCGCCTTCGAGCACCTGACCGCGCTGCGCTCTGCGGCCTGACCAGCGTGCTCTCTCTCCTGCGACGCTGCCCGTCGTTTCCGCCCCGGTCTGCCGGTGCGGGGGCGGCGGGGGGACGGCAGGAGTCGCCCTCACAAACAGCGACGGCCCCGGGATTGCCCTCCCGAGGCCGTCAACGTCGCGCCTAGTTGGAGGCAACGACTGTGCTGCACAACATCATTGCACGCACCCGGCAGGACTACACCCCCGTCCCCGGGGACAGCGACCCCGACCCGGAGGAGCTGCTGCGCCGGGCCATGGAGCACCGGGGAGGTCGTCGGTGATGGCCGGCCGCAGTTTCGCCGGCGGGACGCCGGTGGCCAAGCCCAGCAAGCCGAAGGGCGGGAAGCGATGACGCCGCCTACGGTCGTCGGTACCGGCACCGCGGCTGGCCTGACCGCCCACGACCCGGCCCTGCCCCCGCCTCGCCCCGGCCTGTACCTGCGACAGCGGCCCGGCGGGATCACCGCCCACCTGACCGCCGGCCAGGACGCCGTCCACACCGTGCGATCCCTGGCTCTGACCGTCCTGCTCGCCCACGGCATCGACCTGGAGACCGCGCAGTCCGCGCAGCTCGTCGCGTCCGAGCTGATCGGCAACGCCGTGCGCGCCTGCGGCGAGTACGTACCGCTGGTCGTGGAGGTCTACCGCTCCCGGGCGGCCGACGCGGTCGTCGCCGTCCACGACCCGCTCGCCGACGTCGCCCCGCGCCGCACCAACACCCCCGCGGACAGCGACGAGGCCGAGTCCGGCCGCGGCCTGACCCTCCTCGACATCCTCGCCCCCGGCTGGACCGTCGAACCCTCGCCGATCGGCAAGCGCATCTGCTGCCGCGTCCGCGCGGCCGGCTGACCAACCCTGCCACTCCCCTACGCCGCCGCACCCCCCTGAACCGGCCCTCCGGCCCAGGGGGTGCGGCGGCGCCCCGCGAACTTCCCCGGCCGGAGGCCACCCATGAGGCACCACGCCCGCACCTCCTCCCCCGCCCGCCGCGCCTACTACGACGCCGCCAGCTACCGCCGCTGGGTCGCCCGCCAGATCGGCCCGCGCCGCGTCGGCGGTATCTACCGCGGCGGCTACGCCGGCGTCGTCTACGAGGTCCTGGAGATCGAGCCCGGCCCGCGCGAGGACTGGCCGGTCTGGCAGATCACCGTGCGCACGCTCGGCCAGAGCGAGGCCCGCCCGCACTGCGGAGCCTGGGACGCCGACCGCGACGAGGTCGTCGCCGAGCCCGGCGAGGCCGCCTGGAACTACTGGACCAGCCAGGCCCTCGACTGCCCGGCGGCCACCGGCGCGCTCCTCGAACAGCGCCACCACCTGGACGAGGCCGCCCACCCCGGCACCGTCGCCGCGCTCCACGAGCTCGCCCGCACCGCCCGGCTCCCCCAGAACGCCTGAACACACCCCGACGACACAGAAGAAGGAGAGGCCGTCATGGACTGGCGCCACCGCGCGGTGTGCCGCGAAGAGGACCCGGAGCTGTTCTTCCCGATCGGCAACACCGGTCCTGCCCTGCTGCAGATCGAGGAGGCCAAGGCCGTCTGCCGCCGCTGCCCCGTCATGGAGCAGTGCCTCCAGTGGGCTCTCGAGACCGGCCAGGACCACGGCGTGTGGGGCGGGATGAGCGAGGACGAGCGCCGCGCCATGAAGCGCCGCGCCGCCCGCAACCGCGCCCGCACCACCTGACCCCGCAGCGGTCGCTGCCGTTCGCCCCCGCCCCGGACCGCCGGTCGCGGGGGCGTTCGACGGTGCCCGACGCACCCCGGCGTCACCGCCGTACAGAGAGGAGACGAGGTGACCATCACCATCGACAACCCGGCCCGCACCCACCAGGTGCCGGCCGCACGCCACCCCGCCCCCGCAGGCGGCCCGGCCCCGGTACCCACCGCCGGCCTGGTCCACGTGGTGACCCGCCAGGAGTACCTGGCGGCCAAGAAGGCGCTGGAGAAGCTGGAGAGTCTCGGCGACCTGATCACCCGGTCGCTGATGACGATCGGCGGCGGCGCCCTCATCTTCACCTGCGTCA
This sequence comes from Kitasatospora sp. NPDC023176, assembly GCF_055560495.1. Lineage (NCBI taxonomy): Bacteria > Bacillati > Actinomycetota > Actinomycetes > Kitasatosporales > Streptomycetaceae > Kitasatospora > Kitasatospora sp. NPDC023176. The sequence continues at coordinate 22,578 of NZ_JBVHIP010000048.1, read as the reverse complement.
ACGTCACGTTGTTCGCCATGAGCCACGACATTCCCGCCTGGATCGCCTGGATGCTCGACCCGCTGGCCTCCCTGGCCCTGATCACCGTGCTCTACGTGGACGGCGTGCTCACCGAGCAGGGCGGCGAGCGGGCCAAGGGCTGGCCCTTCCTACTGCGCTGGTTCGCCGGCCTGTCCACCTGGCTGATGAACTCCTGGACCTCCTGGTTCCCCGACGGCGTCTTCCACCTGGTGCCCCAGCACCCGGACGCCGGCGGCTTGCTGCTCCACTCTGTGGCCCCGTTTCTCTTGATCACCCTGGCTGAGGCCTCCTCCGGCTACCGCGCCTACCTGGCCAAGCGGCTGGAAGCCGTCCGCGAGGTCCTCCAGGTCTACGAGGACCAGGAGCAGGGGGCCAAGAAGGAGCACGAGGACCGGATCCGGGCCGAGCGCGAGAAGGCCGAGGCGGATCGTGCCGAGGCCGTGCGGGCAGAGCGCGAGGAGCGCAAGCTTCGCGAGGACCGCGAGTACGAGCAACGCCGGGAACGCGAGCAGGTCGCGGCGATGGCCGAGCAGGCCGAGCGCGCCTCGAAGGCGGAGATCGAGCGGCTTCGCGAGCAGGGCCGGCTGGAAGCCGAGAAGGCGGAACGCGAGGAGCGCAAGCTTCGCGAGGACCGCGAGTTCGAGACCGCGAAGGCACAGCGCGATCGCGAGGCGGAAATCGAGCGGCTCCGCGAGCAGACCGCACTGGAGAACGCGAGGACGCTTCGCGAGACCGAGCAGGCCCGACTCGCCCAGGAAAACGAGGACGCCAAGGCCCGCCGCGAGCAGGAAATCGAGACCGAGCGCGAGCGCCTCGCGCGGGAAACCGAGGAGGCTCGCAAGCGGGTCGAGGCGGAGGCCGAGGCGCTGCGGATCAAGGCCAAGGGCGAGGCCCAGGCCAAGATCCTGCTGGCGGAAGAGCAGGTCAGGCAGCAGCAGGTGGCCGAGCAGGAGCGCCGGGAGAAGGAGGCCGCAGAGGCTGCAGAGAAGCGCCGCAAGGCGGAGGAGCGCGCATCGGCGAGGCAGCAGCGGCTGGCCTCGCAGACCGCTCGCACCTCCCGCACCGGCGCCTCGCGTTTCCCCTCGGAAATCGCCTCGCAGAACGGCGGCGCCACCGGCACGGTGCCTCGCGAACTGCGCTCGCAGTTGCGCGAGCAGGCCGAGCGCGAGGTCGCGCGGCTGATGCTGGAGGGCTCGCCGATTAACAACGACGCGATCGGCGAGCGCTACGGCAAGGGCGAGACGTGGGTCGGAGACCGCATCCGGAACGCGAAGAAGCGCCTCGCGGACGACTCGCAGTTCGGGGACGAGGTCATCGCCTCCGCACTGGAGGACGAGATGCCGGTCTCGGACGAGACGAAGAACAGCGACCAGGACGGCGGCGAAGCCGCTGCCTGACGGACCCGTCGGCTCTTCCGCTGACCACCAGGGCGCTCAAATCGCCCTGGTGACCGGCGAAGGCGCCGAAGCGCCGAACACCACGGTAGCGATCGGATCAGCCCCGGCGGGGCCGATCCCGGAAGGAGGCACCAGTGAGCAGCCCCGCCCAGCCGCCGGCCTGGCGGCGCAAGCGGACCGAGAAGCGCAGCGAGCAGCGGGCCCGGCGGGTCGGCGCGCACGCCGCGACGATCCGGAGCAAGGCGGCTGGAGGCGGCCCGAAGGAGGCCGCGGAGGCCGAATGGGACGTCCTGCGGTCGGTGATCGGCCGGCTGCCGGAGGCGGCAAGGGATGGGGAGTGGATGCAGATTGCCGCCGTTCTGCGCCAGATTTCAGGAAAGCTTGCAGGTCAGAAGCGGTGAGCGGCAGCTCGCCGACGAAGGCCGACTGCTCGGTGGTGTACGTCATCGGGTCCAGCCAGTTCCGTCCGGTGAAGATCGGCACGACCAACGACCTGTCCCTACGCCTAAGGGCGCTGCAAGGAGCCTCGCCGTTTGCCTTGTATGTCCTGTGGGCGGCCGAGGGTGGCAGGGCTCTAGAACTGCGGATTCACCAGTGGCTTGAGCGGTTTCGGGTCCGTGGCGAGTGGTTCGACTTCGGCGACGGCGACCCGGTGAGCATCGTCTCCGGGGCCGTCCAGGCGCTGACCGGCTGCCCTTGGCCCGCTGGGCCTGGGCGGCGGGCCAAGATGCGGACCCAGCCACAGATGAGGTTGAGACCGCGAGCCCGCAGGGCGGCGGCCAGTATTCCGTGGCCCCGTTCGCCGCGGCGGCCGGCGCCACGGATCTCAATCGCGGACCGCGTCCTGGAGCTCCTCGAAGATCGAGGAGTGGTCACCACAGCGGTGATTGTCGAGCAGCTGAAGGCCCGCCAGTCGACGGTCGTGACGGCGCTTCGGCGACTCCAGAAGGACGGCTTGGCGGCGCATATCGCGCACGGATTCTGGGCCGCCGCCGACCAACACGCACCGTAGCCGAGAACGCGAATTACGCATGGATGCGAAGTCGCGTACGCGTATCTGCCCGGGCCCAACGCGTAGGGGCGCGCAGGCGCGCGCGCGAGAGTACCGGCCCACGGTGCGTAACCGCAACTTGCGGCGTGGGCCTCCTTTTCCGGCTTCCTGACGGGGGTCCGGCACTCACTTTTCTTGATCCACTACACCCCCTTGGGAGGGGACGATCATGGCTGTCATCGAGTCCGTTGTCGGCGCCGGAGTCGGCGTCGCGAGCATGGCCCTGTCGGTGGCGATGCAGGTGCTCGCCAGCGGCGGGCAGACCGTCACCGCCGGCATGGGCCGGCGCCACCGCGGCGGCGCCGGCCGCTCCGGCGGCGTGTCCGGGGCGATCAACGGGGCGCTGTCGAAGCTGGAGATGCCCCGGCTGCACATCGCGATGTTCACCGCCGGCGGCGTCGGCCTGGCCGGTACCGGGCTGGGTCACCTCATCTCCACCTGCACCACCTGGGCCAACGACACGGTGGCGCACCTGATGACCGACTGGGTCGGCGTCGGGCTGGGCTGGCTGATCTCGCTCGGCGCCGCGGTGATCCTGCTGATCGACATCCGGGACGACAAGTGCACCCCGCGCACCCTCGCCCTCGCCGCCTGCATGCCGTTCTTCATCACCGCGATCCCCGGCAAGGTCGGCGACGGCGCCGCCACCGCGATCAGCGCGATCGCGAAGTTCATCGGCCACCTGGTCGCCTCCGCCTTCGGCATGCAGTAGAGGAAGGGGACAGCGCGATGGAACTGCTGATCGCGATGGCGCTGGCGTACGCGCTCGGCGGCGGGGTCACCGCCGGGCGCGAGAGCGCGGCGAAGCACACCAAGACCCCCAAGCCGCCGAGGCCGATCGACCGCACGGACACCGGCCGCAAGATCGCCGAGGGCGCGATCAACTCGGTGGCGCGCGTCTACACCTTCACCTCCGGTGTGAAGGAGGGCTGGCGCAAGGCGTGGCCCGAGACCAAGGCGGCCATCAGCGAGCGCCGGGCGAAGGTGAAGGCGGCCAAGGCCGAGCGGGAGGCGGCCCGCGAGAAGGCCGAGGTCGGCAAGGAGGCCGGGGCCGCGGGGCCGGAGGCGGCCGACGACGGGATCATCGACGCCGAGATCGTCGAGGACGAGGCCGTCAACACCGGCGGCCCGAAGGCCCCGACCGCCGAGGCGAAGGAGCCGGCGGAGGCGGCCGCGAAGGCGGACGCCTCCGTGCACGTCCACGTCACCACCGACCCGCCCGCGCCGCCGCCCAAGCCCGACTACCCGCCGACCGTCCCGCCCGGCCAGCCGCCCGCGCCGCCCGGCGGCGGTGGAACACCGCCGGTGCCGCCCCCCAGGAACGCCCCCTCCGGGACCGCCCCGGCGGGGGCGCCGCCGTCGACGGCCGAACCGCAGGACTACCCCCCGCTGCGGATCGTCAAGGACGACGACAGCACCTCACCCACGGCCCCCGCCAGCGACGGGGCCGCCAGCACCCCGAGGAGCCCCATGAGCAACCTGCCCACCACCGCGACGCGGGTCACCGAGGTCACCGGCGTCGATTCCCTGATGCAGTACCTCGCCCAGCTCTCCCGCTGGGCGCGGATGGAGAAGGACGACGCGATGGCCGCCGTCGCCCGCCTGACCGACCTGCGCGCCAAGGCCGAGCACGCCTACAACGCCGCCGCGGCCGCCAAGTACGACAAGGCGACGCTCGGCGAGCTCGCCGCGATCGTCGAGAAGCTCACCGAGCTGAAGGGCACCCGCGAGGAGGACCTGCGCGCCTCCGACCTCGCCGAGCGCAACGCGACCCAGGCGTCGACGAACGTGTGGGGCCGCCACGGCGGCATCCAGGAGGCCCGCAACGCCTCCGACGTCGACATGGCCGAGACCACCACCTACGGCGACTGACCACAGGTCAGCACCCGAGAAGAACTGCGAGGACCTGCATGGCAGAGATCACCTACGGCCAGATCCAGGAGAACCTGGTGCAGCTGGCGACCGCCACGGCCGCCGAGGAGGCCGCCGCCCGCGACCGCTTCGAGCGCCTGAACGCCAAGGTCGTCGAGGCGGAGCGCAACTACCACGCCATCACCGAGCTCGGCTTCGACCCGCTGACGCTGAACGACTTCCAGCAGGTCGGCGGCGCCCTGGTCGGCCAGGCGCAGGCGGTGGCGGCCGCCGCGAACTCCGCGATCGAACTCAACGGCATGGCCCGCGCCGCCGGGCTCGCGATCGAGCGCCGGCACGGCGGCTTCGACCGGGCAGTCGCCTCCGCCCCGGTCCCGGCCGCCAAGCGCGAGGCCTACAACAACCGCATGTGACCTCCCGGTCAGGCACCGCCCGCCCGCCCTGCGACCTGCCGCGGGGCGGGCGGTTCGGTGCCCGGCCGAGGTGCCGCACCCGGTACCCGGACACCCGCCAACCGAGAAAGGGGGGGCGCCAGATGCGCCGCGACCCCATGGACCTGATCTACCTGCTCGGCATGTTCGGGCCGGTCATCGTCCTGCTGTTCATCCTGCTCGCCCACTGAAACCCGGGAAGGAACCACGACCGCCGTGATGAAGAAGCCCACGACCGCCCCCGCCGCCCCGGCCGGGGCCGGCGCCGCCGAAGGCGGCACCCTCAGAAGCCGTATCGCGCGCGGCGCCTGGCGCCGGCTGCACCGCAACCGCCGCCACCTACCGCCCATCGCCGCCTCCCTCGCCCTGGCCGGCTACGGCCAGGCCCTCACGGCCGCCCAGCACGGCATCGTCGGCGCGCTCGCCGTCGACGCCGCCCTGCCGGCCGCCGTCCTCGCCACCCGGGCCTGGCGGGCCAAGCAGCCCTACACCGGCCGCACCGCCCGCTTCCTGAACCGGCACCGGGTGCTGCCGACCCCGCCGAACCGGCCGATGCGCCGCGCCGAACTGATCCGCACCAGCGCGGCGGCGGTCGCGGCCGGCGCCCTGCTGACCGCGATGCCCGTCACCGGCACCGGGCCGTTCGAGGCGCCGATGACCGGACTGTGGTGGCTGGCCCTCACCCCCGCCACGGCGATCCCGTGGTGGTGGCGCCGCCGGATCCGCGCCACCGCCGAGCCGCTCGGCCAGGAGGAGCGCATCGCCCGCTGGGAGGAGAAGGTCGCCACCCGCGGCGCCCTGCCCGGCTCCAAGCTGGTCAACCCGGTCGACACCGGCGACGGGGCGTGGGAGGCGCTGATCGAGCTGGACGGCGGCCGGCAGACCACCGCCACCGCGATCTCCGCGACCACGATGATCGCCTCCGCCTACGGCCTGCCGATCTCCTCCATCGCCGTCGACGGCGTGCCCGGCGGCGCCGCCGACAAGGCCAAGCTGCTGGTCTACGACAAGAACCCGCTCAAGACCGTGCCGGTCTTCCCCGGCCCCGAGGCCCTGGACGTGAAGACCGGCATCGCCCGCCTGGGCCTGCACATCGACGGGGGACCTGCGCAGTACCAGATGTGGCGGCCCGGCTGGGGCGCCGTGCACACCCACATCTCGGGCGCCACCGGCTCCGGCAAGTCCGCGCTGCTGCGGAGCCTGTTTTCCATCGAGCGGCACTCCGGCCTCGTCACCTCCTGGGGCGGCGACCCGCAGGAGGGCAAGTCCTTCGGGTTCTGGCAGGACTACCTGTCCTACTTCGCGCCGGGCGTCGACGAGTGCATGGGCATGCTGATCGCCGCCGACGCCGAGCTCACCCGCCGCTCCAAGGCCTCCGCCCTGACGGTGTGGGAGGACGAGGACGGCGACCTGATGTACGGCGACACCGACTGGTCCCCCACCCCCGAGGAGCCGCTCATCTCGGTGACGATCGACGAGTGGCAGGACGTCTGGGGCAACTACGCCGAAGCCCTCGACTACGCCGTGCGCATCGCGATCCTCGGCCGCAAGGTCGGCATCAAGCTGCGCCTGGTCACCCACCTGCCCACCCTCGACTCCCTCGGCACGGGCAAGCTGCGCCAGCCGCTGACGGCGGGCAACAACATCGCCTTCCGCACCACCGAGCGCTCCGCGGGGTACGTCATCAACCTGCCCGCCGACCCGAACGACATCCCCGCCACCTGGCCGGACGAGCCCGGCGTGCCGACCTCCGGCATGGGCTACCTCAAGGGCGTCGAGGAGCGGGCCGCGATGTTCCGCGGCTGGGCGCCGGAGCGGGCCGGGATCGCCACCCGCTGGGCCAAGCGCGGCACCCCGGCCGTCATCTCCGAGGAGGCCGCCGAGCACATCGGCCCCGCCTACACCGAGTGGCGCGAGCGCCTGGCGGCCCGCCGCCGGGGCGAGCTCCCGGCGGTGCCCGGCGTCACCGACGACGCCGAGACCACCACGGCGGCCGCCCCGGCCGCCAAGGCCAAGCCGCAGAAGAAGGGCAGCGGCACCGTCGCCCCGGCGAAGGTCTCCTTCGCCAAGCTGCCGGCCCAGGCCGGGCCCGGCTTCGAGCAGCAGCTGACCACCACTGCGACCAACGGCAGCACCCCGGCCCGCGGGGACAAGAAGAAGGCGATCCTCGCCTTCCTCGAGACCGAGGGACAGGCCACCACCGGCATCATCGCCGCCCGGCTCGGCATGCCGCTGTCCACCGTCTCCTCCACCCTCAAGCGGGCCGCCGAGAAGAACGAGGTCGTCGACCTCGGCCACGGCGCCTGGGCCTCCCCCGCCGCCACGGCCGCCGCCTGACCCACCCTCACCCACCCGCCCGCCGCCCCGACCCCGGGGCGGCGGGCACCACGCACCCCGCGAAGAAGAGGAACACCTCATGGACATCCGCCACCCGCTCATCACCGGCACCTCCACCAGCGGCAAGACGAGCCTGCGCCTGATCCTCGAGGCCGAGGCGGCGGCCCGCGCCTCGGGCGCCGTCACCTGGGAGAGCAAGCCCGCCGCACCCGCGCTGCCCGCCGCCGGCCGCGACGACCGGTACGCCGACACCACGGCCATGCTGACGGCCGCCCAGGCGCTCGTCGCCCTGCGCGGCACGGCCCAGAGCACCGGGCAGCCGGTCGTCGTCATCGACGAGGCCCCGCACGTGCTGGTCGCCGCCGGCCCGGCCGGCGATGCCGCCCGCACCGCGCTGCGGCGCATCAGCCGCACCAACCCCTGACCCGGCCTCTCCTGGGGCCGCCGGACCCGCCCGCTACCCGGGCCGGGCCCGGCGGCCCTGGAAGGCGCCGAGCCGCCCCCACAGCCCCTTCCCCACCCCGCCCTCAGCTTTTCGAAGGAGTCCCCGGTGAACACCCCCGCCAACGCCTCGCACACCGCCGCCGACCGGGCGGCGGACCCCCAGATCAACATCCTGGAGACCGGCTACACCCCGGTCATCCTCGACGGCCAGATCCTCGCCGTCCCGCTGCGCCCCACCCTGGACGGGCCCGAGTTCGTGCCCGCGATCGTCGGTGGCAAGGCCGTCGCGGTGCCGGTCCACAACCCGCTCGCCATCACGGCCGCCGCGCACCCGCAGCCGGCCCCGCAGCCCGCCGCCACGGCGCAGCCGGTGGCCGAGCAGGGCATGCCACTGGCGGTACGCCAGTACCTGCTCGTCGGCTCCGTCACGGCGCTCGCGGCCAGCGGCGCGGTGTGGGTGATCGGCGCCGCCGTCGCCGAGGTCGCCCCGCACGCCGACAAGCTCGGCGAGGTCCTCAAGTGGGCCGCGGTCCTGGTCGGCGCCGTCGTCATCGGCGTGGCCGCACTGATCGGCAAGCTGCGCTCCGTCACCTCCGGCGCCACCAGCGGCAGTGGAGCCTCCGCCACGGCCACCGGCGACGGGGCGAGTGCGACCGGCACCGTCCTGGCCCTGGTCCACCGCACCCACCAGACCAACATCGGCAAGCAGTCCGCCGGGTGGCGCGGCTCCATCACCAACAACAACGGCTGAGCCAACCGACCGAAGGAGACACCCCGTGCGACTGCGACTCGCCCGTCTGCTCCAGTTCCTCAACCGCCGCCCCGCCCCGTTGTGGGAAGACGACGACCTGCCCAGCGTCTACCTGCCCGCCGGCGCCGAACCGCCTGCCCCCGACCCGGACGGCGAACCCGACTGGTGTACCTGGCGCCAGGACCCAGCCGTCCAGAACCTCCTCGCGGCCGCCGAATCCGAGGCCGAGGCCCGCCGCCACGCGGCCGTCGAAGGCTGCTGAGCCCGGTCGGCCAGTCTCGCCCCCGGCCGCGCACCGCCCGCCCCTGCCACCCAGGCCGGGGCGGGCGGAGTGCTTCCGGGGGCGGGGCCGGCCGACCGGCCGAACCCGCAGCCGAGAGGAAACCCAGTCGTGGACGTCACCTTCGACACCCTCATCCGCCGCTACTCCGAGGACATCGCCTACCTCGCCGGCGGTGACGACGGCCCCCTGACGGTCCCCCAGGAGGGCTTCACCCCCGAGCGTTTCACCGAGCTCGTCGAGGACGCGGCCGCCTACCTCGACCGCATCACCGTCGACCCGTACTTCGACTACGCCGAGGAGCTCCACCAGGCCGCGATCTACCTCAACGACGCGCTGACCGCGGAGCCCGGACCCGTCCAGCACGCGTTCCTCGCCAAGGCGGGCAACTGCATCGACGTCGCCGAGCCCGCGGCCCAGGACCTCGCGCTCAGCTGCTGACCCGCCGCCGAAACTCCTGAACCGGACCACCGGTCCCGTCCCCAGCCGCGCCCCGCCCACCCCGCACCTGTCGGGTGGGTGGGGCGCACTGGTGGCGCCACCGGCCGCCCGGCCGCACCCACGACCCCGTCCGGAGGACCCCAGTGAGCGTCACCGCCGACCCGACCAAGCCCGGAGAAATGGCCGCAGCAGCCGTCACCGCCATCACCAAGGCCGCCCAGGCCGCCGCCGGGCGGCACACCGCCCCTGCGGGACCCCTGCCCACCGCGTCCTGGCGCAGCAACCGCATGAACGCCGGCGAGCTGCTGGAGCGCCTGGCCGAGCTGCCCGACTGCGCCCCGGTGATGGTCGACGGCGAGCCGCTGTCCGACACCACCTACGACGGCACCGTCCACCTCCACACCGCGCACACCGCCCCGCCCGTGCCCGGCGCCGGCCTGCCGGTCGCCCCGGCCTCGGTGTGGGGCAGCACCCGCACCCGGCTGCTCGACGTCGGCGAGCTGCGCGAGCGCCTCGCCCAGGCGCCGGACTTCGCGCCGGTCACCGCCGACGGCGGGGTGCTGACCGACACCGACTACGACGGCGACCTCCACCTGCACACCCCGTACACCGGCGTCCTCGACGAGGACGACGAGGACGAGGACTGACGCTCCGCCCTCCAACCGCACCCGCAACCTGCGCCACCACACCCGAGGGAAGTGCTCATGAAGCTGCGCCTGTTCGCCGGTCCGCTCGCCGACGCCGTCGCCTACGTCGCCCGCGCCCTGCCCGCCCGCACGCCGGTGCCGGTCCTGGCCGGCATCCTCCTCGCCACCGGCGACAAGGGCCTGACCCTGTCCGCGTTCGACTACGAGGTCGCCGCGACCACCAGCACCGGCGCCGAGATCGCCGACGACGGCACCGCGCTGGTCTCCGGCCGCCTCCTCAACGACATCGCCAAGACCCTGCCCAAGGGAGGTGAGGTCGACATCGAGGTGTCCGGAACCCGCCTGCTGCTCACCTGCGCAAGCGCCCGCTTCACCCTGCCCACCCTCCCGGTCGAGGAGTACCCGGCGCTGCCCGCCGCGCCGGACACCGTGCTCACCGTCCAGGCCGACGCGCTCGCCGACGCCGTCGCCCAGGTCGCCATCGCCGCGAGCACCGACGCCTCGCTGCCGGTGCTGACCGGCGTTCACCTGGCGCTGGACGGCGAGCGGCTCACCCTGGCCGGCACCGACCGCTACCGCTTCGCGGTGCGCGAGCTGACCGTGAAGCCGACCGGAACCCTGCCCGCAACCAAGCCCAAGCGCGGCAAGAAGAAGGACACCGACGTCGTCGTCGACGACGGCCGTACCGTCCTGGTCCCCGCGAAGTTCCTCCTCGAGGCCACGAAGGCGATGGCCGGCGAGCACCCGATCGGCCTCGGCTGGTCGGACGGACAGCTCACCCTCACCACCCCCGGCGACACCTTCGGCACGCGGCTCCTGGAGGGCGAGTTCCCCAAGTTCCGCAACGTCTTCCCCACCCCCGAGGACGCCGCCCTCACCCTGACCGTCGCCGTGGACGACGCGCTCGCCGCCCTCAAGCGGGTCTCCCTGGTGGCCTCCGCCAAGACCCCGATCCGCCTCACCGTCGCCACCGCCTCCGACGGCCGCACCGAACTGCTGCTGGAAGCCGGGCACGGCGACGACGCCCACGCCACCGACCGCATCCCCTGCAACGCCGACGGCGCCCTGGAGGGCGGCGCCGCCATCGCGTTCAACCCCGCGTACCTCACCGACGCGCTCAAGACCCTGGCCGCCCCCGAGGCGACCTTCCACATCACCCACCAGCACAAGCCGGCGCTGCTGACCGGCCGGGCCGGGGACCTCGCCGACAGCGACTACGAGCACCTGCTCATGCCGATCCGCCTCGACGGCTGAACCCCGCCGCACCGCACCACCAGCCATCCCGGCCCGGCCGCACGACGCGGCCGGGCCGCCCGCATCACCGACCCGACCCCCAGAGAGCGCAGGAGATCGCCGTGAACCAGCCCAACACGCCGCTCGACCAGGCCGTCACCGAGCCGGACACCGAGGACCCGGACCTGATCTGGCGCACCCCCCGCCGCACCCCGCGGTGGATGATCCGCGACATCTACGGCATGCCCAGCGTGAAGGCGACCCTCGTCCTCGCCTTCTTCGCGCTCCTGATGCTGACCATGCTGTCGCTCGCCGTCGGCCCGCACGCGCTGCGCGCCCTCCACTGGATCACCCAGCCCGAGCACTCCACCCTGCCGGCCTCCCGCCTGTGGCACACCGTCAACGACCCGATCTACCACTACCTCCAGATCCACTCCGCCGGCCTGCCCGCAGGAGCGCGGACCCTGTTCACCTTCTGGGGCCTGGCCGGCGCCGTGATCCTGATCCGGGCGCTGCGCCAGGGCGCCACCGTCGGCGTCCAGCTCGGCTCCCTCGTCTTCGGCGCGCTGACCGTCTCCATGGTCTGGTCCGGCACCGAGGGCCAGGGCAGGCCGGTGGCCGCCGGCTTGGCCGCGCTCGCGTGGGCCGTGCTCGCTGCCCTCGCCCTGACCGGCTCCTGGATCCACACCACCGTCATCAACGAGCCCCCCGCCGCGCCGCCCGCCCCCGCTCCGGTCCCGGCGCCGCCGGTGACGGTGCCGGTCACCGTCGAGGTGCCCGAACCGCGGATCGAGGCCGTCGTCGTCGACGTCCAGCAGCTCCAGGTCGACATCAACGGCCGCCGCCTCACCGGCGACGACAGTCAGCACGCCTGATCCCACCCCTGGGGGCCGCCCCGTGCAGCACCGGGCGGCCCCACCCTCCTTCGCCCGCTGACCGTCCCCCGTTCCGGGCACTGACGCTGCCCACCGGCCGCCCCGCCGACCCCGCCACCTGGCCGGGACGGCGGGGCGCTCCGGTGCGCGGCGCGGCCACCCGGCCGGGCAATCGCCGACCACCAGGAGACATCCGTGACCCTCCCCCGCCAGCAGCCCCACACCGGCGCACACACCCCGGTCCCCTACCGGACGCGGCAGCCGGCCCCGTACACCGGCCAGGCCGGTCCCGGCGAGCGGGTCATCATCGTGCAGCTGCCCGCCGACCAGCCGCTCGCCGACCAGAACGAGCCCACCGCGGCCGACGTCGCCGCCGTCCGGGCCGCCGTCCGGCGCGACGCCCGGTTCTTCGTCCTGCTCCTGGTCGGCGTGATGCTCGCCGCCGCCTCGCTGGCCGCCCTGCGCTGGGCCGCCAACGCCACCATCCCCGCCCCGGCCCCGGCCCAGACCGCCCCGGCCATCCGGTGATCCACACCCTGCTCCAACGGGCCGCCAACCGGCTGCGCCGACCCCGCATCATCTGTCCGCACTGCTGGGGCCACGACCTGGAACACCACCCGCCCGCCTTCTGGCGCTGCGCGAGCTGCCAGTACGAGTGGGGCCCGAACGCCACCTGGAACACCCGCAATGGTCGGCCCAGCCCGCCACCCGCACCCACGACCTCTACGCCTAACCGGACACCGTCCGCCCGCCACCACCACCTACAGACGGGAACGCCGCCCCGTGAACACCCACACCACCGACGACATCGAGCAGGTCTTCGCCGGACTGACCGCCCAGCGCCACTCCGGCCTGCTCGACCCGGACGACGCCTACGACGTCCTGCTGCGCGTCCTCGCCCGCGCCCGAACCACCGGCCAGACCCGCACCACCGCCGACGAACTCCACACCGCCATCCACCAGCTCGACGGCAGCCACGTCTTCGGCGGACGCGGCACCCTGCGCACCCTGCTGCGCAACGCCGCCGCCGACCGCGAGATCCGCATCACCGCCACCGGCCACATCCTGCTGCGCTCCGACGCCCCCAGCGACGGCGGCCCCGAACACACCTGGATCCGGCTGGAGACCAGGCGCGGAGCCGAGGTCGAGATCGTCGGCGCCGACCCGTGGCCGGACTACCAGCAACAGGCCCCCGGCCCGGCCTGGTGGCGCTGCACGGGCTGCCGGATGTCCAGCGGCAGGCTCGCGCAGGACCTGGACCTGATGCGCATCGAGGCCACCGGCCACGCCCGCGACTGCTCCGCCAGGCCCGCCCCCGCCGCCTCCACCGACGCCCACTGACAGCACCCAGCCGGCTCACACCACCAGGAAGGACCACGCCCGTGCGCATCGAGATCATCTCCTTCGGCCACCTCCACGGCCCCGCCCCCGCCGCCCACCTCGCCCTTGACGTCCGCGCCCACTTCCACGACCCCCACCGAGACCAGGCCGTACGGCACCTGACCGCCCGCCACCCCACCATCCAGGACAAGGTGGCCACCACCCCCGGCATCCCCCAGCTCCTGGACGCCACCGTCGCCGCCGCCCAGGCCTTCGCCGCCGGACCCGCCGCCGACACCGCACCCCTGACCATCGCCGTGGGCTGCGCCAGCGGAAAACACCGCGCCGGCTACCTCGCCGACCAGCTCGGCGAGAGCCTCACCGCCGCCGGCCACGACGTGCACGTGACCCACCGCGACATCGACAAGGCCGTCGTCGTGGAGCGCTGACCGCCGTCCCGGACGCTCACGCTGCCCACCACCGCACCCCGCCCCCCGAGCCGGCCAGGCCGCGGCGGCGGGGCACGGTGGTGCGCGGCGCGGCCGCCCGGCCGACACCACCCACAAACCTGTACCAGGGAGCCGAGAAGATGACCGAGGCATTCGAGTCCATCCGCTACACCGCCGACGTGGTCGCCATGACGCCGGACGGCCGCGTCCTGCTGATCGAGCGGGGCTGGGCCCCCTTCGAGGGCGAATGGGCGCTGCCCGGCGGCCACGTCGACCTGGGGGAGACGAGCCGCGCGGCGGCCGCTCGCGAGCTGGAGGAGGAGACGGGTGTGCGCGTGGACAGCGCCGACCTGCTCCAGCTCGGCGTCTGGGACGCCCCGGGCCGGGACCCCCGCGGCCGGTACGTCACCGTCGCCTACCTCGCCGTCGTCCCCGAAGACACCGCGATCACCGCCGGGGACGACGCCCGTGCGGCCCGCTGGTGGCAGCACGACGACCTGCCGCAGCAGCTGGCGTTCGACCACGCCGCCATCCTCGCCACGGCCCTCAAGGGGGCGTCGGCTGCCGACCCCGCCGGCACCGCGATCTGACCGGGCTCTGACGCCACCCACAACCGTGCCCGTCGCTCCCCGCCAGCCCGGCCGGGACGGCGGGCACGGTTTGCGCCAGGACCGCCCCTTCGCCGGCCGTCCACTCAGCTCTCACCAGCCGCCACCCGACCGGGAGGACCCCGTGCTCGCGGACGTCTTCGTCCTGCTCTTCGCCGCCCACCACCTGAGTGACTACCCCTTTCAGACAGATCACCAGGCCACCCGTAAAGCCGGATGGACCGAGGGCGAGGACGACCCCAACCCCGGCCGTCACCACCACGGCTGGGGCCCCAACCTCGCCCACGCCGGCACCCACGTCGCCACCAGCGCCGCCCTGCTCACCATCGGCGTCCTGGCCCTGGGCCTCGACGTGCGCCTGCCCGCGGCCGCCGCCGCCCTCGCCTGGATCGGACTGTCCCACTCGCTCATCGACCGCAGGACCGGCGTGCGGTGGTGGATGGAGCACACCGGCCAGCGCCACTACCTCGCGACCGGCGGCTCCGCCCAGGTCGACCAGGCCGCCCACATCGGCCTCGGACTGCTCCTCGCCGCCCTGCTGCTCACCGTCCTGAGCTGACCAGTGTCCCTGACCGACCCCGACGGGCTGTTCGACGCACTACGCGCCCTCGGGCTGCCGTCCGGCCACTGGGTGGTGTGCGGATCCGCCCCGCTGTACGCCCGAGGCCTGCGTGCCCGGCTGAGCGACCTGGACGTCCTCGCCCGCGGCCCCGCCTGGCGGCAGGCTCTCACTCTCGCCCCGCCCCCGCCGGCCGGATCCGGCCTCGGCCTGACCATCCGCCACCCGAGCCTGCCGATCGAAATCTTCGACACCTGGCTCACCGCCGGCCGCCCGGACGACCTGATCGACCGCGCCGACCTGATCGACGGCATCCCGCTCCTGACCCTCGACGACACCGCCCAGTTAAAGGCCACCGCCGCGCGCCCCAAGGACACCGCCGACATCGAGGCGATCCGCCAGCTGCAGAGCCGCTGGCACGGCTGACCCAACAGGCCGCACCAGCGCCGCCCCCGCTCCGCCCTTCCAGGAACCGACCACACCACCCCGGAGACAACCAGCATGACCACAGCCCAGACCCGAGTCCTCGAATCCGTCCGGCCCGCTGCTGGTAAGTCCGGCTATTCGAAGGTGCGGAGTACCGGGTCTTTAGGCAACGCGATCGAGAGCCATGCTGCTCCGTCCGGGCAAGGGTGGCGCGGCTGTCCGACCGTGATCGGCAACGGATTCGGAGCCACCTCGAGCGTGTCTCGAGGACGCAGCGGGGCAGGTTGCGATTGGGCTTCTGCAAGCTTGAGCCACCGGTCCGTCTGGAAGCATGGGCATGACCGTTGTCGTCCAGGGGGGGACAATCTCGATGAGCGCGTTAGACGATCTTGCCTCAGCCGTGGTCCAGCTGATGGCAACCGCCGCCACAGCGGCCGCCACCAGCGCGGGCAGCGCCGCCGCCTCGCTGGTCGGGGATCTGGTCCGAACCCGGCTCACGGGCGCCGGGCAGAGTGCGGCCGTGGCCACGTTCGACGCGGCCCCCCAGGAGCCCGCAGCCCAGGCTAGCCTTCACAGCGCCCTGGTGACCGTGATGGCTGCCGACCAGCCCTTCGTCGTCCAGCTCACCAGCACCATGCCCGCTGCGGAGCCGGGACCTCAGCCTGCTGCGGCTGCGCCCGCCAACGTCGCCTCCGGCGGAGGCATCACCATCCAGGGGACAGGCAACAAGGTCCGGGGCAACTTTGCAGGCCGGGACCAAATCATCAACAAGATCCGCAACGGCGACCCCTGGGCACTGGTGGTCCTTGCCCTGGTCATCGTCGTCCTGGCGCTCGCCGGCTACGGCGGTGTGCAGCTCATCGGCGGCGGGGACTCCCCGCCGACAAACGAAAAGTCCGTCACCAGCCTGCCCTTCGGCACCACCGACGGGCAGGAGGGCCGGACCAACGCACAATCGGCGGCGCCGACCGCCGCTTCGAAGGCCTCCGAGTTGTGGTCGATCCCCAGGAACCCGTGGGCGTTCGCCTCCCCCGTGGTCAGCGATGGCAAGGTCTACTACCTCAGCTACAGCTCCTCCACGGGGATCGACCTGCTGGTGGTCGACGCCTCCAGCGGAACCGTAAGGTCCACGCTGCACCTGGATGACAATGAGTTCGGGGTGCCCGGCGCTCTGGCCGTGTCGGGCAGGAACTTCTACCTCGTTGACCACAACGGTGTCCTGCATGCTGGCAACGACGCGGGGATGCTCTGGAAGTACCACACCGGCGCCTCCAACCAGGCGCCGATGAAGGCGCCGACGGTTGCCGACGGCATGGTGTTCGTTGGCGGCTGGAATGATGTCCTTCACGCTGTGGACGCCGCCACGGGCACAAAGCGCTGGTCGTTCACCGCCAAGGACCGCATCGTCTCGTCCCCGGCTGTCAGCAAGGGCGTTGTGTACGCCGGCAGCCGCGACGGCCACCTCTACGCGCTGGACGAGGCGACCGGAAACCCGCTGTGGGCCTTCCCGAGCGGTGAGGCATTCCACGACTCTTCCCCCGTCGTGGCAGACGGGACGGTCTTCATCGGCGGGACGAAGGGCACGTTCTTTGCGGTGAACACCGCCGACGGCTCGGAGCGCTGGAAGTTCCGGACCGAGGGCACCGACGATCAGATCTCCTCCGACCCCGTGGTCTCCGGCGGCCTGGTCTACTTTGGCTGCAGCAACAAGATCTTCTACGCCCTCGACGCGGCCACCGGGACGAAGCGCTGGTCGGTGTCCACCGGCGATTTCATCTTCTCCTCACCCGCCCTGGCCGACGGGGTCGTCTACTTCGGAGGTTGGGACGGCAAGCTGCGCGCCGTCGACGCGGCGACCGGTACGGAACGCTGGACATACACCAGCGAGGGCCAGGTAATGGAGAACCCCGCCATCGGCAAGGACACCGTCTTCATCGCCACCAGAAAGAACCGAGGGGCGGACGGCACCGTGTCGGACAGCGGCCATCTGTACGCCCTGCGCCGCTAACGGTGGTGAGCGACCCGAGAGCCGGGCCATCAGCCCAGGTTCTCCAACTACCTTTTCTGCCACCGGACGTCTACCTATGCTTGACGCTGCTCGGCCGGTCCACTCATCGGGGGGTTCCGCAAGATGAAGCGTCGTTTGACCGCTGCACAGCCTGGGCTGATGGCCTTGATGACGTTTGCCTTTGCCCTTGTGGGTTGCTCCCAAGCAGTTGTACCTGCCCCGACCACTACAACATCGGCGTCCCCGCCGCCGCAGAAGACTGCGTCCGCATCGTCAAACGCGACAGGGGAAGCCGAGTTACCGCTCAGGTATGCGGACGCAAAGGTCACTCTCAAGACTGACAGTTTTGTATCGCCGGATGCTTGCGAGTTGGATACCCCGGGGCTGTATGGGGACCAGCCTGTACCGAGCGGCAAGCTGGTGAATGTTGGGCGTTCAACCCTTACCCCCGGGGACCTTCCTCCCGAGGTGAGTACCCAAATGCGCCTCGGAGACAGCCTGTATGCCATCAAATGCGGCACTTGGCCGGATACGCCGGGACAAATGACAGTGCTGGCATACGTTAACCCTGGACTCTTTCAGACCGCTGAGCCGATCAATGATGCCCGAGGCTGCCAACGGGTCGTGAACGGCGCGGGATCCCACGTCAAGGGGATCGCCGGCGAGGTCGGAGCCCGCTACTGCATGGCAGACAACAGCACAGGCGCTCTCTGGGCTCTCACTGTTCTGGAGAAGACGTCAGAGCCGGCCTCGATCACCGTTTCGGTCACCCACTGGGGCCGTCCCGGGTACTAGGCACGTATTTGACACTGACCGGGGCAGCCAGGGCTGGCTCGGCGCCGTGTATGGCCGGGCCCGCCCTGGCTGAGGCCGGCTGACGTCATCAAGCCCGCTGTGGGTATCCGTAAAGACCGCAGTCCGCCGGGCAGTTGAGGCACTTAGCAGGAGACCGGCCGAGCATGTTTGACGTGGTGGCGCACGAACGGCGAGAGCCGGCGACCCGTGCCTGCACGCTCCGGGGCCCCGGCAACCGCGACCGTCTGTCAGCGCTTGGCCCGACGAGAGACCTCTGCCGCATAGCCGGGGCGGGTGTTGCCGGCTTCTTCGGACCAGCCTGTGGCGGTGCGGATGCTTATGCCGAGGAGGTCGCTGAGGACGGAGGCTGGTAGTTCAGCGGCCAGGTCCAGCAGGGCGGTGGATCGCCCGGCGCGGGTCTTGATGCCCAGTTGGTAGAGCCTGGCTGCTTGGCGTTGGGCGCTGATGGGGCGGCCGGCGCGCACGCCGGGGAAGAGCCAGCTGTGCTCGTCGGTGTGTCCGAGGGCCCCGTAGCCGCGGCGGGTGCGGACGAGCTGGCGGATCAGGTCGGCCAGCGGTGCGGGGATCTCCAGCGGCTTGGCGCCCAGGTGTAGGTGGAGGGCGTCGCCGATGTCGAGGACGTGGTTGGTCGTCAGGTGGGTGATCCGGCTGACGGGCTGGCCGTAGAGCAGGACGAGGCAGCCGGCGACGCGGTCGCCGGTCGCTAGTGAGGTGTCGTGCAGCAGGCGTTTGCTGATGCTCCACCGCAATTCGGCGTCGGGGAACGTGTCCGGGCCGCGGGTTCCCTTGCGTTCGGGGACGGATAGGGGACGGGAGTGGCCGCGGTTGGCGGACCAAATGAGGAAGTTGCGGACCAGGATCCGGCCCCCGGTTTTCGAGGTGAGCCACAGGTCGATGTCGGCCTGAGTGCAGGCTGACAGGGTTGTGCCGTGCTCGCGCAGCCAGGCGAGCAGGCGGATGGCGGCCTGGATGTCCCCCTTGGCGGTCTGGTACTGGCCGTGGGTCAGCGGCCAGCGCCGAGCACGGCGCCGGAGCTTGTTGAGGTGGAACCACGTCGCGAAGCTCTTGATGACGACCCGGTCGTCATGGTCGCCGATCGCGGCGACGGCCCCGGGCAGCCACCGCTCGAAGGCGGCCAGGTGCTCGTCGCGCCCCGGCAGGACGCCGTGGGCGGTGAGCGCGGCACGTAGATGGTTGATGGCTTTCGGCGGCTGCATCGCGTCGAGCGTGGCGTGGGTGAGGGGCTCGGTGAGGTCGCGCAGCCGCACCACCAGCTCCCGGCTGCCGGGGCGCTTGAGCCACAGCAGGAGCGAGGACGGCGGCCCTGCGGTGAGCGCGGCGGCGATCGGCTCGTGGCGCGGGTGCACCTGGTCGGCCGGGCCGGCGAGCAGGGCGCGCAGCTGGCGCCTGGCGGCGCAGGCCGGACAGAGTCCGTGGTGGTGGAGGCGTTCAAGGCTGCCGCATCCGGTGCAGTGTCGGAAGGAGATCGGGTCCTTGGCGTAGCAGACCTTGCACAGGTTCTCGCCGTCGGCCGAGCGGGCGTAGGCGTACCGGAGGGTGCCGCAGGCCGAGCACACCTCGTGGCGACGGCTGCACGGTGCGCAGAGTGGGTCACCCTCTGACCCGCGTGCGTTGATGACGCGGTGGATGCCACAGTTCGAGCATGGTGCGCGGTTGCTTCGCCTGGTACAGGTCGCGCAGCGTGGAGCGTTGGTGTCGGCGTAGTGGCACGGCTTGCGGACCTGGCAGACGGAACAGATGGCCGTAGGGGGCCGCTGGCACCTGCCGCACACGGCCCGGCCGGCCGCGTCGCGGTGGGTCAGAGCGACACGGCCGCACTGGGTGCAGGGTTCGTGGTTGACCGGGTCGCGGCGCATGCACGGGGCGCACAGGGGCTCGCCGTCGGCGGTGCGGGTCGTCACCGGCGAAGGGATCTTGCACGAGGAGCAGGGCTGGAGCCGGGCTTGGTCGTAGCAGCGGCGGCAGCACCGCGCGTTATCGCGGGCGTAGTTCAGCGGGGCCACGCGCTGACAGATGGGGCAGGCCGGCACGGTGATGTTGGTGGCGCCTCGGGCGACCAGAGCCGCGATCAGGGCGATCACGCGGGGAGAACCGTGAGCGCCCTGCCCGGTCAGCAGGTCCGGGCGGTTGGTCAGGTCCCGTGCCATGGCCTGCTGCTGTGCGGGAAGCGGCAGCACTTCGGTGACGACGGCGGCAAGCTCGTCGTCGCTCAGGCCGGTGCACGCCCGGCCCAGGAGCCGACGGACCTCGGCGTGCCCGTCCACCGGCTCCTGGCGGTGCCGCCCGCACAGCGGCCGGCCCTCCCGGTCGCGGCCCGCAACCTGCCGCCTCTGGCCGCAGACCGCGCACGGCTGCGGGCCGCTGCCGGTCGCCTTGTTGCCGCACGTCGAGCAGATGCGCCGGGTCCCGTCGACGCGGTTGAGGACGCCCTGCTTGCCGCAGCCCGCGCAGCGGGGCAGCACCAGGCGGTTCTGGCCGTGCAGCAGCAGTTCGCGCACCAGCAGCTCGATCAGCCGCGGCCCCTCTGGGCGGCCCGAGGTCAGCAGGGCTGGGTCAGCGGCGAGGGCCTGGGCGAGCCGACGTTGCTTCGCGCGGGTGTCGGCGACCCGGTCGACGGCCAGGGCAATGGCCGGCTCGGGTATGCCGGGGTCCGCGGCCGCGACCGCCTCGGCGATTACAGAGCGCGGCTCGGTCAAGAAGCGCGGAGCCGGTTCGGTACCAGTCACTGCGGACCGGGCAGGACACGGGCCCGCTTGGGCCTGAACGAGCCCACGCCCGGCTCCGGCCGTTCCCCGCCCGGCACGGGCGCCGCGTCGGAGGCCGTCCGGCGGCCGCGGGATGCGGCGCGGACCGGCTCGATGAGGTCGTCCATGCGGCAGCCCAGGATGTCCAGCAGGGCCATGAGCGTCTTCATGCTCAGCCGCTCGGGCTTCTCCACCACCAGCCGGTAGGTCTGGCTCGGCGACAGGTCCACCCCCCGCTCGGCCAGCAGCGGCCGCAGATCGGTCGTGGAGAACATGCCGCGGGCGGCCATGAGCTCCCTCAGGTGCCAACGGTAGTCGAGCTTCGCGGTCATGCCATCTGCCCTTCGGTGGTGAAGGCGCGATCCAGCGCCTTGCGCATCATCGTGTTCATGAAGTCCGTGCTGACCCCGGTGTAGATCGCGGTGGTGGAAGCGAACCGGTGCCCGACCTGCTCCTGAATTATCTTGGGTTCGCTTGTTCGGCGGGCTGTTGAACTGGGTGTTTGCGTCGCGGTGGTTGTCCGTGACGTAGCGGATGCGGGCACTGGGAGCCCTTTCAGCACGGGCCGATCGTTATTGACCTGGGATGTCCGCGTACTCGTTGAGGTGCTCAGCCAAGTACGGATGAACGTGCTCAGCTCGGACCTGTCGGCCGACCGTATTGCCGGGCCTGATGCGAGGGCGGGCGCCGTTCTGTCGGTCCATGGCGGCAGGATGCTTCCAGCACCAATGGGACACGGCAGATGGGGGCGGTCATGCCAGCAACGGCGCTGGACAAGTTGAGAGATCGGCTTGGCAAGCCGGAGTGGTGGGGCCAGGCGCGGCCGGAGTTGTGGCAAGCGTCGGAGGCCTACCTGGGCCTGGCCCTGCCGACCGATTACAAGGCGTTTCTGGACCTCTTCGGGCCCGGCGCGGTAGACGGATACGTGTGGTTGGACCGGCCGATGGACGGCAGCCACAAGGAGGCGGAGCGGCTCTGGCACCAGGGGTGGCAGGGAATGAATGACCCCGAACTGTACCCATGGCCGTTCCATCCCGAGGAGGGCGGTCTGATCAACTGGGGGCACGACGAGCAGGGCAACACGTACTACTTCCTCGCCGTGGAACCGGACCCGGACGACTGGCGCATCATCGTCTGGAGCGAGATCGGAGAGTGGTTCGAGACCGCCGGCACCTTCACCGAGTTCCTGCTGCGGTGCTTCGAGCGGGTGGACCGCCCGCCGTTCATCGACCGCGGCTGGCCCAAGAAGGACGCCCGGTATCACCGGAGTACGGCGGGCAACCAGCCCAGCGGAGCAGAGGCGCGCTGACGAGCGGCGCCAGCGCGCGCCAGAGAGCCAACCAGCGGCGCCTGCGCCGTCCCCAGGCAGGCCCCCAGAACCAAGCACGTTCACTGGGTCTGTCGCAGATCGTGTGATCGGGCCCGCGCTGGTGGTTGCTTCTGTCCGCCGGCATCGGTCAGCTACGGTCCTCTCATGCCGCTTACTTCCGATGACGAGATCCGCAGCCGTGAAGAACTGGTCGCGTTCATTCGCGACCTGCACCAGGACTACCTCCGCCGAGGGCAGGACTGGGAGAACTCCACCCTCGACCGCTTCCTCGAAGCCCTGGCTGCCTGGACCGAGTCTTCCGACGGCTGGTACCGGAACTTCGGCAAGGACCTTCCGGCCAATGGGGACTGGACCTTCATCGCGCGGGCCCTCAGCGCGGCCACCGTCTACGAGTAGCGGAGTGAGCGGCCGCACCCACCACCGGTGAGTCGGCCCGGGGCGCGGTGCCGGGATTGCTCCCGGTCCGTTTCCCCGGACCGCTCTCCGAACCCGGCGTGCGACTCTCACCGCACCGGGC
>NZ_JBVHIP010000047.1:0-50382 GCF_055560495.1 Kitasatospora sp. NPDC023176 | reverse complement strand
GTGGGCCGCCCCCGGCCGGGTCAACCTGATCGGCGAACACACCGACTACAACGACGGGTTCGTGCTGCCGATCGCCCTCCCGCACACCGCCCGGGTGACCGCGCGCCGCCGCACCGACGGCCTGCTCCGGCTGTACAGCACCCTGGGCGACGACGGCGTGGTCGAGTTGTCCGTCGCCGAACTGGCCCCCGAGCGGGTGCCGGGCTGGGCCCGGTACCCGGCGGCCGTGGTCTGGGCGCTGCGCGAGGCCGGTCACCCGGTCGGCGGTGCCGACCTCCACGTGGACAGCGACGTGCCCAGCGGCGGCGGCCTGTCCTCCTCCGCCGCGCTGGAGGCCGCGGTCGCCCTGGCCTACCACGATCTGCATGAACTCTCAGTCTCCAGGCCGCAGTTGGCGCTGATCACCCAGCGGGCCGAGAACGCGTTCGCCGGCGTGCCCTGTGGCGTGATGGACCAGATGGCCTCGCTCTGCTGCACCGAGGGCCACGCCCTCCACCTGGACACCCGTGACCTGACGCAGCATCAGATCCCTTTTGATCCGGCCGCCCAGGGGATGCGGCTGCTGGTCGTCGACACCCGGGTCAAGCACGACCTCGGCGACGGCGCCTACGCCGACCTGCGGGCCGGCTGCGAACGGGCCGCCACCCTGCTCGGACTCCCCGCCCTCCGCGACCTCCGGCCGGACGGCCTCGCCGCCGCCCTGGACCGGCTCCCGGACGAACTGCGGCCGCTGGTACGGCACGTGGTGAGCGAGAACGAGCGCGTCCGGCTGGCCGTGAAGCTGCTGCCGGCGGGCCGGCTCGACGCCCTGGGCGCCGTGCTGACCGCCGGACACGCCTCGCTGCGCGACGACTTCGGGACCTCCTGCCCGGAGACCGACCTCGTCGTCGAGACCGCCGTGGCGGCCGGCGCCCGCGGGGCCCGGATGACCGGCGGCGGCTTCGGCGGCTCGGTCATCGTGCTGGTCGACGAGCCGGACGCGGACCGGGTGTCCGCCGCCATCGCCGAGGCCTTCCACCGGGCGGGCTACGCGCAGCCCCACACCTTCCCCGCCCTCCCCGCCGCCGGTGCCCGCCGACTGCGCTGAGCCCGCGCCGTCCGGGGCGACCTGCGACCCGGGGCCGCCCGTGCGCCGCACCGGACGGCGCGCCCGACCCACTGGAGCAGACGTGTCCACCCCGAAGACCGACCGCTCCGACCAGGTGCTCTTCAGCCGGAACGCGGTCGTCGCCTCCTGCCTGGGCTTCGTCCTGATCGGAGCGTTACAGGCGCTCTACGGGCCCTCGATCCCCGCCCTGCGAACACGCTTCGGGCTCACCGAGTCCGGCGCCGGGCTCGGCCTGGGCGCGCACTTCGTCGGCGGCGTCAGCGGCGTACTCCTCTTCGACCGGCTCCACGGCCGCGTCGGCAACCGGACCGCGCTCGGCACCTCCTACGCCCTGATGGCCGTCGGCGCCCTGGGCTTCGCCCTCGCTCCCGGCTGGCCGCTCGCCCTGGCCGCGGCACTGGTCACCGGGCTCGGCTTCGGAGGCATCGACTACGGCCTCAACCTGCTGTTCGCCGTCGGGTTCGGCCGGCGCGGCACGGCCATGCTGAACCTGCTCAACGCGCACTTCGGGGTCGGAGCCATCGCGGGCCCGGCGCTGATCGGCGTGTTCGGCGGCGACCGCCACCCGGCGGTGTTCGCCGCGCTCGCCGCGCTGTCCGCCGGGCTCGTCCTCACCGTGCGCGGGGTGCGCGACGACCGGCCCGAGCCGGCCGCCCGGCCGGGCGCCGCACCCGCGACCGGCCGCCGGGCCACCGCCGTCCTCGCCGTTTTCGTCCTCCTCTACGTCCTGCACGTCGGCGTCGAGAGCGCGATCGGCGGATGGGAGCCCACCCACCTGGAGGCCGTCGGCCACCCGGCCGGGATCGCGGTGGCCGCCACCTCCGGCTACTGGCTGATGATGACGGCCGGCCGGTTCCTCGTCGCCCCGCTGGCCTCGCGCTGGTCGGCACCCGCCATCGTCACCGCCGGCTGCGCGGGCATGACCGTCTGCCTCGCCCTCGCCCCGGTGCCCGCCCTCGCCCCCTACGCGTACGCCGGAGCCGGCCTCTCCATCGCGCCGGTCTTCCCCACCGGACTGTCCTGGCTCAACCAGGCCTCCCCCCGGGCGAGCCGGGCCGGCGCCTGGGTCATCGCCGCCTCCATGGCCGGCGGAGTCGCGGCAACTCCCGCTCTCGGCACGGCCATCGACCACCTCGGGATCACCGCCGTCCCCGTGCTCCTGGCCGCGCTCTCCGCCCTCTGCCTCATCGCCGCCTGCTGGCTCGCCCGCGCGACTCGACCCCGGTCCTGACACGGACGCGGACGTCCCTGGCGGGGAGTCCGTCTCCAGCCGAACCACACATCCGCGCCCAACGTCGGACGGGCGGTTGTGTTGACTCTTGTAGGTTTCTGATCAGCGCAATATCATATGTCACACCGTTGAACATCAGGCGGCCCAGTGGTTCCGACACGTCAGCGCCGCGCCGATGCCGGCTGTCTGAGCGGTCGTCACGCCCCCTTCGTGGTGCCACTGGCGCAGACGTGTCCCGATCAGCTCATCGCAACGCCAGAGCTCAGAGCACCCCACCCCCATCAGCCGTGCTCAGGCCCGCCCTTCGGGCGGCCCCGCCCCGGCCCATCCCCTCGGGAAGCCCCCACATGCGCACATCGCCACAGCGCGTCGCCGGCATGCTGGCCGTCATGGCCCTCGCCGCCTCCGGCATCAGCGCCACCGCCCTCGCCACCGCTGCTCCGGCCGCGGCCCTCGGCAACGGCAACGCCCTGACCCCGCCCATGGGTTGGAACTCCTGGAACAGCCTGGGCCCCCAGGTCAACGAGAGCCAGCTCAAGCAGACCATCGACTTCATGTCCGCCAACGGCCTGGTCCAGGCCGGCTACAACACCGTCACCATCGACGACGGCTGGTCGACGCGCCACCGCGACGGCCAGACCACGGACTTCGCGAAGACCGCCGACTATGCGATGCAGCTGTACGACAACTACGGCAATCCGGTCTCCGGCGCCGACGGCACCGGCAACGACCGCACCAGCGGACACCTGGTGCCCGACCCGGACGCCTTCCCCTCGCAGACCGTCAACGGCCGGACCGTCAACGGCATCCAGTACCTGGCCTGGTACGCCCACAGCAAGGGCATGAAGTTCGGCCTCTACGCCACCGACACCTACACCACCTGCCAGGGCCACCCCGGAAGCCTCGGTCACGAGAGCACCGACGCCAACGACTTCGTCTCCTGGGGCGTCGACTTCGTCAAGTACGACGACTGCCCCTACGGCCCCACGATCGTCGGCCCCGACGGCTACAGCTACTACCCGCAGGGCGAGGGCAAGGAGCTCACCCAGTCCATCTACGCCCGGACGCAGACCTTCCAGCGCGCCCTCGACACGGCGACCGCCGCCACGGGCAGGCCGAAGGTGACCCTCAGCCTGTCCGCGCAGCCCGCGCACACCGGCATCCCCTACCTGCTGAACGCCAACGACCCGGCCCGCACCGACCCGCTGATCGTCGCCGCCGGCACCCAGCCGCACCAGGCACCCGGCTACTCACCCACCGGTGTGTGGTGCGGCCAGGTCGCCAACATGTGCCGCATCGGCGGCGACCGGGACAGCGAACTGGACGGAGTGCTCTACAACGGCCAGCTGCAGACCGCGCTGAAGTACCCGGGCAACGTCCACCCCGGCAGCTGGAACGACCTGGACATGATGTTCGCCGGCTGGCAGGACCCCAACGGCGTCTGGGGCGTCACCGACACCTACAAGGGCAACAAGCCGTTCACCGACGACGAGTCGCGCACCGAGCTGTCCGTCCTGTCGATGATGGCCGCCCCGCTCGTCTCCGGCGCCGACCTGCGCACCGCGGCCGACTCGCAGCACACCGCGAACGGCCAGACCTGGTCCACCGGCATCAACTCCTCCGCGCTGGCGCTCCTGAAGAACCCCGACATGATCGCCATCGACCAGGACAGCCTCGCCAAGCCCGCCACCCTGGTCGGCAGCGCGCCCTCCTCCCCGACCGCGCCGGTGATCCTCAAGCGCCAGCTGGCCAACGGCGACCTGGCCGTCGCCCTGGTCAACCAGGACCCGAACAACTGGGCCATGCCCAGCGCGAGCTTCACCGACCTCGGCCTGACTGGCTCCGGCTACGGCTACCGGGAGATCTGGAGCGGCGCCACCGGCACCACCACCGGTACCCTCGGCGGCAACTGGATCCCCGCGCACGGCGTCGCGCTCTACCGCATCACCGGCGGCAGCGTCGGCATGGGCGGCGGCAGCGGCACCGGTGGCGGCCGGGCGAGCGTCGTCGGCGACGGCAAGTACCACGCGATCAGCGCCGGCGGTACCGGCGGCCAGGCGCTCGAGGTCCAGGGCGGCTGCTACGCCGCCGTCGGCGGCAACTCCGGCATCAACGCCTACCAGAGCGGCAGCGCCGCCCAGCAGTGGCTGTTCACCCCGAACGCGGACGGCACGGTGACGATCGCGGACAACTGCAACACCGCCGCCCAGACCCACGCGGTGCTGGCCGGGGGTGGCGGGGTCGGCAGCACCTACCTGCTCAACCCGTCGCCCGACAACCCCTGGCAGAAGTGGAAGGTCACCCAGAACAGCGGCGGTGCGCTGACCATCACCAACGTCGGTAACGGCCTGGTCCTGGACGTCGCCGGCACAACCGCCGGCTCGACCGGGATGACCGAACCGGCCAACTCGGCCGCGGCCGGACAGAGCTGGGCCGTCCTGTCCTGACCCAGGCCGGGTCGTGGGCCGGGCCGGGCCGGGCCGCTGACGGTGCCCGGCGAGCCTGCTCCGCGCCTTACGTCATAGGCCGTTCCCGCCGGATGGCGGGAACGGCCTTGACACGTTTTCGGGTGCTCACTCGCCGCCCGGGCCCACCGTCTTCTTCCTGCGGAACGGCGCCTCTTCCTGGCCGAGGTCGGCGTCGATCGTGTAGCGGTCGGAGGAGGCGTGTTCTCCGAGCGCCACCAGGCGGAACTCCGAGCCCTGGAAGAAGTAGAAGAGGGTGACGCTCGACACCCCGGCCTTGCCGGCACTGGCGTGAAGCACCTGGACCACGGTGCCGTCGACCGTGTGCTTGCCGCTGTCCTTGCCCTTGCCGTCGTAGGCGGCGTTGAGCGCCTGGCCCAGGTTGGTGAGCCGGCTTCCCTCGACGTGCTTCTTGAGATCCTCCTGTGCGGCCGACTGGCTGGTGTACCTCTTCAGGGTGACTGTCGCCACTTCGTGCTCCCTTCGGGGATCAGGGGCCCGTCCGCGCCTCCCGTGGCGCTGGACTCCCGTGCACAGCCTGTGCGTTGGCCACGGTCCGCACAAGACTGCCTACGGTCCGGAGCGGAGAGCGGGTGCAGGAGGGGGGCCTGTCCGCACGGGGTGGGGACAGGCCCGGGTCGGGGGTGGTGCGGGGGTGGGGGTCAGGTGCGGGTGGCGGTGACAAGGTGGTAGTCGAGGAGGCCGTGGCGCCAGGCGGGGAGGAAGTTGCGGGTCCAGTGGTCGGCGGGGACGGTGTCGGTGAGGTAGCGGTCGAGGCCTGGCCAGACGTCGGCGCCGATGGACTCGGTGGAGACGGCGGTGAAGCCGGCGGTGGTGAGGTCGGTGGTGAAGGCGTCGAGCGGATGGGCGACGTCGAGGCCGTCGGCGAAGCTGGCGAGGAGGATCTTGAGGCGTTCGGTGATCTCGGCGCCGGGGGCGGCGAAGAAGGTGGTGACGGCGAGCCGGCCGCCGGGGCGCAGGACGCGGGCGGCTTCGCGGGCGAAGGTGGCGAGTTCGCGGAAGTGCTGGGCGGCTTCGACGGAGTACAGGCCGTCCAGGGAGGCGTGGGCGAAGGGGAGTTCGCCGGCCGAGCCGAGGGTGAAGGCGAGCCGGTCGGGGTAGGTGGCCAGGGCGCGGGCGTTGACGGCGCGGGCGCGTTCGATCTGGTCGGGGTGGATGTCGACGCCGGTGACGGAGGCGAAGCGGAACTCCCGTAGCGCGAGGGCCGCGCCGAGCCCGCGGCCGCAGCCGACCTCGGCGAGGCGCAGTTGCTCGCGCGGCTCCGGGAAGGTGGCCAGCACCCGGCGGTAGAGCTGCTCCTGGCTGTGCACCCGGTCCTCGGGGGACGGCGCGGTGAGGTCGATCCCGTGCCAGTCACCGAAGTTGATGAACCCGCCGGCGAACGACGGGGCGGTGCTGAGGTCGTCGGCGCCGTAGGTCCGGCGGACCGTCGGGGGGATGTGGTTGTGGTCCATGGGGGGTCGGGTCTCCTGCTCGGTGGGTGCCCGGCGGTCGGGCGCGCCGAGGTACGTACCCAAACCGGTGGCGGTCCGAACACGGTACGTGACGGGCCGGTTCGGAGTTGACGCGATCGGGCGGCGGCCGGCGGCGGCGCCGGAAACGCGGTGTCCGGCCGGGCCGCCGGTTCGCTACAGTCCGCCGGGTATCCGACCCAGAGGAGTGATGAACCGATGAGCACCGACGACCGGCCCGTACCGTCGTTGACCGGCGGCGAGCGCGAGATGCTGCGCCAGTTCCTGGACTACCACCGGGCGACCCTCGCCATGAAGTGCGAGGGCCTGACCGACGAGCAACTGCGACAGTGCTCCAGCCCGCCGTCCACGCTGAGCCTGCTCGGGCTGGTGCGGCACATGGCCGAGGTGGAGCGCACCTGGTTCCGCCGGGTGATCGACGGCGAGGACGTCCCGCTGGTCTGGTCCGAGGACGGCGACTACCAGGTGGCCTACGACACGGCCGGCGCCACCCGTGCCGAGGCCTTCGCCGCCTGGCAGAGCGAGGTCGAGCACTCCCGCCGCATCGAGCTGGCCGCCCCCTCGCTCGACGTGACCGGCTACCAGCCCCGCTGGGAGGCCGAGGTCTCACTGCGCCTGGTGATGCTCCACCTGATCCACGAGTACGCCCGGCACAACGGGCACGCGGACTTCCTCCGCGAGGCCGTCGACGGCGTGGTGGGGGTGTAGGGGCCTACCAACCGAGGAGGTGGGTGCGGGTGGTGAGGGCGGTGAGGAGGGACTTGGCGGTGGTCTCGGGGGTGAGGGGAGTGGTGTCGAGTTCGTGCGGGCTGGTGGGGGGTGTGGTGGTGAGGACGACGTAGTGGAGGGCGGCGCCGGTGGCGCGGCTCTCGCGGCGGAAGGTGTCGAGGGTGGCCGGGGGCTCGGGGCACTCGACGACGACCTGGTAGCCGCCGGTGGCGTAGGCGAAGGCGGCCTGGGCGGCGGCCGCGAGGGCGGTGGCGTGCCGGCGGTCGTTCTCGGGGAGCCGGTCCGGCAGCCGGCCGTCGCGGATGACCTGGAGGAAGTCGTCCGTCCGCAGGTGGGCGCTCGGGTGCAGCTCCTGGGCGAGCAGCGCCGCGACCGGGCTGCCGTGCCCTCCTTCGCCGGCGGCCCCGGCGGGGTCGACGAGGACGAGGACGCCCCCGGCCCCCCGGCCACCCCCGAGCTCCGGCCCACCTACGGTCGTACGGTTCACAGCTGCTGATCCCTTCGCGGGCCGGGGACGGGACGGGTCTGGACGGGTCTGGACGAGTACGGACGGGCAGCCGGGGCGAGGCGGTGGGAGTGCGAAGGAGCCGGTCGGCCCGGATGCGGACAGCCGACCGCCTCATCCCTACGACTGATGCGTTTCGGGGATCAACCTAGTCCAAACGGGTGTCCCGAGTCGTCCCCCTCCCGGTCCGTGGGCGGGTCGGCGCACGCGTTCAGCGCTCGTCGACCCGCAGCACGATCGGGTTGGTGAGGGCCGCCATCGGGCCCCAGGGCAGGTCCCCGCCCATGGTGTTGCCCTTGCCGGGCGTCCCGTCGGCCTTCGGGTGGCGCACCTCGGCGCGGACGTAGGCGGCGAGCGAGGCGGTGGTGCGCCAGACGACCGTGCCGGAGCCGTCGGCGGGCAGCGACTCCTGGTGCAGCTGGCCCTCGTCGGTGATCAGGCGGACGGTGCCGCCGGGCACGCCGGAGAGGGTGAGCCGGACGTCCACCGGGGCGTCGGCGGGGACGGTCAGCTCCTCGCCGATGCCCGCCTGGCGGCCGTTGCCGGTGGCGGTGAGGTCGAGCCGGACGGCGGCGGACTCGGCCAGCCAGCTGCGCCCGGCGCGCAGGCCGTCGAGGACGGCGTCGCGGGTGAGGTCCTCGGCGAGGACGACGTTGTGCGGCAGGCCGATGACCTGGGGCTCGCTGTGGGCGTCGCTGTTGCCCATCGCGGGCCGCCAGGAGCGGTCGCCGGAGCTGCTGCCGCGCAGGGCCGTGGCGAGCTGGGAGTCCCAGGTGTCGACGGCCGACTCGTCGTCGTACGTCCAGGGCCCGTTCCACACCTCGACGGCGTCGGCCTGCTGGTAGCCGAACTTCCACTGGCAGGCGACGTACGGGCAGTACGGGTGGGCGGGCACCACCAGGCCGCCGGAGCGGTGGACCTGGCGGACGAAGCGCGGGAACTCCTCGTCACGGGAACGGTAGCGCCAGTCGACGAACCGGCCGGCCTCCAGGCCGAGCGCCAGCCAGTGGCCGTTGCGGGTGGTGACCTCCTCGCCGGGGACGATCAGCAGGTCGGGGCCGGCCAGCGGGCCCCAGACGGCGTGCGAGGAGCTGGTGTTGTGGTCGGTGGAGACGATGAAGTCCAGTCCGGCCGCGCGGGCTCCGGCGGCCACCTCCTCGGGCAGGCGGCGCCCGTCGGAGTGCACGGTGTGCAGGTGGCAGTCGCCGCGGTACCAGGCCCGGCCGCGGCCGCGGGCCCGCTCCGGCGGGTAGTGCGGGGTGAACTCCGGCCCCGGCTCGCCGAACCGGAGGGTGACCTGGACGTGGTAGTCCAGGCCCTGCGGGGCGACCTGGTAGGGGCCCAGTACGACGTGCCAGGTGCCGGGGTTGATCGGGCCGGGGAGGTAGCCGGGGGTGGCGGTGTCGCGGGCGAGCGCGAACTCGGTGCGGAAGCCGCCGGACCAGCCGCGGAAGCCGTCCCCGCCGAGGTCGGTGCCGCGCTCGTCGAAGATGCCGATGTCGCAGGAGTTGCCGGGGGTGCCGGCCGGGACCTGCGGCTTGTCGTAGCCGTAGGAGACGGCGATCTCGCGGACGCCGTCGGGGACTTCGACCGGGAGGTAGACGAAGTCGGGGGCGCCGGTGGGGAGGTGGCCGGTGAGGGTGAGGGTCTGGTCGCTCGCGTTGCCGGGGCGGCTCGGGGCGGCTGAGGCGGGGCCGGCGGTGGCGCCGCTCGCGGCCAGGCCGAGGGCGGTGGCGGCGCCGGTGGCTAGGCCGGTGCGGAGCAGGTCGCGGCGGGCGGGGTTCGGTGGCTCGGCGGGGTGCTCGGGGCGGGCGGGCGGGGTGGGGTCGGCGGGCATCGGGGCCTCCGGGCTGGTGCGGGCGGGTTCGTCGGCACGCCTACCCCGGGGGGTGAACCGGGGGTGAGGCGGGGGTGAGGCGGGGCCCACCGGGGTGGGGCGGGCCGGTGAAAGGGGCCGGGTGGGGGCGGGGGCGAGTTGCGGGGAGTGACGATCGGTCGGTTCATAGTCATGTGGTCGGTTGGTATGACAAACGGCAATGGGTCGGTCGGGAGGCTGGTGTGGCACTGAGTCGGCGAACGCTGCTGGCGACGCTGGTGGCCGGGGGCGCGCTGGCGGGGTGCCGGGCGGGGCGGGGCGCGGAGGGGGGCGGGGCGGCGCTGGCGCCCGACGTTCCCTCAGGTCCGTCGGCTGCGCCGTCCGCGCCGTCCGCGCCGTCCGCGCCGGCGGTCTCGGGCACGCCGTCCGTCACGCCGTCCGTCACGCCGTCCGTCACTCCCTCGGCCGGTCCGTCGGCCGCGCCCTCCGCCGCCGCCGCGTCCGGGGCCCCCCGGGAGCCCGGCCGGGCCGAGCTGGTCCAGCGCTACGGGGCCGTGGCGCCGACCGAGTGGGGCCTGGACCTCCCCGGGGTGGTCACCGGGCTGCCGGAGGGCGAGCACGCCATGGCGCTCACATTCGACGCCTGCGGGGGGCCCGGCGGGAGCCGCTACGACGCCGACCTGATCGACTTCCTGCGCGCGCACGACGTCCCCGCCACGCTGTTCCTGAACGCCCGCTGGATCGACGCCAATCCGCAGACCTTCGAGCAACTCGCCGCCGACCCGCTGTTCGAGATCGGCAACCACGGTACCGTCCACCGTCCGCTCTCGGTGACCGGCCGTTCGGCGGAGGGGATCGCCGGTACGGGCGGGGTCGGCGAGGTGTACGACGAGGTGGCGGGCAACGCCCACAAGCTGACCGAGCTGCTCGGGCACCCGCCGCGGTTCTTCCGCTCCGGCACCGCGTACTACGACGACGTCGCCACCCGGGTGGTCGCCGATCTGGGCGAACGCATCGCCGGGTTCAGCGTGAACGGCGACGGCGGGGCGACGCTCCCGGCCGCCGAGGTGCAGCAGGAGGTGGCGTCGGCGCCGCCGGGGGCGATCGTCATCGGGCACATGAACCAGCCGGGCCGCGGCACCGCCCGCGGGGTGGCGGCGGCGGTGCCGGGGCTGCTGGCGGCGGGGCGGCGCTTCGTCCGGCTGTCCGACGTGCTGTGAGCCGCCGGAGCGTACCGGCAGGCGGAGCGTCACAGCCGCCGGAGCATCCCCGGCAGGCGGAGGGTCAGAGCAGGCGCAGGCCGCCCGGGTGCCGGCCCTCGATGATGTCGACCAGCCAGTCGAAGACCGTCGGCCCCCGGCCCGCGCGGGCGGCGGCCAGCTCGGCCGAGACCTGCGCGCGGTTGGTGGGGTGGACCCGGGTGAGCCGGCGCTCCAGCTGGCGGACCGTCTCCGGGTAGCCGAGGTTGCGGCGGGCGGCCTCGTGGTGGCGCCACTCGATCACGTAGTCGTCGTCCTCGGGCGTGCCGAAGCCGCCGCTCAGGCAGTCGGCGAAGGCGTCCAGGTTGCGGCCGAAGTAGCCGTCGACGCCGATCTCCCGCCCGACCACGTCCCAGAAGTCCTCCAGGGTGCCGATCTTCTCGCCGTCGATCACATAGGTCACCGTCACGGGGACGAGGATATGCCCGGACGGCGAACCGCCGGGTGACGGGCGGTTACGGCTCGGCGGTCGGTGGTCACGACTCGGGGCGGTCCACGGGTACGGCTCGGCTGACGACCGTTACGGCCGGACGGCGATCGCGGTGGCGAGCAGCCCGTCGCGCACCGCCCAGCGGCCGTCGAAGCCGTCCAGCCGGCGGCCGGCGACGACCGGGCCGGGGACCAGCAGCCGGGCGGTGAAGGTGCCGTCGGGGGAGAGGTCGAGTTCGGCCTCGTGGAAGTCCAGCCACAGCTCGGTGAGCGGGAACCAGGCCTTGTAGACGGACTCCTTGGCGCTGAACAGGATGCGGTCCCACGGTGTGTCCGGCCGCCCGGCGGCGAGCCCGGCCAGCCGCTGCTGCTCGACGGGCAGGGCGACGGACTCCAGGACGCCCTCCGGCAGCGGCAGCGCGGGCTCGGCGTCGATGCCGAGGGAGGCCAGGGCGCCGGTCCGGGTGACGGCGGCCGCGCGGAAGCCCTCGCAGTGGGTGAGGCTGCCGACCACGCCGTCCGGCCAGCTGGGTGCGCCGCGCAGGCCCGGGACGAGCGGGCGGTACGGGACGCCGAGGCGGGCCAGGGCGGTGCGGGCGCAGTGGCGGACGGTGGTGAACTCGCGGCGGCGCTTGTCGACGGCCCGGGCGACGGCCGCCTCCTCGGCGGGCTCCAGCCGCGCCTCGGGCGGGTCGTCGTAGGCCACCTCGGTCACCACGAAGTCCGGCAGCAGGTCCCCGATCACGTGTTCCCCCCTCGGTCGGCAGCGCGGCCGACGGGCCGCGCGGGTCGAGGGTAACCCGGGTGGGCGGCCCTGGTCCGTGATCTTCGCCAACCCGGGGCGGGGCCTCCGGGAGGGGCTGCCGACTGAGCAGGTGGGAGGGGTCGCCGGCCGAGCGGGTGGGAGGGGTTGTCGGCGGAGTGGATGGGAGGGGTTGTCGGCCGAGCGGGCCCGAGAGCTTACTGGCCGAGCAGGTGGGCGAAGTCCAGTCCGAGGCTGCCGAGGACGGGCAGTGCGCCGAGATCGGTGACGCCGCCGACCGGGATGCTGTAGCCCTGGTTCACCTCGCGCGGGGTCGCGGCGGCCGGCGTCGCGGCGGCGAGGGCCGGGGTCAGGACGGCGCCGAGAAGCAGGGCGGCGAGTGCGGTGCGCATGGGACGGGCCTCCGGTGCGGGCGGGGGTGACGGCCTGTCAACACTCTGCGTGGCGGGGTGGTCACGCATCTTCGCCCCTTCGGCCGCATTGGTAAAGATTCTTGACTTGTGTTCATGGCAACACTGCGGAGGTCTGGACCACGCCGAGACGGAACGCATACGTTCCCTTCACCGGGTGGGCATCGGGTCGGATCGGATCGCCGAACTGCCCTGCGGCTTCGGTGACTTCTGCCTGTCATGCCCATGACCTTTCCCGGGATCGACGAACCGGAGGGAACGAACCATGCGCGCCATCGGCACGAACCTCAGGATCCTCGCGGGCGCCCCGCTCGCGGCCGCCGCCCTCATCGCCCTCACCGCCGGCTCGGCCAGTGCCGCGATACCGGTCAACAAGCCGATGACCGGCAAGGCCACCTACTACAACGACGCCGGCTACGGCGCCTGCGGCACCCGGATCAACGCCGCCGACCAACTGCTGGTCGCCGTCTCGCACACCTGGTGGACCTCCGCCAACCCGAACAACGACCAGCTGTGCAAGGGCATTTCGGTCAAGGTGACCTACCAGGGCAAGACCATCACCGTCCCGGTGAGGGACCAGTGTCCGTCCTGCGACTCCACCCACATCGACCTCAGTCAGCCCGCCTTCGCCAAGCTCGCCCCACTGGGCAAGGGCGTGATCAACGGCCTCACCTGGCAGTTCGTCAAGGCCGGGGCGAACGGCAAGACCGTCGAGCTGTCCGAGCCGGTCGCCGGCTCGACCATCGGCTGAGCGGCCCACGCCTTCCGCCGTGCCCGCCCGCGTGCCCGCCCCCGTACTCGCGTCCGTACTCGCGTCCGTACGGGGGTGGGCACGGCGGCGTTCAGGCCGGCTCGGCGGGGCCCCGGGGCCGGGGCGGCGATCTGAGGATTCGCCCTGCGCGGGACGGCTGTTCGTGGCTAGACTCCCGGACCGTCGCGCGGTCGTCGCGTCCCGAATTCCAGTCCCACGGAGGAGTCTTGGCCTCGATCACCCTCGACGCCGAGCGCCGCGTCCGGGCCGACGCCGGACGCGTCCGGGCGGCGGCCGTGGAGGCGCTGCGCTCGCTCGGCTTCCAGGTCACCTCGGAGCTGGCCACCGTGGTGGAGGCCCGGCGCGGCTCGGCCGTCCGTTCCGCGATGCTGCTGCCCGACGAAGTCCCGCTCGCGGCGTGTCTGCGGTTCGCGGCCGGCCCGGCCGCCGCCGCCCCGCACACCACGATGTCCGTGCACCTGACCGACCGGGCCGTCTCGGTGGTCGCCCTGGGTGTGCAGTCCCCGTACGTGACGGCCTACCAGGGCGCGCTGTTCGCCCTCGACCAGGCACTGACCGGCCTCGATCCCGACGCGGCGGCCGGCTTCCCCCAGCCCCGCTGGTGGGCCCGCGCACCCCAGGCGGAGACCCTGGCCCGGCACCACCAGACCGGCCAGCGGGTGGTCGGCGGCGTGACCGCCCTCATCAACGAGCGGCTCTCCGGCGCCCCCCGGAGCGCCGGGCCGTCGCTGTGGGGCGGCGTCCAGGGCGTCGTCTTCCACTCCCGGGAGGGCGTCCTGGCCCTGGACCGGGCCGCTCTGGCCGGCCTGCTGGCGATCCCGGTGATGATGAGCAGCCGGCCGGACGGCGTACCGGATCAACTCGCCTCCGAAATAGCGCAGTTGGCCGCCACCGTGGAGGGGAGTCTGACGGCGGTCGGGGTCGGCGTGGTGGACGTGCGGGTCGGCAGCGAGCAGCGGGCGGCCTTCGAGTTCCTGTACCGCCAGTTCGGCATCCGCTCCCGGCTGCCGGTCCGGACCCTGTGCACCTGCCGGGACTGCCGCCAGACCAAGGTCGTCAACCTGGACCTCCAGCGGATGCGGGAACGGCGACGGCGGCTCAAGCTCATCACGACGGTCGTCCGCGCGGCCCACGGCAAGGACGGCGAGATCAATCCGTTCGCGATTTTCGGGGCGTTCTTCCAACAGGGCAAGGTCGAGCCCGACTTCATCTGCTCGCGCTGCGAGAGCACCGAGGCCGACGAGCACCCGGTGACCTTCTGCCCCGGGTGCGGCGACATGCGGACGGAGGGGGCGCTGATCACCTGCGGGGAGTGCGGGTACGACTTCGAGGCGCTGGTGGCGGGGCTGGCGGTATGGGGGGCGCCGCCGCCCCCGGCCCCGGTGCCGCCCGCGCCTCCGGTGCCGCCCGCGCCTCCGGTGGTGCCCCCGCCGCCGGTGGCACCACCTCGCCCGGCCTTCCCCGCGCCGCCCGCCGTCCCGCCGATGCCGGCCGCCGCCCCGGTAACGACGCCGCCGACCGCCCTGCCCGGCTTCGGCCCGCCGCCCGAAGGCTTCACCGCGCCGCCGTCCCCGACCTGCGGCATCTGCGGCGGCAGCTACCCGGTGCTGTGGTCCGTCCAGGTCCTCGACGGCGTCAACCCCCGGCCGCTGACCGTCTGCCGCACCTCCCCGCAGTGCTCACCGCCCTCGGTGGTCACCCCGGCGCGGCTGCCCTCCTGACGGGCGCCGCCGGCGGTGGATGCGCGGCACCGGCGCCGGCGCCGCGCAGCGGGACCAGGCGGTAGCCGATGCCGCGGACCGTCTCGATCTCGCACCGGGCCGCCGTACGGGCCAGCTTGCGGCGCAGCGCGGAGACGTACACCTCGACGATGTTGAGGTCGCCCCGGAAGGTGCTGTCCCAGACCGCGTCCAGGATCTCCCCCTTCGGGATCGCCTGGTCGGGCCGCCGGGCCAGGCACTCCAG
This sequence comes from Kitasatospora sp. NPDC023176, assembly GCF_055560495.1. NCBI lineage: Bacteria > Bacillati > Actinomycetota > Actinomycetes > Kitasatosporales > Streptomycetaceae > Kitasatospora > Kitasatospora sp. NPDC023176. Next base: position 35,437 of record NZ_JBVHIP010000047.1, on the reverse strand, counting down.
CACACCGAACTCCTTGGCGGTCAGCCGCACCTGCTCGCCGCCCGCGGTGCAGCGCCGGGCCGCCGGGTCCACCCGGAGGCGACTTGGCCCACGAGCCGTCCTCGAAGAGCACCACGTACGCGGAGTCCTGATAGCCCTCGAACGGTGGCGGCCCCTTCCAGCCCAGGCCCGCCGTGACGGCCTGCTGCAACAGCGCCGCATCGCCCACCGCACGGGCCTCGGCAGCCGGCAGCCACTGCGCGCGCACCGCGTCGCTCACCCAGACCGTCGCCAGCCCGAACGCCAGCACCGAGGCCAGCGCGGAAGCGATCGCCGCCCGCATCCGGACGGAGAGCCGCCGCACCACCGAGTACACCCGGACCTCCCCGATCCCGCCGACGGCCGTCGCTGACGGACGGCGCACCACGGTCGCCATGCTCGCTCATCGCCCGGTCGACCTCACGGGCGGCCCCTGCGGTGCGCCGGGTGGTCCTGGCGGCGCCCGGTGGACGGACACCTTGGCCGTGGGCCCGCGCCTGCGGATGCCGCAGGCGCGGGCCGGGCTCGGGAGCTCAGAGGTGGCGTTCGATGGCCTCGAAGATGTCGGCGTCGGTCTGCTGCTGCCACTTCGGCAGGTCGTCCCAGTCGGCGGTGTAGCCGGGCTTGGGGTCGTCGATGTGCCTGTGGATCTGGGCGATCCAGCAGAGGGCGACGAAGCGGCCCTTCTGCTCCCGGCTGAGCTTGGCGGTGCCGCCGCCGCTGACCGTGACGAAGTCGCGGACCTGCCCGAACACGGCTGCGGCGGACTGCCGTTCCCATGCGGGGGTGTCGTCCCAGGGCGCGACGTAGCCGGGCTTGGGCTCGCCCGGGAAGTGCTTGCGCACCCCGGCGATCCAGGCCTCGCGGAAGATCCGGCCATCCTCGGTCATGTGGGATTCCTTTCGTCAGGCAGCCTGCTGGAGCGTTGAGATGTGGTCATGAAGCTCTGCGATCCGGGCGTCCTTCATCAGAGGTGCGAGATGTGGCTTGAGCCCGTCTAGCTTCTTTGCGATGTAGCCGGATCCGGTCTCGTCGGCGAGAGCCATGGACGCCGCACTCAAGTGGACGACCTGGTCGATGTCGCCGCAATGCGCGCTGAGGGCGGCGAGTTCAGCCAGGACGGCGCCGCGACGTCGCGGCGAGAGACCGATCTCCAGCGCGCTACGCAAGGACTGCTCGGCAAGGTCCGGTCGGCCGAGGGCGAGGTAGCAGGTGCCGCGTTCCTCGGCGAGCCGGGTGCCGTCGAACCGCAACCAGCCACCGTTCTGCATCGGGCCGGTCAGATCGCGCACCTGCTCTGCCTCTGCCAGCGCCCGGTCGCAGGATTCCAGTTGCCCGAGGCCGGCGTAGGCCTGGGCTTGGACGGCGGCGACCCAGTGACGGGTGGAGAGTTGATCGTCCCCTCGCCGAGCGATTCGCGACGCTGCGGCGAGGATCGGTTCGGCGATGGCGAATCGACGCTCGGAGAGTTCGATGTAGGCGTGACGAGTCAATGCGCAGGCCCAGAGGTCGTGCTTCGATGCTTCGCGGGCGGCGGCTGCGGCGAGGGTGTAGCACTGCGCGGCGTCCGTGTACCGATTGGCGTCGAAGAGGATCTCACCGGCGAGTTGATAGAGGTCTCCCGCCAGCCCGCAGAGCTGCTTCCGCTCGTCGCCGGAACTGACTGAGCGGAGCCCGGCTGCGAGAACTCCCAGCTGGCGTCGCACCAGAGGGTAGATCGCCTGCTTGTTCCGGGATGCCGAGAAAACCTGCCAAAGATGTGCGTTCACCAGGTCATCGGCGTCGGGGGATGGAACGGAAGCTGCTGATGCGGTCGTGCTCTCACCAGAGGCGAGCGTGATCAAGGCCCCCGTCGCCGCAAGTAGCCCGAGGACCTCGCGTCTCTTCATGTCGTCACTCTCGTCGATGGGCGTGGGGACCGTCGGGCGAATTGGTGCCTTGGGCAGCGGATTCAGGAATCCGTCCAGCTCCGAGGTGGTGACCTTGAGGAGCGCTGCAAGCTTCAGCCTCTGTTGAGGTTGGGGGTCGGCGTGGCCGCACTCCCAGCGGGTGACAGTGGAAGTGGCGCCCCCGAGATCGGCAGCGAGCCTTTCCTGACTGTAGCCCAGCTCCCGGCGCCTTCGAGCGAACAGATCGCGCTTGCTGCTCATCCGTCCCCGTTCCACGAACGTCATCGTTCCCAGCCGTGCACCTGCGACGCCTGGGAAACGCCTGGAAAGTGCCGCAGGTCTGCTCTGGTCGACGGTAACGCATTGTCGTTCACTGGTCACGCGCTGCTTTGGTCGGTGGTCTGAGGGCCGTCTCCCGCAGCGCTTCGGTTCGAGATTCCGATGGCCGAGGGGCTGTTGTCGATGACGAGTGGGCTTCTGATTGACGAGCGGGTGTCGAGGCCGGCGACCGTGATGCTGCCGTACCGGCCGGAGTCGGCCGGGAAGGCCCGTCGGATGGTGCGGGAGAAGCTGGAGGAGTGGGGGCTGCTGGATCTCGTTGACGCCGCTGAGCTGATCATCAGCGAGCTGGTCGCCAATGCGGTGAGGACGGGGTGTCTGACTCGGATGACCGTCACGATCCGGCGGGTCACGGACCGGACGGTGCGGTTGGCGGTGCGGGACGGGGCCCGTGCGCTGCCCGTGGTGATGGTGGCTCGTGAGGATGAGGAGTGTCATCGGGGGATGGCTCTGATCGACCAGCTGACGGGCGGGCGGTGGGGAGCCACCGTCGAAGCCTTCGGGAAGACCGTTCATGCGGATCTCGTGGTGCCTCGATCGTGAGTGAGGGATGCGGGATCACCGGTCCGGTGCGGGGGTGGCTAGCGTGGAGGGCCTGATGGTCGGCGTGGTGGTGGTGAGAGGGGAGTTCGGGGAATGCCGATGCTCTACGTGGTCGTGTGTGCGGCGGGGGTTGCGGGTGGGGTGGGGGAGTTGATCTCCGCTGCGCAGGGGCGGGGGTGGGAGGTCGGGGTGGTGGCGACTCCGCTGGCGATGGGGTTCGTCGACGCCGGCGCGATCGAGGCGCAGACGGGGTATCCGATCCGTTCCGCGTGGCGGAGGCCGGGGGATCCTCGGCCGTTGCCGGATCCGGATGCCCTCGTGGTCTCGCCCGCCACGTTCAACACGATCAACAAGTGGAGTGCCGGGATCTCGGACACGCTCGCGTTGGGGATCCTGTGCGAGTCGTACGGGTGGGGGATTCCGGTGGCCGTGCAGCCGTGCCTGAGCGCCGCGCAGGCGGCGCATCCGGCGTACGGGGAGAGCCTGACCAGGCTGCGGCGGATGGGTGTGCGGGTCGCGGAGTTCGTGCCCGGATCGTACGACTGGGCGCGGGTGTTGGAGCTGCTGGAGGTCTGACAGGGTGGCTGGTCCGGTGGCCGGATCCTGGCAGTGTGCGGGTGTTCTGTGGTGAGCGGCCCGGAGTAGCGTCCGGGCAGGTCGGCGACGGTGTGGGAGGTTCCGGTGGTGGCGGTCAACGGTGGGGTGTCGTTCTGGTACGCGGCGGACGGGGTTCCGCAGCCGGGGCCCGCTCTGCCGGGGGACCGGGACGTGGATGTGTGCGTGGTCGGCGGCGGGTACACCGGGCTGTGGACGGCCTACTACCTGAAGAAGGCCGAACCCTCCCTGCGGATCGCCCTGTTGGAGCGCCGGTTCTGTGGCTACGGCGCCTCGGGGCGCAACGGCGGGTGGTTGTACAACGGCTTCGCGGGGCGTGGCGCCTTCGCGAGGACGTACGGGCTCGGCAGCGCGGTGGCGATGCAGCGGGTGATGGACGAGTCGGTCGGGGAGGTCGTCGAGACGGCGGCCGCCGAGCGGATCGACGCGGACATCGTGCCCGGCGGCGTGCTCGAAGTAGCGCGGAGCAGACCGCAGTTGGAGCGGCTGCGGGCGTACGTGGAGGCCGAGCGCGGCTACGGCGACGGCCGGGTGGAGCGGCTCGGCGCGAAGGAGGCGGCGGAGCGGATCGGCGTCGCGGGCACCCTCGGCGGTGCCTGGTCCCCGTACGGTGCCCGGATCCAGCCGGCGAAGCTCGCCCGGGGCCTGGCCAGGGTGGTGCGGGGCTTGGGAGTCGAGGTGTACGAGTCCACTCCGGTCGGCGCGATCCTGCCGGGCGGCGGCCGGCGCCGACCGCGTGCCGTCACCCCGTACGGCACCGTGACCGCCGGGCAAGTGCTGCGCGCCACCGAGGGGTTCACCGCCGGGCTGCGCGGGGAGCGGCGCACCTGGCTGCCGATGAACTCGGCGATGGTGGCCACCGAGCCGTTGCCCGCCGAGTTCTGGGCGGAGGTCGGCTGGCAGGGCCGGGAGGTGCTGGGGGATTTCGCGCACGCGTACATGTACGCCCAGCGGACCGCCGACGACCGGATCGCGCTGGGCGGGCGCGGGGTGCCGTACCGCTTCGGCTCGCGGACGGACTCGGACGGCGGCACCCAGGTGGAGACCGTGCGCCAGCTGCGCCGGATCCTGGACCGGTTCTTCCCGGGCGCCGCGCGGGCCCGGATCGACCACGCCTGGGCCGGTGTGCTGGGCGTCCCCCGGGACTGGTGCGCGACGGTCGAGCTGGACCGGGCGAGCGGGCTCGGCTGGGCGGGCGGGTACGTCGGCAGCGGGGTGACCACCACCAACCTGGCCGGCCGCACCCTGCGTGACCTGGTGCTGGGGCGGGACACCGAGCTGACCGGGCTGCCCTGGGTGGGCCACTCGGTGCGGCGCTGGGAGCCGGAGCCGCTGCGCTGGCTGGGGGTGCGGGCGATGTACGCCGCGTACCACGCCGCCGACCGGCAGGAGGCGGCCGGGCGGGCCACCACCTCGCCGATCGCCCGGGTGGCGGACCTGGTGTCCGGGCGGCACTGACGCTCCGCGCGGGACCGGGACCGGGATTGGGACCGGGACCGGGACCGGGACCGCGGCCGGGAGCTGGAACGGGAGCGGCTCCGGGGCGCGGCGGCCATCGACCTCGCGCCCGTGCCGGCGGAGCCGGGCCGGTTCTGGCTGAGCACCCCGCGCGGCGGTGGCTGGTAGCAGATCTGTGACGGACGGTAGTCGATCTTGCTCGGCGGGTCGGCGATACCACCCGTTCTGCTTACCGCGTTCGGCTGATGGGGCATATTGTGTACCCCCGCAAACTACTCCGATGGAAGTCAGTTTCCCGTCGCCGTCCGGAAACCATCTGCGGACCCGCGCCGACTGGGATAGCGTCGAAGCCGTCGGGGGGCCGACACCGATCAGGGTGTATTCGAACGTCAGCTACCGGGCCGTAAACGGCCCGAATTGGTCCTGGAGAAAAGCATGCGGAATTCCCCGGAGGAAATCCGGTCGGACGCCATCGACGATCTGCAGCTCGCGGTCGACTCGTTGGCGGCCTTTCCGGCCCGGAACGCGGCCGGCGCGGCGGATGTCACCGAACGGCTCGCCGCAGTCGCCGAACTCTGCCGGTCGGTCGACATGATGCTCGACAGCCTGGTCGTCCAGGCGGCCGCCGAGGCCGCCGAGGAGGGCTGGACGGCGGCCCGGATGGCGGCCGAACAGTCCGGCTACTATGCCAGGTTGCAGCGGGCGCTGCTCCCCACCGGCGCCGGCGCCGGGCTGACGCAGCAGTGAGCGCGCCGCACTCGGGCGCGCACGTGCTGTCCTGCCCCACCAGGTGGAGCGACGTCGACGAGAACGGGCACATCAACAACGCCCGGCTGGTCGGCTACATCCAGGAGGGGATTCACGACCTGTTCCGCCACCACGTGACCGCCGTCCGGCAATCGCTGTTCCCGTCGGGATTCATTATCGCCCGGCATGAAATCGATTACCTGGAACAGTTGCACCACCGCCCCGAGCCTTTGTCGGTGCGGCTGACGGTGGAGCACCTCGGGCGGAGTTCCGCGCACGTCGAGGTGAATGTCTGCCGCGATCCGCTCACATTTATGCGGGCGCGGACCGTGGTGGTCGCGCGGGACCGGGAATCCGGGCGTTCGCGCAAACTCAGCCAGAACGAGCGGCGCTTTCTGTCGGCGTTTATGTCGGTCTCGGCGGCCGGAGCGGCCTCGGACACGGGGCGTGGCGACGGCCGGGCCGCTGCCGCGGCCTCCGCCGCCGTCGCAGCCGCGAAGTCGACGGCGCCGGCGCAGCGGGTGCCGGCCCGGTTCGGTGGCGGGTTGGGCTCGCCGCGGGGCCCGCGCCGGCGGTGCCGTACCTCGGCGGGCTGACCCCCGCCGACTGCGTGGGCTCCCGTGCCGGTGACGGCGCGGGCCGGCGGCGTGATCGACAACGGCGTCGATCCGTCGGTCCGGCCTCCAGCCTCCCGCACCCCCTCCCCCCGCCTCCCCGCTCGGCATCCGTCGTCAAGGTTCCGTTCGGGACCGGGCCCCGCCCGCACCGACGGGCATCGCCCCGGCCGGACCGCAGTACCCTGAGCAGCACGGGAACCGGTACGTCCCCCGGCGGTCACGGGCTGCGATGAGGCAGGCCCGCGGAGCCTCGCCGCCGGCCCGGCCCGGTCCCGCAGGCCGGAAGGAGGACGCGATGACGATTTCCTGGGAGGACTTCCTCGCCCGCGTCGTGGAGCGCGGCGAGTACCGGGGCGCGGCGGAGGCGGACCACGCCGCCCGGGTCGTGCTCGGCCTGCTGGGCGAGCACCTGGTGGGCGCGGAGCGGATGGAACTCGCCGACGCGCTGCCCGGGACGTACGCCTCGCTGCTCCGGGACACCGGACCGGCCGCCGAGCCGCTGACCGCCGAGCGCTTCGTGGAGGCCGTGGTGGGCTGGATCGACGGCGCGACCACGGCGACGGCGCAGTGGGACATCGGGGCGGTGCTGAGCACCCTGACCGACCTCGTCCCCGGGGAAATGATCGACCGGGTGATCGAGCAGCTGCCGGACGGCTACGACCTGCTGTTCGGCCATCCGCTGCCCGCCTGAGCAGCGGATCGGGCTTCGGCCACCCGCTGCCCGCCTGGGCGGCGCATCGGGCTTCAGCGGCCCGTGGTGGCCCGGAACAGCTCCGCGCCCGAGCCGGTGAGTTCGACCGGTCCGGCGCCCGGGGGCAGGTAGGCGGAGGCGCCCCGGGGCAGGTCCAGGCCGGGGTGTCCGGGGGCGTGCAGCCGGGCGTGGCCCGCGACGCAGAGCAGGATCTGCGGGGTGGGCAGCTCGACGCGGACGGGGGTGACCGGCGGGCGGAGCCGGGAGAGGCGGAACTCCTCGGCGGGGGAGGGGAATTCGGCTTCCACGCCGCTCAGTGGGCGGGCGGTGAGGAGGACCGGCTCGGCGGCGCGGAAGGACGTGACGGCCAGCAGTCCGTCCACGTCGACGTGCTTGGTGGTGAGTCCGCAGCGCAGCACGTTGTCCGAGTTGGCCATCAACTCCACGCCCGTGCCCCGGAGATAGGCGTGCGGCACCCCGGCGTCCAGGTACAGCGCCTGCCCGGCGCGGAGTCGGACGTGGTTGAGCAGCAGCGCGGCGAGCAGCCCGCGGTCGCCGGGGTACTCCTCGGCCAGCCGGGCGTAGGCGGCGCAGGTCTGCGCGTAGGGGCCGTCGGAGGCCGCCGTGCGGCGCAAGGCCTCGGTGACGGAGGCGAGTTGGGGATCCTCGGAGAGCCGGCGCCGGTCGGCGGGTCGGGAAGCGTCGGCGGGTTCGGGAGCGTTGGCGGGTCGGGGAGCTTCGGCCGTCAGTGCCTCCCGGAGCAGGACGGGCAGGGCCTCGGCGGCGGGCCGCTCGCGCAGGGTGGCGGACCAGGGGGCGAGTACGCCGAGGGCGTCCAGCAGCCGGGCGGTGCCGGCCGGCCGGCGGAAGCCGCAGAGGGCCTCGAAGTCGCTGAGTGCGCAGAGCAGTTCGGGTTTGTGGGAGCGGTCCTTGAACACCCGCTCCGGGGCGGCCGGTGGGATGCCCCGGGCCTGCTCGTCGGCGTACCCGGCCTCGGCCTGGGCGCGGGTCGGGTGGACTTGGAGGGAGAGCGCCCGGTCGGCGGCCAGCACCTTGAACAGGAACGGCAGCGCCGGGCCGAACCGCCGTACGGTGGCGGGCCCGAGCAGGCCGTCCGGGTCGGCGGCGATCAGCGCGTCGAGCGGTCGGCCGGCCGCCCGGGACGGGGCGCAGGGGTGGGCGCCCATCCACAGCTCGGCCTGCGGGGTGCCGTCGGGTGCGCTGCCGGTGAGGGCGGGGATGGCGGTGGGGGAGCCCCAGGGGTAGTGGCGGACCGGGTTGTGGAGCAGGGCGTAGGGCGGCATGCCGTGGTCTCCGAGGAGGGCGGTCTGGGCGGTCAGGGTGGGTCAGGGCGGGTCAGGGCGGGCCAGGGCGGTCAGCGGCAGAGCGCGGCGGCGCCGATCAGCCCGGCGTCGGTGCCGAGTTCGGCGCGGCGCACGTCCAGGCCGCGGACGTAGGACAGGGCGGCGTAGCGGTCCAGGTGGCGGGCGAGCGGGGCGAACAGCACCTCCCCGGCGGTGGCGACGCCGCCGCCGACCACCACCCGCTGGAGGTCGACCAGGGCGGCGGTGGCGGCGATCCCGGCGGCCAACGCCTGGGCGCCCCGGTCGAAGGCGGCCAGCGCGACCGGGTCGCCCGCGGCGGCGGAGGTGGCCACGGCGCGGGCGGTGCGGTCCTCGCCGGGCGGGCGCCAGCCGTCGGCGAGCGCCCGGCGGGCGATCGCGGTGCCGCTGGCCAGGCCCTCCAGGCAGCCGCGGGAGCCGCACGGGCAGGGCTCGCCGTCCAGTTCGACGGTGATGTGGCCGAGGTGTCCGGCGTTGCCGCTGGGGCCGGGCCGGACGGCGCCGTCCAGCACCAGCCCGGCGCCGACGCCGGTGGACACCACCAGGCAGAGCGCGTTGTCGGCGCCCCGGGCCGCGCCCTGCCAGTGCTCGGCGGCGGCCATCGCGACGCCGTCGCCCGCCAGCCGGACCGGACGGCCGGCCACCGCCGGGTGCGCGGCGACCTCGGCGACCAGCGGGAAGCCGCGCCAGCCGGGGATGTTGACCGGGCTGACGGTGCCGCCGGCGAGGTCGACCGGTCCCGCGCTGCCGATGCCGACGGCCGTCACGGCGGCCCACTCGGGGGTGCCGGCGAGCTGGTCCAGTACCTTGTGGACGACGGCGAGTACGGCCGCGCCCGGCTCCCGCGCCGGGGTGGGCAGCTGGAGCCGGTGCCGCAGCCGGCCGTCGTCGTCGACCAGCGCCCCGGCGATCTTGGTGCCGCCGATGTCGACGGCGGCGAACAGCGGGGCGGTGGGCGGCATGGCGGGCTCCAGGGGTCGCGGGGGCGGCGCCCCGGGCCGCGCGGGGCCAGGGCGCCTGTGGGGCTTCACGGTACGTCGGTCAGCGGGCCGCGCTGAGCCGCAGGGTGACCAGCTCGAACGGCCGCAGCGCCAGCCGGACCGCGCCCTCCGCCACCGTCACCTCGCCACGGGTGCCGTCCCAGGGCCGTTCCAGCAGGTCGCAGGGGACGGCGCCGCCCAGCGGGAAGGACGTGGAGAGCCGGCCGCGGGCCCGGCCGCCGCCCGCCTCGTAGACCCGGACGATCAGGTCGCCGCTGCGGTCGTCGGCGAGCTTGACGGCGCTGACCACCAGGGCGTCGTTGTCGACCTCGACCAGCGGGGCGACGTGCTCGGCGCTGCCGGTGACCCGCCGCTCGGGCAGGCCGATCCGGTAGCCCTCGCGGACGGCGTCGCCGATCGCCGCGCCCGGGACGAGCGCGTGCCGGAAGCGGTGCAGGCCCTGGTCGGTCTTCGGGTCGGGGAAGCGCGGGGCGCGCAGCAGTGAGAAGCGGACGGTCGTGGTGGTGCCGCCGTCGGCCGGGCGCACGGTGCGGGTGACGTCGTGGCCGTAGGTGGAGGCGGTGACCAGGGCCACGCCCCAGCCGGGCTCGTCCAGGTGGACGAAGCGGTGGTTGCAGGCCTCGAACTTGGCGGCGTCCCAGCTGGTGTTGGTGTGGGTGGGCCGGTAGAGGTGGCCGAACTGGGTCTCGGCGGCGTAGCGCTCGGTGTGGACGTCCAGCGGGAAGGCGGCCTTGAGGAACTTCTCGGTCTCGTGCCAGTCGACCTCGGTGTCGATGTCGAGGCGCTGCTCGCCCGCGCCCAGGGTGAGGGTCTGGACGACGGTGGAGGAGCCGAAGGAGCGGGCGATCCGGACTTCGGCCCGGTCGTCGGTGGCGGAGGCGGTCAGCGAGTCCACGCCGGTCAGGTCGGTGACGGTGTTGCGGTAGAACTGGTCGACGTCCCAGGCGTCCCACATGTTGGGGAAGTCCGGGTGCAACTGCAGCAGGTTGGCCCGGCTGCCGGGGGCCACGCTCTCCCGGCCGCTCGCCGTCTCCACCACCGAGGCGATCAGGCCGTCGGCGTCGACCACCACCTCCAGCAGGCCGTTGCGCAGGGTGAAGCCGCCGCCGTCGAGCGGGGTCACCGTGCAGGCCGGGCCGTCCGTGGCGGCGACGGCCGCCCCGCCCGCCGGGACGGCCGAACGCGGGTGCGGCGCGCCGTTGAACACCAGCTCGCGCCCGCCCTCCGCCGCCCCGGCAAGCGCCTGCTGGGCCGCGCCGATCAGGGCCTCCAGCTCCTGGGCCAGCGCCGCGTAGGTGGCCTCGGCCTCGCGGTGCACCCAGGCGATCGAGGAGCCGGGAAGGATGTCATGGAACTGGTGCAGCAGCACCGTCTTCCAGATCCGGTCCAGCTGCTCGTACGGGTACTCGGCGCCGGTGCGCAACGCGGCGGTGGCGCACCAGAGTTCGGCCTCGCGCAGCAGGTTCTCGCTGCGCCGGTTGCCCTGCTTGGTCCTCGCCTGGCTGGTCAGGGTGGCCCGGTGCAGCTCCAGGTACAGCTCGCCGACCCAGACCGGCGGGTTCGGGTACTCGGCCTCGGCCTTGGCGAAGAACTCGGCGGGGTTCTCCCAGCGGACGGTGGCCGAGCCCTCCAAGTCCCGCAGGCGGGCCGCCTTGGCGACCATCTCGCGGGTCGTGCCGCCGCCGCCGTCACCCCAGCCGGTCGGCGCGATCGAGTGCCGGGCCACCCCCTTGTCCTTGAAGTTCCGTGCCGCGTGGGCGATTTCGCTGCCCTTCATGGAGCAGTTGTAGGTGTCCACGGGCGGGAAGTGGGTGAAGATGCGGGTCCCGTCGATGCCCTCCCAGAGGAAGGTGTGGTGCGGGAACTTGTTGACCTGGCTCCAGGAGATCTTCTGGGTCAGCAGCCACTTGGAGCCGGCGTTGCGGATGATCTGCGGCAGGCCGCCGGTGAAGCCGAAGGTGTCCGGCAGCCAGGCCTCGTGGTTCTCGATCCCGAACTCCTCCAGGAAGAAGCGCTTGCCGTGGACGAACTGACGGGCCATCGCCTCCGAGCCGGGCATGTTGGTGTCGGACTCGACCCACATGCCGCCGGCCGGGACGAACCGCCCCTCGGCCACCGCCTTGCGCACCCGGGCGTACACCTCGGGGCGGTGCTCCTTGATCCAGGCGTACTGCTGCGCCTGGGACATGGTGTAGCGGAACTCCGGCTCGTCCTCCAGCAGGGCGGTCATGTTGGCGGTGGTGCGGGCCACCTTGCGCACCGTCTCGCGCAGCGGCCACAGCCAGGCGGAGTCGATGTGGGCGTGGCCGATCGCGCTGATCCGGTGCGCGGACGGCGCGGCGGGCGCTGCCAGGACGGCCGTCAGCTGCGAACGGGCCTCGGCGGCCGTCCCGTTGACGTCCTGGAGGTCGATCGCGTCCAGGCAGCGCTCGACCGCGCGCAGCACCTCCCAACGGCGGGCGCCGTCCACCGGCAGCTCGGCCATCAGCTCGCCGAGCACCTCCAGGTCCAGCGACAGCTGCCAGACGGTGTCGTCGAAGACCGCGAGGTCCATCCGGGCCAGCTGGTACTGGGGCTGGTCGCCGGCCGTCTCCTTGTCGCCCAACTCGGTGGGAAGGAAGGGGTGGTAGTCCAGGATGACCGGGTTGGCGGCAGCCTCGACGTGCAGCAGCACCTGTTCGCCGCCGGCCGCCGGGGTGGCGATCCGCACCCACTGGTTGCGCGGGTTGAGGCCCTTCACCGGGCTGCCGTCCGGGCGGTAGACCAGGCCCTCGCACTGGAAGCCGGGCATGTTGGCGTCGAAGCCGAGGTCGATCAGCGCCTCGACCGTCCGGCCGGCCCAGGCCTCGGGCACGGTGCCGGACACGGTCAGCCAACTGGTGCCCCAGGGCGCGCCCCAGGCGTCGCCGACCGCGATCGGGGTGCGCGGCGCGGCCAGGCCCTCGGCGACCGGGACGGGCTCGCCGGGGGCGGTCCAGATGCCGACCTCCAGCGGGACGGACTCGGGGTAGACGGCGGGGAGGATGCGCTCCTCCAGGACGCGCTTGAGGCGGGACTCGACGAGGGTGCGGTCATCGTGCATGTCGGCAGGCTCCGTTGCGTGGCGAGGGACAGCGCTGGCTAGAGAGAACGTACGTCGGAGGGGTGGACCACCTCGGTGATGCCGCGCGCGGCCAGGTGCGCGCGGTCCCCGGCGCGTTCGGCGAGCACGGTGGTCGGCCGGGCGCCGGCCTCGGCGAGGCGCATGAAGGCCTCGTACACCGGGCCGCCGGGGCCGCAGTCCGCGCGACGGGGGGAGGTGACCTCGTCGCCGGTGCCGACCACCACGGCGGTGCTGCGCGGTTTGGGCGGCTGCCAGCCGCGGCGGGCCTCGGCGGCGGCCTCGGCGAGCCGGGCGCCGGCCGGTTTGACGCTCCGGTCGGTCGTCAACAGGCCGAGGCTGTACTCCAGTTCGGGGAAGTCGGCGAGCGAGCGGTCCACGTCGTGGGAGCACCACCAGGTGACGCCCCAGACGTCCGGGCAGTCCAGCACGGCCTCGACGGTGGCGCCGGTGAACCGGGCCGCGTCCCCGGCGGTGATGTGCGGGGCGGGCGCGCCGACCTCCTGCAGCCAGACCGGGCGGGCCGGGTCCTCGGCCCAGGCCTTGGACAGCTCGACCAGGTACGCGGCGTGCTGGGCGGTGGCGGTGGAGTGGGCGCCGTAGCGCTGGGCGGTGCCGTTGAACACCCAGGAGTGCACGGCGGTGGCGGCGCCGAGGCGGGCCGAGTGCCAGGGGGTGAACGGGTGCCCGTCCAGGTACCAGGCCGCGTCGTAGGAGGCGTGCAGGTGCAGTCGGCCGGGCGCGCCCTGCTCGCAGGCGGCGAGCATCCGGCGCAGCCAGGCCTCGGCCTCGGCCGGGGTGATGCGGTCCGGGTCGGGGTGCGGGGCGCCGGAGAACTGGTTGATCTCGTTGCCGAGCGTCATCCCGAGGAAGTTCGGCCGCTCGCGCAGCGCCCCGGCGAGGGTGCGCAGGTAGGCCGCCTGGCCGTCGAGGACCTCGGGGTCGGTGAAGAGGTTGCGGCGGTGCCAGGTCTGGGTCCAGGACGGCAGGAAGTCGAAGCTCGACAGGTGGCCCTGGAGGCCGTCCACCGCGACGTCCAGGCCGCGTTCGCCGGCCGCGTCCACCAGGGCCGTCAGCTGCTCGACGGCGCGCGGGCGGATCAGGGTGCGGTTGGGCTGGAACAGCGGCCAGAGCGGGAAGACCCGGACGTGGTCCAGGCCGAGGGCGGCGATGGAGTCGAAGTCGGCGCGCACGGCGTCCAGGTCGAAGTCGAGCCAGTGGTGGAACCAGCCGGAGCTGGGGGTGTAGTTGACGCCGAAGCGCGGAGCCTGCGGGGCGGTGCTCGCGGGGGCGGTCGCAGGGGTGGTGGCGGTGGTGGTCGCGGGGGTGGTCGCGGGGGTGGTCACGGTGGGCTTCCTCAACTCGTGTGGGCCGTAGGGGAAATGGGCTATCCCTTGACGGCTCCCTCCTCGACGCCCTTGAAGAAGAAGCGCTGGCAGACGGCGAACACCACGACGATCGGCAGGAAGGCGATCATGGTGCCGGCGGCGATCAGCCGGGGGTTGGCGGAGAAGGTGCCGTTGAGGTACTGGAGCCCGACGGTCAGGGTGTACTTCTGCGGGTCGTTGAGCACGATCAGCGGCCAGAGGAAGTCGTCCCAGGCGCCGATGAAGGTGAAGATGACGATCACGCTGAGCATGCCGCGCGCGTTCGGCAGGCCGATGTGCCACAGCCGCTGCCAGACGTTGGCGCCGTCCACCAGCGCGGCCTGGTCCAGTTCGAGCGGTACGGCGGCGAAGGCGGTGCGCATCAGCAGCACGTTGAGCATGGCGATCGCCCCGGGCAGGGCGACGCCGGCCAGGCTGTCGGCCAGGCCGAGGCCGCGCACCAGCACGTACTGGGAGACGATGGTGACCTCGCCGGGCAGCACCAGGGTGGCCAGGAAGAGGCCGAGGACGAGCCTGGCGCCGCGGAAGCGAAGCCGGGCCAGGGCGAAGCCGGCCAGGGTGCAGCCGACCACGTTGCCGGTGATGCAGACGGCGGCGACGATCAGCGAGTTGAGGGCGTACGTCCACACCGGGATGGTGTCGGCGACCTTGCCGAAGTTGCCGAGGGTCGGCTGCTCGGGCAGGAAGGCCGGGGTGCGGGTGTAGACGTCCTCGGCGGGGCCCTTGAGGGCGGTGGACAGCTGCCACAGGAAGGGGCCGATGACCAGCAGCAGGACGAGCAGCAGGAGCAGGTAGCGGGCGGCGGTCCGGGCGGGGGACGGCGAGTTGAAGCCGCGGGCCGGCTTCGGGTGGAGGGTGGTCACGGGCTCAGGCCGCCTTCCGGTTCAGCCGCATCAGGAACAGCATCGGGCCGAGGGTGATGACGAACAGCAGCAGGCTCAGCGCGGAGGCGTAGCCCAGGTGGCCGTTGAAGCCGCGGCTGTACATCTGGATCAGCATCACCACCGACATGTCGCGGCCACCGGGGCCGCCCTGTCCGTTGGAGAGTACGTACAGCTCGGAGAAGACGCGCAGGGAACTCACCGAGATCAGCGCGGAGATCAGCACCATGGTCGGACGCACCCCGGGCAGGGTGACGTGCCAGAAGCGGCGCAGCGGGCTCGCGCCGTCCACGGCCGCCGCCTCGTGCAGCTCGCGCGGGACGTTGGCGAGCGCGGACAGGTAGATGACCATGTAGTAGCCCAGGCCCTTCCAGACGGTCAGGGCGATCGCGCTGAACAGCAGCAGCCAGCGGTCGGTGAGGAAGGAGACCGGGGAGTCCGCCAGACCGCTCTGCTGGAGCAGGCCGTTGACCAGGCCCCGGTCGTCCAGCACCCAGCCCCAGACCAGCGCCACCACGACGGCGGAGGCGATCACCGGGGTGTAGAAGGCGGTGCGGAAGAAGGTGATGCCGGGGATCCGGCGCTGGACGAGCAGGGCGAGCAGCAGCGGCAGGACGGTCAGCAGGGGGAGGCAGACCAGCATGAAGACGATGCTGTTGAGCAGGGCGTCGGCGAGCTGGGCGTCGTCCAGCAGCCGGCCGTAGTTCTCCAGGCCGGTGAAGTGCCCGCCGCCGATGGGCTTGGCGTTGGTGAAGGAGAGGATCACCGTGTTGACGGCCGGCCAGAGGTTGAAGACGGCCAGCCAGAGTATCGCGGGGCCGGCGAGCAGCCAGGGGGTGAACCAACGCCGGTGGGTCATGCGGGTGCCTTCCTGGGGCTGGGCCCTGGCCTTCCGGGGACCGGGGCGGTGCAGGTGATTCCCGGGGGCGGCGGGTGGGGGACCGCCGCCTCGCCGGTACGGGTTCGCTACGGGCTCCGGGCGTGGTGGGGTCAGCCCTTGAGCAGCTTGTCGCACTGCTCGACGGCGGTGTCCAGCGCCTGCTTGGAGCTGGTCTGGCCGCTGATGGCGAGGGCGAACTGCTGCTTGACGATGGTGCCCATCGCGTCGTCCACCTCGACCGGCTGGATCAGCTGGGCCTTGGCGAGCGAGTTGAAGGCCATCACCTTGGCGTCGCCCGCGTTGCTGCCGTCGCTCTTGCTGAAGAACGGGTCGTTCGCGGAGGCCTTGGTGGACGGGAAGACGCTGGTCAGGTGGGCGAAGGCGGCCTGGTTCTCGGGGCTGGTGACCCAGCGGGCGAGGGCGACCGCGGCGGCCGGGTTCTTGGTGTTCTTGGGGATGGACAGGCCCTGGACGTACAGCGGCGGGGTGCCCATCGCGGGGGAGGGGACGACCTTCGGCGCGAGGGTGGGGTTGTCGGTGGCGAGGCTGGTGATGAAGTTGCCGCCGCCGGTGGTCCAGGCCGCGGTGCCGGCGCTGAACAGCTTGGAGTTGCCGGCGTAGGTGTCGGTGAGCACCCCGTTCGGCATCAGGCCGTCCTTGAAGGCGTCGCGGTACTTGTCGAGCAGCGCGGCGGCCTCGGGGGTGTTGAAGGTGAAGGACTTGCCGTCGTCGGCCAGGATCTTCACGCCGATGTTGTAGAGGTCGCCGAGGCCCGGCTTGCGGCTCATCAGATAGGTCTGGCCGCCGGACTTCTCCTTCATCACCCGGGCCTGGGCGATGAGTTCGTCCAGGTTGGCCGGGGGCTTCGCCGGGTCCAGCCCGTTCTTGCCGAGGAGGTCCGAACTCCAGTAGTTCACATCGGTGTTGAGGTACCAGGGGTAGCCGAAGGTGCCCTGGTACCCGTGGTAGCGGTAGGCGTCCACGCCGCCGGCCACGTACTCGTCGGCGAGCTTGGGGTCGGCCTTGGCCACGTCCAGCAGGACGTCCTTCCTGGCGAGCGGGAAGGCGAAGTCCGGCGGGAGGTTGACCACGTCGGGCAGGGTGCCGGAGGCGGCCTGGCTGAGCACCTTGTCGGCGTAGCCCTCGCCGGGCTGGTCCAGCCAGTCGACCTCGACGCCCGGGTACTTCTTCTTGAAGCCGTCGATCACGCCCTGCATGTAGTCGGTGAACTTGGGCTTGAGCGACCAGGTCTGGATCGAGACCTTGCCCTTGACCTCGCCGGTGGCGGCCGCACTCGCCACGCTGTCGCTGTTCTTGGTGTCTCCGGAGCCGAGTCCGCAGCCGGTGAGGGCCGCCGCGGTGAGGGCCGTCGTGGTCAGTGCCGCCCAGATTCTTCGCATGAGGGTCTCCCGGTCCTGGGGGTGGGTGGGGGATCGCGCCGGGCTCGGGGCTGTGCACCGGGGGTGGTGCACCGGGGGTGGTGCACCGGGGGTGGTGCACCGGGGGTGGTGCACCGGGCGTGGTGTACCGGGCGTGGTGTACCGGTGGTGGTGCGTCCGGGGTGGGTGACCGCGCCGAGCTCGGGGTTTGCGTGTTCTTGGGTTGTGTCGGGTTTCGGAACCTGACTAACTAAACCGGTCTAGCTCTGGCAGGGACTATGCTCCCGCCTAAACTTGGCTGTCAAGAGAGGAGTCGGGTTCCGTGGGCAGACCGACGATCGCCGACATCGCGCGCCAGGCCGGTGTCTCCAAGGGCGCGGTCTCCTTCGCGCTCAACGGCCGCCCGGGTGTCAGCGAGGCGACCAGGGACCGCATCCTGCGGGTCGCCGAGGAGATGAACTGGCGCCCGCACAGCGCCGCCCGGGCCCTCGGCGGGGCCCGGTCCGACGCGGTCGGCCTGGTGATCGCCCGCCCCGCCCGCACCATCGGCGTCGAGCCGTTCTTCAGCCAACTGCTCTCCGGCCTCCAGGCGGTGCTCTCGGCCAGCTCGGTCGCCCTGCACCTGATGGTGGTCGAGGACACCGCCGCCGAGATCGAGGTCTACCGGCGGTGGGCCTCCGAGCACCGGGTGGACGGCTTCATCGTGGTGGACCTCCAGGTCAGGGACCCGCGACTGCCGGTGCTGGACGAACTCGGGCTGCCCGCCGTCGTACTGGGCGGGCCCGGCAAGGGCGGCAACCAGCTGCGGATCTGGGCCGACGACCGGGAGGCGATGCTCTCCATCGTCGACTACCTGGCCGCCATCGGGCACCGCCGGATCGCCCACCTCGCCGGGCTGCCGCACTTCCAGCACACCCAGCGCCGGATCCGCGCGCTGCGTGACGCCTCGCGCCGGCTCGGCCTGGAGGAGGCCGTGTCGGTGCCCACCGACTTCAGCGACGCCGAGGGCGCGGCGGCCACCCGCACCCTGCTCTCCCGGCCCCGACGGCCCACCGCGATCGTCTACGACAGCGACGTGATGGCCGTCGCCGGGCTCGGCGTGGCCGGAGAGATGGGCGTCGCGGTGCCCGGGGAGCTGTCCATCGTCTCGTTCGACGACTCGGTGCTCGCCCGGATCGTCCACCCGCCGCTGACCGCGCTCAGCCGCGACACCTTCGCGCTCGGCGAGCAGGTCGCCCGCAGCCTGCTGGAGGCGGTGGACGGCGCGGGGGCCGGGCGGGACCTGCAGATGCCGACGCCCCGGCTGACGGTACGGGAGTCGACCTCGCCGCCGGCGGGTGCGTCCCAGGGCGGGTAGCTCGGTCGAGTGGTTGCTGCGCGGGCCGTTGACAGTCGTTCTGAACCGGTTTAGCCTCGCTGCGCCGAGCGGGCTCCGCCCTGGGCGCGTACCGGCCCCGCCCGCCCGCCCGGCTGCTCGTTGCGCCTCCCCCGCTCGGTACCGGCACCTCCGCATGCAGCCGGGCCCCCGTCCCTGACGGCGGGCCCGCCCCCACCCCCTCCGCTCGATCGGAGCCACCGCATGTCACGACGCCTCCCCCTGCTGCTCAGCGCCGCGCTCGCGACGGCCGCGCTGGCGGCCACGCTGACGGCCGCCCCCTCGGCCGGGGCCGCACCGAGACCGGCCCCGGCGCCCGCCGCCGCTCCCACCGGTTCGGGCAGCCAGCCGTACGCCTCGTACTGGTACCCCAGCTCGATCCTCACCTGGGACCCGGCCACCGACCCGGACGCCCGGTTCAACCGCTCCCGCGTCCCGCTCCAGCCGCGCACCAGCGACCCGGCCCTGGCCGCGAACCCCAACGCCCGCGCGGGCGAAGGGAAGATCGCCTCGCTGGTCTCCTTCGGCCCCACCTCCAACAACCCCTCCCAGGGCTCCGCCGACCCCAACTACTACGCCTTCGGCTACTGGCAGTACGTCGACAAGCTGGTGTTCTGGGGCGGCTCGGCCGGCGAGGGCCTGATCCTCGCGCCGAACCCGACCGTGATCGACGCCGCCCACCGCAACGGCGTCAAGGTCTACGGCACCGTCTTCTTCCCGCCCGCCGCGTACGGCGGCCGGCTCCAGTGGGTGCGCGACTTCGTCCAGAAGTCCGGCGGCCGCTACCCCGTCGCCGACAAGCTGGCCCAGGCCGCGAAGTACTACGGATTCGACGGCTGGTTCATCAACCAGGAGACCGGCGGCGGCGACCAGGCCCTCGCGGGCGACGTGCGCGACCTGATGCAGTACACCAAGGCGCAGAGCGACACCGAGTTCATGTGGTACGACGCGATGACCACCTCCGGCGCGGTCGACTGGCAGAACGCCCTCACCTCCGCCAACTCGCCGTTCCTCCAGGACGGTCCGAAGCGCACCGCGGACTCGATGTTCCTCAACTTCGGCTGGACGCCCGGCGGTCTGGACGCCTCCCGCACCCTGGCCCGGCAACTCGGCCGCAGCGAGTACGAGTTGTACTCCGGCATCGACACCGAGGCGAACGGCTACAACACCTCCGTCGACTGGAACACCCTCTTCCCGTCCGGGCAGCCGCACACCACCTCGCTCGGCCTCTACCGCCCCGAGTGGACCTGGAAGTCCGCCACCGACCGGGCCGACTTCTACGCCAAGGACGCCCGCTACTGGGTCGGCGCCGACAACGACCCGTCCCGCACCGACCTCTCCAGCAGCTGGCCCGGCCTGGCCGGCTACGTCGCCGAGTCCTCGCCGATCACCGCCAAGCCCTTCGTCACCAACTTCGACACCGGCCAGGGCGACTTCTACAACGCGGCCGGCACCCGGGTCGCCACTGGCGGCTGGAACAACCTCTCGTTGCAGGACGTCCCGCCGACGTACCGCTGGGTGGTCGACTCCAGTGGCAGCAAGCTCAGTCCGTCGGTCGACTTCACCGACGCCTACCAGGGCGGCTCCTCGCTGCGGCTGACCGGCACCCTGGACTCCACCAACACCGTGCGGCTGTACCAGACCAGCCTGCCGGTCGCCGCGAACACCAAGCTGGACCTGGTGGTCAAGACCCCGGCCGCCGGCCCGACCAAGCTCAAGGCCGCGGTCTCCTTCACCGACACCCCGGGCAGCTTCACCACCGTGGACGTCGGGGGCAACTCCGGTACCGGCTGGGAGCGGCACACCCTCGACCTCTCCCGGTACGCGGGCCGGACGATCTCCCAGCTCGCGCTTCAGGTCGACGGTTCGGATCCGGCGTACGACCTTCGGGTCGGTCAAGTCGCCCTCTACGACGGGTCGGTGAAGGCCCCGGCCGCGCCGAGCGCACTGACCGTCCTCGGCGCCAGCGACGTGACGGCCGGTGCCAGCCAGTCGCTGCGGCTCTCCTGGACGGCGGCGCCCGGCGGCAACGTCCACCACTACGAGGTGTACCGGCGCAACGCGGACGGCAGCCGCACCTTCCTGGGGGCCACGCCCAACGACGCGTACTTCGTCGGGCGGCTCGACCGGGCCGGCACCGAGACCGGCACCACCCTGGACGTCGAGGCGGTGTCGACCACCTACGGCCGCTCCGATGTCGCGTCCACCACGGTGAGTTGGGACGGCTCCCCGCCGTCGACCTCGACCGACCTGGCGCTGAGGCGCCCGGCCACCGCCTCCGGCCAGTGCAACGCCGACGAGGGCCCGGCCAAGGCCGTCAACGGCAGCGTCAGCGGCGGGACCAGCGACAAGTGGTGCACCCTGACGGCCGCCAAGTGGCTTGAGGTGGACCTCGGTTCGGCCAAGAAGCTGAACAGGTTCGTGGTCCAGCACGCCCAGGCGGGCGGCGAGAGCGCCGCGTACAACACCCGGGACTTCACCATCCAGGTGCGCTCCAGGACCACCGACCCGTGGACGACGGTCGCCAACGTCACCGGCAACACGGCGGGCACCACCACCCACCCGGTGGACACCACCGCCCGCTACGTCCGGCTGGCCATCACCAAGCCCACCCAGAACAGCGATCCGGCCGCCCGCATCTACGAGTTCGAGGCCTGGGGTCAGTAGGCCTCCGTACCGAAAGGATCACCCCCGTGCCGGTCACCACCATCACCGCCGTCGAGAGCACCGACCTGTTCACCGGCCCCGAGGACGCCCCGCGCCAGCTGCTGCGGGTGACGATCGAGGGGCCGGCCGCCCGGATCACCGTCAGCGGGACGGGCGTGCGCGGCGAGGCGACCGGCACGGGGCTGGTCGAAGTCCCCCTGGAGATCACCGGAGCTGCCGTCGGCACCCGACTTCCCGTCACCGTCCGGGCGTTGTCAAGTGAAGCCGCCGCCGTGGTGGAGGTGGCGGAGCCCGGCTGGACCATGTTCCTGGTCTCCCACTTCCACTACGACCCGGTCTGGTGGAACACCCAGGCCGCCTACACCTCCCCGTGGGAGCTGCTGGCCGCCGACGCCACCACCCGGCCGCTGTGGGAGCGCAACGGCTTCGCCCTGGTCGACGCCCATCTGGACCTCGCCCTGCGGGACCCGGTGTACAAGTTCGTGCTCGCCGAAGTCGACTATCTCAAGCCGTACTTCGACCAGCACCCGGAGCGGCGCTCGGTGCTTCGGGCGCTCATGGAGCGCGGACAGGTCGAACTCGTCGGCGGCACCTACAACGAGCCGAACACCAACCTCACCGGCGCCGAGACGACCATCCGCAACCTCGTCTACGGCATCGGCTACCAGCGCGACATCCTCGGCGGCGACCCGCAAACCGCCTGGCAGCTCGACGTGTTCGGGCACGACCCGCAGTTCCCCGGTCACCTCGCCGCGGCCGGCCTCACCGGTAGCGCCTGGGCCCGCGGGCCGTTCCACCAGTGGGGCCCGATCCAGAAGAACTTCCGCCAGGGCAAGGACGACGCCCGGGTGATGCAGTTCCCCAGCGAGTTCGAGTGGATCGCGCCCGGTGGGGAGGGCGTGCTCACCCACTACATGCCGCACCACTACTCGGCGGGCTGGTGGATGGACTCCTCGCCCGACCTCGCCACCGCCGAGCAGGCCGTGTACGAGCTGTACCGCAAGCTCAAGCCGGTCGGGGCGACGAAGAACCTGCTGCTGCCGGTGGGGACGGACTACACCCCGCCGAACAAGTGGGTCACCGCGATCCACCGCTCCTGGGCCGACAAGTACCTGTGGCCGCGCTTCGTCTGCGCCACTCCGCGCGACTTCCTGGACGCCGTCCGGGCCGAACTCGCCGCCACCGGGCGCCGGCCCAGCCCGCAGACCCGCGACATGAACCCGGTGTACACCGGCAAGGACGTCTCCTACATCGACACCAAGCAGGCCCAGCGGGCGGGCGAGGTCGCGGCGGTGGACGCGGAGAAGCTCGCCGCGCTGGCCGTCGTCAACGGGCTCGGGAGCTACCCGGCCGCCGCGCTCGACAAGGTGTGGCGCCAACTCGCCTACGGCGCGCACCACGACGCGATCACCGGCTCCGAGTCGGACCAGGTGTACCTGGACCTGCTGGGCGGCTGGCGGGAGGCGTACGACCTGGCCTCCGCCGTCCGGGACGCGGCGCTGGACGCGCTGACGGCCCGGATCTCCACGGCGGACTTCGGGGCGGCGGGCTCGGGTCCGGCGGACTTCGGTGCGGCGGTGGTGGTGACCAACACGCTGTCCTTCGACCGGACGGACCTGGTGGCCCTCGAACTCCCGGACGGTGCCCGGTCGGTGCGGGTGCTGGACGAGACGGGCGCGCCGGTGCCGAGCGCCGTCGACCGGGGGACGCTGCGGTTCCTGGCGCAGGACGTACCCGCGCTCGGCTGGCGCACCTGGCGGCTGGTGGAGGGCGCCGCCGAACCGGTCTGGACGGCGGCGGAGGACGTGCCGATCCAGGGCGGCACGAGCGGGGCCTGCACCATCGAGGGCGGCCGGTACCGGGTGACGGCCGACCCGGCGCGTGGCGGCGGGCTGTCCTCCGTCTACGACCGGCTGCACGACCGGGAGTTGATCCAGGACGGCCGGATCGGCAACGAGCTGCGGGTGTACGAGGAGTACCCGCAGCACCCCGACTTCGGCGAGGGCCCCTGGCACCTGGTGCCGAGCGGGCCGGTGGTCGGCTCCGGGAGCACCGCCGCGTCCGTCCGGTGGGAGACCGGCCCGCTCGGCGAGCGGCTGGTGATCGCCGGCACCGTCGACGACGTCCGCTACGAGCAGACGGTGACGCTCTGGCGCGGCCTGGACCGCGTCGACTGCCGGACCAGGGTCCTCGACTACTCCGGCGCCGACCGGCTGCTGCGACTGCGCTTTCCGGTGGACGTCCCCGGCGGACTGCCGGTCAGCGAGGTCGCCGGGGCGGTCGTCGGGCGCGGCTTCGCGCTGCCCGACGTCGACTCGGCGGAGGCGCCGTGGACGCTGGACAACCCGGCCAACACCTGGTTCGGGCTGGGCGCCACCGCGCGGGCCGTCCTCACCTCCGCCTCCGGCGAGGTCACCGGGGCACGGGCACTCGGCGTGGCCGAGGTGGTCGTTCCGACGCTGGACGACGCCGCCGACGCCCGCCCGCTGGTGGTCGCCCTGGCCCGGGTCGGCGTCACCGCCACCACCTCGGGGGCGGACTGGGCGCGGTACGGCTGGCTGGACGTGGACTCCAACCTGCCGGACTTCCGGATCGTCGTCGGTGGACCGGAAGTCAACGACGCCGCACGGGAGTTGATTGAACGCGCCGGTGAGGAGTACGCCGCCGCGCTGAAGGCGCACGGCGCGGTGTGGGTGCCCGCGCTCACCCCGCTCGCCGAGGTGTGGCGGCCGGACGCCGACCTGCGGGACCTGCGCGCGCTGCCGGCCCTGGTGGTCACCGACGTGCCGGCCCTGGTCGACGACCTCGCGGACGCCCGGATCACCGCCGTCTGCCCGGTGCCCGTCACGGATGAACTCGCCGACCACACCGTGGCGTTGCTCAGCTTCGGTCTGCCCGGCTTCGCGGTGGACACCACCGGCGCGCTCCACCTGTCGCTGATGCGCTCCTGCACCGGCTGGCCGTCCGGCGTCTGGATCGACCCGCCCCGACGCACCCTGCCGGACGGAGCCTCCTTCCAACTCCAGCACTGGACGCACGAGTTCAGCTACGCGCTGGTCGGTGGCGACGGTGACTGGCGAACCCAGACCCTGCCCGCGCGAGGGCAGGAGTTCAACCACCCGCTGTACGCGCGGCTCCTGGACGCCCAGGACGGGCCGCTGCCCCGGACCCTGTCCTGGCTGCGGGTCGAACCGCAGCGCGAGGTGCTGCTGGGCGCGCTCAAGCCGGCCGGGAACCCGATCGCCCACGGCTCGGCCGCGCCGACCGGGGGCGAACTCACCGTCCGGCTGGTCGAGTCGACCGGCCTCGGGCGGACGGCGCGCCTCGGCGGCGCACTCGGACTGGACGACGTACGGCCCGCCGACCTGCTCGAACGGCCGCTCGCCGCCACCGCTGACGCTCTCGACCTGGCCGGGTCGCAGATCGCCACCCTGCTGGCGCTACCCGGGGTGACGGGCCGGGCCGGCAGCCCCGTGCTCGGCCCGGTCGCCGAACCCGCCCAGCCCGTCCACGCCCGCTACTGGCTGCACAACCGGGGCCCGGCGCCGCTCGGCTACCTGCCGGTGTCGGTCGGGGCCTCGCCGGGGCTGCTGCGGACGGCGGGGGAGGCGGTGACGCTGTCGGTCGCCCTCTCCTCGCAGCTGCGGGACGCGGCGGTGGAGGGTACGGCGGCGGTGCTGGCGCCCAAGGGGTGGACCACCAGCGTCGGCAGCCGACCGTACCGGCTCCCGGCCGGTGGACACCTGCGCTTCCCGGTGACCCTGACCCCGCCGGCCGGTGTTCCGGCCGGCCTCCACTTCGCCGCCGTCCGGATCGAGCACGACGGGCAGCAGATCGAGGACGTGGTGACGATCGCGGTCGGCGACCTGCCCGAGCTGCTGCCCGTCCCCGGCGAGGCCCCCGAGGACTGGACGGCGGCGCAGGGCACCAAGGCGGCGACCGGCCGGGACACCGGCCTGTCCGTCGACGTCTCCGCCGAGACGCTGCGGGTCGCCCCCGGCGGCCGGGCCGACCTCACCCTGACGCTGACCAACCGCACCCGAGGCGAGATCCGGGGCGAGCTGCAGCTGGTCTCCCCGTGGGGCACCTGGGAGGCGATCGCCGAGCCCGTCCGGGGCTTCACCGTCCCGGCGGACTCCTCGGTCACCGTCGACTTCGCCGTCACCGCCCCCGAGTCCATCGACCCGGGCGCGTACTGGGCCCTCGCCAAGATCATGTGGTTCGGCCGCTGCCAGTACGCCCCGGCCGTCGCCCTGGTGGTGGAGGCATGAGTCTCGGCCTGCTCGACGGACAGCCCCTTTCCCGGGCGGCTCTGGACGAGCGCCTCGCCGCCCTGCGGACCGGCCCGCGCTCCACCGCCCTGCCCCAGCCCGGTAGTTCGGAGGACCGCCAGCTTGTCCGGTGGGTCGCCCAGGTGCTGCTGACCGAGGCCCTCTGCGAGGCGGTCGCCACCGAGCGGGGCCTGCCGGTCGCCCCGGTCGGACCCGCCCGGCTCGATCAACAAGCCGCCGTCGAACTCGGCTCCATCACCGCCGCCGCCTACGAGGGCAGCGCCGCCGTCCGGGCCGTCTACCAGGACGTCACCGCCGGCATCGACCCCTCACCCGCCGACCTGGCCCACTACCGGAGCATGACCGCCCGCCCACCGGCCACCCGCTGGCACCTCGCCCTCCCCGACGGCAGCTTCGAAGCCGACCCCGACACCCTCCCGACCGCCCTCGCCGAAGCCCTCCGCACCGCCCCGCCGGGCGAGTGGGTCACCATCGGCCCCTGGACGGCCATGCTCCTCGCCACCCTCGCCATACCGCAGAATCCCGACCCCACCCCCACCCTCCGCGAAGCCGCCCGCCGAGCGGAGTTCGTCCGCTGGCTCGACTACCAACGCGCCCAACGCCTCACCCTGGTACCGGGATTGGAACACCCCGGCGACCCGGCCCAACCCGACAACCACCACCGCCACTGAGCGGCACCGGTCAGGCCCGCCGCGCTCGCCCCGAGCGCGGCGGGCCCGATGGCTTCGTTAGGCTGCGACCATGATTCGTGCAGTGGTGTTCGACGTCGGTGAGTGCTTGGTGGACGAGACCCGGGAGTACGGCACCTGGGCGGACTGGCTGGGCGTGCCTCGGCACACCTTCGTGGCCCAGTTCGGTGCCGTGATCGCGGAGGGCCGCGACTACCGCGAGACGTTCCAGGTCTTTCGGCCGGGTTTCGACCTGTACGAGGAGCGCGAGAAGCGGGCGGCGGCCGGTCAGCCCGAGGCATTCGGCGAGGACGACCTGTATCCCGATGTCCGCCCGGCCCTTGTACGGTTGAGGGCGGACGGGCTCTGGCTCGCGATCGCGGGCAACCAGACCGTGCGGGCCGGTGAGATCCTTCGCCAGTTGTTCACGGACGACGTCGACCTCATTGGCACCTCCGACGATTGGGGCGCGAGCAAACCGGATCCGGCGTTCTTCGAGCGGGTGGCGGAAGCGGTCCCGGCTCGACCGGATGAGATCCTCTACGTCGGCGACCGCCTCGACAACGACGTACTCCCCGCTGCCCGGGCCGGGATGTGCACCGCGCTGATCCGCCGGGGGCCGTGGGGCTGGATCCAGCAGCACGACCCCGCAGCCGATCGTGCGACCTTCCGGATCGACTCGCTCAGCGAGCTGGCGGAGCTGATCGCGAAGGCTAACGCTGGAGCGAACTGAGCGTCGCCGACCAGGAGTAGAGGCGGTCGTCGACGCGCCGTACCGAGTCCGAGTCCTGCCAGCTCGCGAGCGCCCGGCGGGCCTCTCGGATGCGATCCATGCCGGTGGCGTACCAGGTCGCGCCCAGCTGATCGAGTGCTTGCTCCAGCAGAGCGCACGCCGTATCAGGCCGTCGAGCGGCGGCCTCGACGGCTGCGAGGTCGCCGAGAACCACTACTCGCTGCTTGCCGGCGGTCTCGGGCAGATCGGCGAGCACCGCCTCACGGGTGGTTCGGGCCTGGGGGATCAGGCCGGCTGCCAGTTCGGTGTTGCCCTTGAAGGCCGCGAGTCGGGTGGACGAGAACCAGGTGAACCACTCGGGGCTGCGGTGCTCGCCACCAGCGCTCATGGTCTCCTCTGCCCGACGCAGGAGCGTGAGCGCTTGCCGGTGGTCGCCGCAGCGGGTCAGGCATTCCGCCTCCACGGCGTCGAGCCACGCCGGCAGCTCTGCTGAGGCGGGCCCCCGCCGGGCGTACGTGCGGGCGGCTCGCATCCGCTCGGCAGTGTCCTCGCGATGCCCCGCCCATCCCGGGACGAACGCGGAGTGCCCGAGGATGGCGGCGCCGAGCAGCGGGTCGTCGGCTGCACCTGCAGCTTGCAGGGCACGCACGAACGTGCCGTCGGCGACCTCTGGTTGGCGGAGGTCGAAGAACTGGATCCGGCCCGCGAGAAGAAGGCTCTCCGCGAGTGCGGACGCGAGCACCCTTCGGGCGACTCCGTCGGTCTCGCCCAGCAGAGCCGCACCCAGGTTGGCGTGCTCGACGACCGCCTGGTGCAACGTCGCGGGCGGAACGCTCCAGTAGAGACGTCGATGGGCTTCTGTGACCGTCGCGAAGTCCGCGCCCACAGTCGGTGGTTGAGTTGCGGATGCGACTACCGGCCTCGGCAGCGCAGGGGTGGCCGAAGGGCGACGGCCCGTGGGCGTGACCTTGTCCGGCGCCGGTCGGATGCTGTCATCCCACGGCGCGCGGAATCCGAGGTCCTCGATCGGCAGGCGCAGGACGTAGGTGAGAAGCTGCTGGTGATCATCGCGCGGCCAAGGCGGGGTGGGGGATTCCCACCGCCCGATCTGCTTGCGACTGACGACGATTTCCCCCAGGCCGAGTTGGCGGGCTGCGTCGTGCAGGGCGGCCGCGAGTGCCTGTTGGCTGGAGAGGCCGCGAGCCTGTCGGGCGGCCTTGAGAGCGGTGTTGCCAATGGACCTTGGCATGGTGTCCTCCGAGCGACAGCCGGTAGGAACGGCTGGACGAGTGACGACCATACGATCGACCCCCTCGGGTCACGTGCTCTTGACGGTGCACCGGCTTCGCGAAACCGTGTCCTGCCAGCGGCTCCCCGCCAACATGATTCAGTTCATCCCGCGCCCGAAGGACGACGATGTTTCTTGAGCACCTGGCCCGGGCGAAGCGTTCCGCGCTGCACCTGGAGATGCGCGATTCCTACATGCTGGATGACCCGCAGTTCATCCGCTGGCAGGAGGGGTTCCGGATTGACCGCCAGGACCGGGCCTCGTGGTGGCGGCCGTGGTGCGACACGGTGGCCGAGGCCGTCGGCCGTGGGGTGGAGTTTCGCCGGGCCCGGATCGTCTCGGAGCCGGTGCACGACTACATCCGGTACGAGTACGACGTCACGTTCCCGAACATCGTGGCCGGCGAACAGGTCCGCTGGTTGCCCCGCCGGGACGCGAAGGACCTCGCATTGCCGGGTGTGGACTTCTGGCTCTTCGACGGGCAGGTGGTTCTCTTCAACCACTTCACCGGCGATGGGCAGTGCGCCGACCCGGACATGGAGACGACCGCCGATGCGGCCGTCCTGAAGCTGTGCGGTTCCGCATTCGAGGCGGTGTGGGACCGCGCCATCGACCACGAGCAGTACAAGATCTGACCGCCCGGATCGTCTGCCCGCCGCGCTCGGACCCCGAGCGCGGCGGTCTCAGGGCGGCTCAGCGGGTGATCAGCTCCCGCACCGCGTCGCTGACCGGCGGGAGGTCGCCCAGACGCGCCCACTGATAGGCATCGTGCTCGGTGACGAGGACCGGTTCAGGCTCGACCACGGTGACCGAGAAGTTGAACTGCCGGGTCGTCCCGCCACGACTGTTGGCGTAGTCGAAGTGCCCGAGGTACCCGTTCACCGCCTCGACGGTCAGCCCGGTCTCCTCGGCGGTCTCCCGGTGCAGGGCGTCCAGCACACCTTCGCCGTGGTCGACCTTGCCGGAGGGGACCTCCCACAGCCCGCCCATGAAGTCGTCCGGCTTCCGACGCAGCAGCAGGACCCGGCCGCCGGCGTCCCGGACGACGGCGGCGGCCACGAACCCCGTGACGCCCTCCTGTTCGGCCTGATCGACCAGGGCGGCCAGCAGGGCATCGGAGATATCGGTCATGGCAGTAGCTCCTCGTGGTGCTCGCTCACTTTCGCGGCCGCGCGCACGTACTGCTCGGCCAGCGCGAGATCCTGCTCACGATGCCAGACCGGCAGCTTGATCGTGTGCCGGTGGGCCCGCTCCGCCACGGGGAAGGACCCGGACCGGTACTGCCGGTGGTGACGCGGCTGCCCGGGGATCAGCCGGTCATGCGGACCAGAAGGGGTCCTCGTACGTGGGGACGTCGTCGGGGTTGCCGTTGGGCATGGTCGGAACGGGGGTGGGGGTCCCGAAGGCGCCGTGGACCACTGGGACGGGGGAGACCCACGCCGTGATGTCGATGAGCCCGGAAGAGTGGACGGTGATCCCGACGCTCGCACCGCCCGGGGCACTGGCGACGCTGCCGGGCGGTGTGGAGTCGGTCCTGGTGACGGTGTACCCCTTGGCTTTCCAGCCGCGCTCGACCATGTCCAGCAGGGCGCCGTACTTGGCCGGCGCGATCCTGGTCGTGATGTGGCGCCGGCGGTCGGCGTTCGCGTAGCCGAGCGAGTGCTCGTCGAGGCCCTTGGAGTACTGCTCGACCGCGTCAGGGTTGTCGTCCCAGTACCGCAGGGCCGGCTGGACGTCGGTCAGCGACTCGTCGAGGAGGGCGTCCATCCGCTGGAGGGCCTGCTCGGGCGGTACGAGCTGCTTGGGCGCCCCGGCGCCGGACGAGCAGGCGGTCAGGGCGAGCGCCAGGGCGGCGACCGCGGTGCCCAGCCCGAGGGTGCCCCGAGATGAACTGTTCATCGGCCCTCCCTGCTTCGTCACGTCGTCGTACGTGCCCGCCACGATCTGGCCGATGTCGTACAACAGCAGGTCACACGTCTCGCACAGGGGCACCGAGGTCGAAAAGCTAGCAGATTCGAAACCGCAATCGATCACCGGCGTCGAGTACACCGGTCTCACCCCTGATAGCCGTGCCGCCGACGGCCGCGATCTCGCTGGAGGGTACGGCGCTTGACGGTGCGATGGCAGCGGTCGGCCGGTGTGATGGCGGCGGCCGGGTGGACGATGGTGCGCATGACCGAGCTCATCGCATCATCCGATGGCGTCTGTTCCATCCCTGATCTTGCAGGGTATCCCCGGCTTCAGCCGGGGAGGGAATGCATCCTTGGCCCGGAGCCGCGAAGCGGCGGAGTTCGCTGCGTTGCTCCGCCCGGCCGGGGCCTTGGGAACGGGCCCCGGCAGCCGGACAGAACAACGCGAAGACAGCCCAGTAGGGCGTCAGTCAGTGGCAGAGCCACGACCATCGGGGACCCATGAGCACTATCAGTGTCAGTGGCGTGTTCTAGCTTGATCACGTCGACCGTAAGGGGGTGAGCCGGGTGATCCGTGCGTACAAGTTCCTCATGCGGCCCACCGTGGGCCAGGCGCTGGCGCTCGCCGAGATGCTGCGGGATCACTGCTCGCTCTACAACGGGGCCCTGCAGGAACGCCGCGACGCCTACCGGCATGTTTCCAGGACCACCGTCCGGTACGGGGAGCAGTCCGCGCAGCTCAAGGAGATCCGGGCGTTCGACCCGGAGCGGCAGGGCCGCTGGTCGTTCTCCAGTCAGCAGGCCACCTTGCGACGCCTGGACAAGGCGTTCGCGGCGTTCTTCCGGCGTGTCAAGTCCGGTGAGAAGCCTGGCTACCCGCGTTTTCGGGGCGTCAACTGGTTCGACACGGTGGACTTCCCCAAGGACGGCGACGGCTGCCGCTGGGACTCCACCCCGCACGACCCGGTCACCCGCGTCCGCTTCCAAGGCGTCGGGCACGTCAAGGTCAACCAGCACCGGCCCGTGGTCGGCAAGGTCAAGACCGTCAGCGTCAAGCACGAAGGACAGCGCTGGTACGTCGTCCTCACCGCCGAACAGGCGCAGCCCGATCCGCTGCCCGCGACCGGCAGCGTGGTCGGCATCGACATGGGCATAGCCAACTTCCTCGCCGACTCCGACGGCGGGTCTGTACCCAACCCCCGCCACGGCCGGAAGGCCGCCGCGAAGCTCGAAGCCGCGCAGCAGGCCCTCTCCCGGTGCAAGCGGCGCGGCAACCGCCGCCGCAAGCAGGTTCAGCGCGTCGCCGACCTGCACCGCAAGGTCCGCCGCCAGCGGCTCGACCACGCCCACAAGACCGCCCTTGACCTCGTGCGCCGGCACGACCTCATCGCGCACGAAGACCTCAGGATCCGCAACATGGTGCGCACCCCCGCGCCCAGGCCCGACCCTGGACAACCGGGCGTCTTCCTGCCCAACGGCGCTGCCGCCAAGGCCGGACTGAACAAGTCGATCTCGGATGCCGGATGGGGGGTGTTCCTGACGATCCTGCACGCCAAGGCTGAGAGCGCCGGACGGGAAGTGATCGCCGTGGACCCCCGCAACACGTCCCGCCAATGCCCCGAATGCGGGCACACCAGCGCGGAAAACCGGACCACTCAGGAGAAGTTCCACTGCGTTGGCTGTGGCCACCAGGCGCACGCTGACACGGTGGGAGCCACCAACGTTCTACGGGCCGGGCTGGTCCGTCGCGACGCCAACCCGGCTTAGCGAGAAGCCCCCGGCTTCAGCCGGGGGAGGAGTCACCACGGCCCTGGACGACGGATCCGGGCCCACTCTGCTGGTGGTCCACCCCGGGGGCGGAGACGCGACGGCCTGGGACGCCGTGACCCGTCACCTGACCGACGGCTTCCGGGTCGTCAGGATCCACCGACGGATCTACGCTCCCGGCGCGGATATCGCGCTACCCCACTCGATGGCCGTCGAGGCGGCCGACGTCGTCCGGGTCGCCGGACTCCTCGACGCCCCGGTGCTTCTGGTGGGGCACTCCTCGGGCGCCGTCGCCGCGCTGGAGGCCGCCCTGCTCGACCCGTCGGCGTTCGCGGGGCTGTTTCTCTATGAACCACCGCTGCCCACCCGGGAGTTGGTCGCCGGGGCGGCGGGAGTGCGGGCCCGGGCCGCGCTGGAGGCGGGTGACCCCGTCGAGGCGGTGCGGATCCACCTGCGCGACATCGTCCGGGTGCCCGCGAGCATGGTCGACGCGCTGCTCGCCGACCGGGGTGCGCGAGCCGCGTGCTCCGCCTTCGCGGCGGCGCAGATCGCGGACGACGAGGCGATCGACGCGCTCGGCGTCGGTATCGAGCGCTTCGCGGGCCTCGAAACCCCCGCGACCCTGATCGAGGGGGACCAGAGCCCCGCCCACCTGCGCGAGCGCCTGTCCGACCTGGCGGCGACCCTGCCCAACGCGCGGGTCGTCACGCTCGTCGGCCAGGGGCACGTCGCCCACGTCGTGGCTCCCGCCGTGCTGGCCTCCGCGATCCGGGAGACGGCGGGGCACGTCCTCCGGGCATGAGGCTCAGTCGGCGCTTCGGGCCCCAGGGGACGGTTCGTCGGAGGACCGCTCTTCGAGGGCTCCGAGGAGGGCCGAGGCGACGAGGGCGACGGCGCGGTCCTCGTCGTGGGTCAGTTGGCGCAGGACCTCCTGCGCATCGGTGCCCGGCAGTTCGACCAGGGCCTGGGTGAGGCGGATCCGGGTCGCGGAGTCCGCGGCGGGGGAGGCGAGTTCGTCGGCCAGTGCGGTGGTGATCCGGTCCCGGGAGCCGGGGTGCCGGGAGCCTGGGTCCCGGGACAGCGTGCCCAGGACCTCCGCCGCGTCGACGTCGTAGGAGCCCTCGACCACCATGGCGACGAGCGTCGGCACGGCCGCGGTCACGCCGCGCCTGCCCAAGGCGAGCGCGGCGTGCCTGCGTACGGTCGGGTCCCGGTCCCCGAGGGCGTCCGCGAGTACGGGGGTCGTGCCCGGGGCTTCGGGCATCTCGGTGATCGCCCGCACCGCGCGGCGCCGGACGTCGACGTCGTCCGACCGCAGGCCGGCGGCCAGGGCCGCCATGCCGTCCCCGCCCGAGCGGGCGAGCGCCCAGCGCAGGGCGCCCGCGACGTTGGGGTCGGACTCGGACAGCACGGCCCCGGCCAGCAGCTCCGCGGGTACCGGCACACCCTCCGGCCGGGTGAGGACGGCCTGCTGCCGGCGCGCGGCGCTGGTCGAGTCGAGCCCTTGCAGGAGCTCCACGATGCGCAGGACGTCCTGCCAGCCGGTGGGCGCCGACGCATCGACCGTGCGGAGCCGCCTGAGCAGTTCCTGTTCCCGCTCCAGACGGTCCTCCGCCCACCGGATCAGGTCGCTGACCAGCTCGGACGGCGTGAAGGCCGGATCCTCCAGCGCACGGGCGACCTGCTTGAGCGAGAGCCCGAGGGACCGCAGGCTCTCCACGTGGAAGATCCTGCGGACGTCCTCGTCGGAGTACTCGCGGTAGCCGCCGACGGTGCGGCCGGTGGGTCGCACCAGGCCGAGGGCGTCGTAGTGCCGGAGCATCCGCGTGCTCACCCCCGAGCGGCGGGCGACGTCACCGATCAGCACGCCGGGGTCTCCGCGGCCTCGGCGGCGGAAGCGATGACGGCTGCCCGTTCCGGGCCGAGGGCGGCGAGTCGCTTCGCCTCGAAGAGCGCCGCGTCGAACCCGGTCTCCGGGTCCCGAAGGAGCAGCACGGTGGCATGGGCGTGCTCGGCCACCGCCGGGTCGGGGTCGGCCGCGGCCTGCTCCAGGGCGGGCTCGGTCACGGGGCCGAGGTCGACGAAGGCCCGGCTCAGGCTGAGCTGGACGTTGCGGTCGCCGCGGCCGAGTTGCCGTACCAGTTCGTCGGCCAGGTCCGCCTTCCCGTCCTCGGGGACGAGGACGACCGCGACCCGCCACGCCGTCCGCGCGACCTCGTCGTCGGCGTCCCGCAGCATGTCGCGGGTGATCCAGGCCCACGCGCTCTTGTCGCCGATCTTGGAGAGCGTGTGCAGGGCCTGACTGCGGGCCTGGGCGTGCTCGGAGTCGAGTTCCCGGCGGATCCGGGGCAGGGTGACCTCGGACGGGAGGCGGGTCAGCGCCCAGGACAGCATGTCCCGTACGAAGAAGTCCGGTTCGACCGCGCACCGTTCGACCAGCGCCTCCAGGAGGCCGGGGTCGGGGTTCGAGCCGACCGCCAGGGCCGCCTGGAGCCGCACCGACGAGTCCTCGGTGCCCAGGGCCTTGACCATGCGGGTGTGCTGCTCGGTTCCGTCTGTGGTGTTGATCGGGACCACCTCCTGCGCCCAGTGGACACCTTGTCACGGTGACAAGGTCAAACCGTTCTGCGGTCAGGCTGGGCCCTGCGCCGCGATCCGCAGCGCGACATCGATGTGGCTGTACCCGGGGATGGGCGACCCGACGGCCTTCTCGTACCGCACCGCGTCGGCGAGCCCGAGCTTCTCGCCGGTGGCGAGGGTCCGGTTCGTCGTCCACAGAAGCATCCGCAGCTGTTCGTTCTCGACGCCGAGGATCCGGGCGGACGACTCCAGCGGTACGCCGGTGCCCGCGCGCCAGTCGGCCACCGCAGACCAGAAGTCGCCCACGGTGTCCCAGCAGATCGCGCTGCGGGGGCCGAGCAGCGGGCGTATGCCGTCGAGCGGCCGGAAGGTGTCGAGGCGGTGGGACGCCAGGTTCTGGAGGTTCTCCAGGAACGCGACGACGAATCCGTACTCGGCCTGGTCCTCCAGGAGTTCCTCGACGGCCGCCAGGATCTCGGCGGTCGCGCCGTGATCCCGCCGGGCCGCCCGGAAGGCGACCTGGCGGGACACCTCCAGATCGTCGGTGTCGTCCACCGATCCGGGCTTGACGCCCGCGAGGTCGAGGAGCCGCTGGGAGCGCCCGACGGGGCGACGGCGCCATGGGAGCCGCATCGGCAATCCCCCTGTCTGCTTGCAGCGACGGTGATCATGGTCGCTTGGTGTCGGTCAGCATGACACGGCGTTCCCAGCAGATCGACTACGGGGGACCGGCAACCAGTCGGGCCACCGGCTTTGCCGTCGAGGGCGGCCTTCGCTCTGCGGAGCGAAGGGCCGCCCGGTCAGGTGGTGTGGTGGTCGAACTCACCGGCTTTGACGCCTTGGAGGAGTTCGGAGGCGGAGGTGGTGCGGACGACTGTGTCGCCGTCGTCGGACTCGCGGAGTTCGACCAGCCCGTCGGTCGTGCGGGCTTCGAGGCAGTTGTCGTTTGCGGCGGAGTAACTGGACTTCTGCCATGCGGAGCTAGTAGGGCTTGGTCAGGTTCGTCTTGGTATGGCGTGTCCGTTGGTGGGTTGCGTCGTTGAGGGTGTGTGACACCTGGGGAGATGGCTGAGGTCCGGGAGGACCTGGAGGCGTTCACGGCGGAGCTGTTCGAGGCGTTTACCCGCAACGATCAGCGCCGTTGGGGACAGGTCTATGTGCGTGGGCTGCTGTTGGACGGCGGGCGCAAGTCGGTGGAGCCGATGGCGGCCCGGCTGGGCGAGGACGGCAACCGGCAGGCGCTCGCGCATTTCGTGACCAGTAGTCCG
>NZ_JBVHIP010000046.1:0-51455 GCF_055560495.1 Kitasatospora sp. NPDC023176 | reverse complement strand
CCCCGTCCCCCCCCCCCCCGCCCCCGCCCGCGCCGCCGCCCCGCCCCACCCCCCCCCCCCCCCCCCCCCCCCCCCCCCCCCCCCCCCCCCCCCCCCCGGCACCCACCCACCCTCCCGAGAGCCCCCTACCCCGAAGAACTCCCCCGAAGGGCCCGCTCCAGATCCCGCAGAGCCCCCTCCACCAACCGCGTCCCCGCCCGCACCACCTCCCCCTGCACCCCCGCCGACCCCCCCGCCAGCCTCTCCTCCAACCGCGCCTGCGCCTCCCGCACCGCCCCGAACTCCACCGGCCGCCCCGTCAGCAGCGCCCCCGCCGCCAAGGCCGTCGCCAGCTGCAGCTCCTCCGCGTACTCCGCCGCCCCCGGCACCGGTTCGGCGTCGGCGGCCGGCAGGTGCGCCTCCAGCAGGACGGCCGCCCGCCCGAGGTGCCCGACCGCCGCCCGGGCCCGGTCGATCTGGCGCCGGGTCACCCCGGTCAGCCCGGACTCGTGGCGCCCCGGTTCGGCGTCGGCCCGTTGCATGGCCTGGAGGAGTTCGGACCGCGCCTCCCGCGAGTCCAGCAGGGCGGACCGCACCGCACGCCCCCGCGGCGTCGCCGGCTGCTCGTAGCAGGCGATCACCGCCGCCGCGTACCGCCCGGCCGCCGCCAGCCACTCGGCGAGCCGTTCCCCGAGCCGGGCGGTCTGCCAGGTGGGGAACAGCGCGTACGTCAGCAGCGCCAGCGACCCGCCGAGCAGCGTGAGCCCGACCCGCTCGAAGGCCGTCTGCAACGGATCCCCGGCCTGCAGCCCGAGCAGGAACACCACGTACGAGGAGATCCCGACGGTGGTCAGCGCGTACCCGGTCCGGAACGCCAGGTACGCCCCGCCGATGCACAGCACCGCGAGCACCGCCAGCACCCATTCGCCCGGGTGGGCGAGCTGCACCACCAGGGTGGAGACGGCGACCCCGACGACCGTCCCGGCGAGGCGGGCCACCCCCCGGCTGTAGGTCTGGGCGAAGTCCGGCCGCATCACCATGGCGGCGGTCATCGGCGCCCAGTACCCGTGGTGGAACCCGGCCAGCCGGGCCAGCAGGTAGGCGGCGGTGACCACCCCGGCGAGCCGGACGGCGTGCTGGAAGATCGCCGAGCGCGGCCGCAGCTGCCGCCGGACGGCCCGCAGCGCGACCGGCAGCATCCGCGAGATGGACGGCTTGTGCAGCGCCCCGCCCGCGCCGACCACGGGCGTGGTGATGGTGTCCTCGTCGTTGCGGTCCAGGGTGTCCGCGGCCTTGCGCAGCAGCCCGCCGAGGCGTCGGGCGGAGCGCCGGGCCGCGCCCCGCAGCGGCGTCCCCTCGTCCGGCCGGACCAGCGTCAGCGTGGGAGCCGAACGGGGGAGCCGGACGGGGTCGCCGCTGCGGACGGCGCGGGCGAGGGCGTCCATCACCTCGGCGGCGGCGGCCAGCACCTCGCGGGCCCGGTCGCGTTCCGGCCCCTCCTCGGGGGCGCCGACCTTGGGGTCGGCGAGCGCGGCGAGGGTGGGGCGGATGCGTTCGGCGATGCCGCGCAGGCCGCGCAGTTCGGGTGGCCGGTGGCGGTCCTGCCAGGGGGTCACGGCGGAGGCGTGCCGGGCGGTCATGAACGGTTCCGGGTCCACGTGCGCGGTCGGGTCCTGCCGCAACCTGCGGGCGTAGTCGGCGAGTTCGGCGTAGGTGTCGGCGAGGGCGTCCCGCTGGGCGCTCCAACTGCCGATCGGCCAGAGGGTGATGACGGCGGCCTGGACGACGCCGCCGAGCGCGGCGACCAGTCCGTGGCCGAGCGCGGCGGTGGCGCTGACCGGGAGCTGGACCACGATCAGCATCACCGAGAGGGTGTTGGCGGTGACCACTCCGGCGGTCGGCCCGATCGCCCAGGCGAGCCCCGCGCCGAAGGCCCAGACCGCGAGCAGCACCGGGAACAGCCCGTACACACCGGCGGCCAGGTAGCCGAGGAAGGTGCTGATCCCGAGGCCGAACCCGGCCGCGACGGCCAGGCTGGCGCGGGGCCGGAAGCTGCGCTGGAAGGTGGCCGAGCCGGCGATGAACGCGCCCATCGCGGCCGAGGTGGCGAGGGCGACCCCGCCGAGGGCGAGCGTGGGGAAGAGCACCAGCGCCACGGCGACGGCCCCGCGCAGGGCCCGCTTGGGGTCGGTGAGCGCCCGGTCGAGGGTGAGCCCGGTCCGCGCG
The DNA here is from genome assembly GCF_055560495.1 of Kitasatospora sp. NPDC023176. Classification (NCBI taxonomy): domain Bacteria; kingdom Bacillati; phylum Actinomycetota; class Actinomycetes; order Kitasatosporales; family Streptomycetaceae; genus Kitasatospora; species Kitasatospora sp. NPDC023176. Next base: position 49,250 of record NZ_JBVHIP010000046.1, on the reverse strand, counting down.
GTGTCACGAAGGGCGGCGAACCAGGACATACCGACATCCTAGGCGGCGGGCGACCCCGCCGGCCGCCGCCGGAGCCGCCCGAGCCGGGCCGCCGCCCACAGCAGGGCACCGGTCGGCAGGAACACCGCGTCCGCCGCGACCATCGCCAGCGAGAACACCGGCAGCCCGAGCACCACCGCGATCCCCAGGTGTTCGACCATCAGCACCACCAGCAGCACGTTCTTGACCCGCCGGTTGAGCAGCGTGAACGGGAAGGCGACCTGCAGGATCACCGTGCCGTACGAGATCAGGAAGACCGGCAGCAGCGCCGAGCCGAGCAGCCCGGACAGCCCCGGCCAGGGGGTGAAGTAGTCCAGGTGCAGCGGGTAGTACAGCGCCGTGCCGTCCTGCCAGCGCGAGCCCTGCACCTTGTACCAGCCGGCCGTGGCGTAGACCAGCACCACCTCGGTGACGATCACCAGCATCGCGCAGTTGTGCACCATGTTCGCCAGCGCGTCGAGCACCGCCCGGGGCTCGCCCTCCGGCCGCAGCCGGCCGAGCGTCCACCAGAGCCCGGCCACCGCCCAGAGCCCCCAGAACAGCGGTGCCCAGCCGAGGTACGGGAAGGCCGGACTGCTCCAGGTCAGGCTGTCCCCGGAGAAGTCTCCGGCCTGACAGACCGCCAGCACCGCGCCGAGCAGTGCCCAGAGCACCACCCCGCCCCACCCGGTCCGGGCCCTGTCCGCGGGCACCTCCCGGCCGGAGGCCGGGCGAGCGTCCAGCGACCAGACCTCGGCGCAGCGGGTGAAGACCAGGTAGACGGCCATCAGGTGGACGATGTTGTCCCCGCCGTCGCCGAGGAAGACGTCGCGGTTCTGCAGCGAGAGCACGGTGACCAGGAACAGCACGCTGCTCGCCCTGGTCCGCCAGCCCAGCAGCACCGCCAGGGCGGCCAGTACGGCCAGGTGGTAGACCAGCTCGAACCAGAGCCGCCCGCCGAACCAGGACAGCACGGTGAACGCTCCGTCGTCGGCCAGCAGCCGCCGGGCGAGGTCCATCGACCAGGGCGAGTGGTCGCCGTACAGCACCCGCCGGTTGGGCCACTCGCGCAGCAGGTAGGCGAGCCAGACCAGCCCGAAGCCGATCCGCACCACCGCGGCCTGGTGCCGTCCGAGCGCCCGCCCGGTGAAGGCCTCCACCGCCCGCCCGAACGCCGCCGCCGGCCCGCGCGCCGGCGCCACCGGACCACCCGCAACATCCGGAACATCCGGAACATCCGGAACATCCGGACCACCCGGTACGGGCCCGCCCTGCCGCGGGATCCCGTCCACCGGCCGCGCCTCGGCCGGCTCCAGCTCCGAAGCCTCGTTCACCCCAACCCCCGGTAGTCCTCGTCCCCGACCGGCCACCACGGCAGCTCCCGCACCCTGGGCGCGGGCGGCGCGGCCTCACCGCTCCAGGACGGCGGCGGGACGGTGGCCGAGGTCACCCGGAACTGAATCTCCAGCACCCGCTCGCCGTCCGCCTCCCGGCCGATCCGCTGCAGCGCGATCCGCTTGAGGTACTGCTCGGCGAGCTTGCCGCGCGGGTTGGTGAGCTTCTCGTCCTGCGGGTCGTGCGAGCCGTCGTAGAAGTCCCAGGCGCGGCGCAGCAGGTTCTGGTCGACGTGGCTGGGCGCCGGGTTGTCCCGTATCGCGGCGAGGTCCCGGGCGGTGAGTCCGGTCCAGTCGTGGGTCCGGGTGGCGCCGCCGTCGGCGACGGTACGCACCCGGGCGTCCAGGCTGACGTTCTGCTGCAGCGGGTTGGGGGCGAACAGCTTCCAGTTCTGCTCGAACTCCGGGTACACCAGCCCGTCGACCTCGTCCCGGTACTGCCGGGACAGCGTGTTGCCCGGCGCGACGTGCAGGAACACCGCGGCGAGGAACAGTCCGGTGCCGCTCACCAGCACGGCGGCGGCCAGGCCGAGGACGAGCTGCGCGGGCCCGGACCAGACACGTCCGGGGGCGGCCCGGTCCGTGGTCCCCGTCATGGCCTCCCCGCCCGATCGGCGCGCGGCCGGCCGGTACCGGCGCATCGCGCGCCCATCCTGCCCTACCCGTCACCGAGCGGGCACCGCGCCCTACAGGACGACGGCGGTCTGACCGCCGCTGCTGACCATCGGACGGCCGGCGCCCTCCCAGGCGTACATCCCGCCGTCCACGTTCACCGCGTCCCGGCCCTGCTGCACCAGGTACTGGACGACCTGCGCGGAGCGGCCGCCGACCCGGCAGAGCACGTACAGCTTCCCGTCCGGCAGCTCGTCGATCCGGGCGATCACCTCGCCCATCGGGATGTGCAGCGCGCCGTCCACGTGGCCGGCGTCCCACTCGTCCTGCTCGCGCACGTCCAGCAGGGCGGCGTCGGCGGGCACGGCGGCGGCGTCGGTGGTGGGGATCTGCGCGAACATCGTGTGGCTCTCCTGAACTCGGTTCTGGTCGGTGCCGTCGGTGCCATTGTCGCCCACGGCCGCCGGGCCCCGGGCCGGGTCGGGCGCCCCGAGCAGCCGCTCCAGCTCGGTCTGCTGGGCGGCGGCCTTGGCGAGCAGTTCCTCGGCGAGCTGCTCCAGCAGCCGGTCCGGGTCCTGCGGGGCGAGGGCGAGCAGCTGGCCCATCGGGGTCTGCTCCAGCCGGACCTGCTCGGTGGCGGTCTCGGTGATCTTGGCGGTCAGCCAGTCCAGTCGGCGGCGCAGCCAGCCCAGCCGGTCGGGGGAGTCGAGGGCGGGCGCGGCCTCCGGCGCGGTGGACCACTCGGCGGCCAGGTCCGCCAGCGCGGCGGCGTCCCCGTACGCGTAGGCCTCGTTGACCCGGACCAGGAAGTCGGCCCGGCGCTGCTGCTCGTCCCCGTCGGTGGTCAGGTCCGGGTGGGCGCGGCGGACCAGCTCGCGGTAGATCCGCTGGGCCTCCTTCCCGGGCCGCACCCGGGACGGCGCGGCGGGCGGCGGGGCCACCTGGTCCGCGCCCTCGCCGGATTCCTCCCGCACCGACCGCACCGAGTCGAACAGCGCGTCCAGGTCGGGCAGCTCGTCGACCTGCCGCCGCGCCTCGGCGGCCCGCCGCCGGTCCTCGGGGTCGCCGGTCCGGGCCGCGACGGCCTCGGCGACCAGCGCGTCGAGTTCGTCCAGCCGGGCGTAGAGCGGGCCGAGCAGCTGGTGGTGGATCAGCGCGAAGTTGTCGATCTCGACCCGCAGCGTCTGCACGTCCACGTCCATGCTGAGCCAGGCCAGCTCGGCGGCGGCGACCCGCTCCTCCAGCTCCTGCTGCTCCGGGTCCGTCCAGCGAACGGGGCTCTGCGCGGTCACGATCTCGCCTCTGTCTCGTCCGGCCGGCTGGGTCCTGCGGGGCCGCCCGCGCGGGCGGCCCGGCCTGCCACCCTACCGCCGCGTTGCCAGCCCCCGTCCGGGTGAAGCAGGCGTACGAACCGGCGCGCGGTGCGTGACACGCAACCGATCCTGATGAATCTCCCCGTTTCGGTGTCGGGCCCGGGCCGGTCCGTGCTTCGCTGGTATCCGCACAGCGTGCCTTCCTCCGGAGAAACGGCCGCCTCCAGGCGTGGCGGCCAGGCGGGAGCAGACCGAATCCATGGTGGCCGAGTCCAACTCCACACCGCTTCCGGCGGGCGCCGGAACCGCCCCGGGCGACCAGCCCACCGGCGTGGCCGCGCTGGTCCGGCTCGCCCTCGTCCTGGTCGACCGGACCGGCCGGATCACCCAGTGGAGCCGGGCCGCCGAGGAACTGTTCGGGCACCGCGCCGAGGCCGTCACCGACCGCCCGGCCGCGGGCCTGCTGCCCGCCCTGGAGTCCCGGGTGCTCGGCCGCTGCGCCGTGCGCCGGCGCTGCGACGCCCTGGACACCCTGGCCGGGCTGACCGCCGCCGGCCGCCCCTGGGCCGGCCGGCTGACCGTGACCGACCGCGAGGAGCACCAGCGCGACGTGCTCTGGTGGGCCTACCCGCTGCCCGGCCCGGCCGGCGGGCTGCTCGCCCTCGCGGCCGACGCCCGCCCGCTGCGCACCACCGGGCCCCGGCTGGCACTCGGCGAGCGCCGGCTGCCGTTCGCCGCCGCGCCCGGCGCCCGGGGCGGCTTCCACGGGCTGACGGCCGCGCTCACCGCGCCCGCCGCCGAGCTGCCCGAGCCGCTGGCCCGGCTGCTGCCCGCCGCCCACCGGGGCCCGCTGCGGGAGGCGGTGGCCGTGGGCGGGCTGCCCGCCCTGCGGCTGGACGCGACCACCGCGCTGCCGGTGCTGCCCGCCGATCCGCAGCACGGCACCGCCCACGCGGCCGCCGGCCTGGGCCGCCGCTACCCGACCCCGCAGCAGCGCGCCGCCCGGCTCGGGCCGCCGCCGCAGGCCGACCAGTCCGCGCCCGTCCGGCGTCCCCCCGGCCCGCTGCCCGCCCCGCGCGAACCGGCCGGGCGCGGAACCACCCGCGCCGTCCCCCCACCCGTCCAGTCCCCCACCGGAGGAGGAGCCACCATCGAGCAGCAGGCCGCCGCCGAGTCGTCCGCCCACGGCCTCCCGCCGTGCCGCGCCGAGGGCCCACCGAGCGACGCACCGAGCGGCCGGCTGGGCCCGTTCCTCACCAACGGCCAGGCCGGCGAGCAGCTGCAGCTGCTGAACGAGGTCGGCGGCAAGGTCGGCACCACCCTGGACCTCGGCTTCACCGCCCACGAGCTGTGCCAGGTGCTGGTCCCCCGGGTCGCCGACTTCGCCTGCGTGGACCTCGTGGACGGCCTGATCTCGGACTCCGAGCTGCCGGTCTCCCGCCCCGACGACGACACGATGCTGCGCCGGGTCGCCCTGGTCTTCAACCAGACCGGCGGCGCCTGGGACCACGTGCTCTCCGAGGGCTCGCTGGTCAGCATGCCGCGCCGGACCCCGCCCGGGCTGGCTCTGCAGCTGAACCAGCCGGTGCTGGTCCCGGTGGTCAGCGCCGACGTCGCGGTCGACTACGCGATCGCGCTCGGCGGCGCCCGGCTGGCGCCGGTGGTGTCCGGCCGCTCGATGCTGGTGGTCCCGCTGTCCGCCCGGGGCACCGTGCTGGGCATCCTCAAGCTGCTCCGGCTGCCGGACCGCGCCCCCTTCGACGAGAGCGACGCCGCCACGCTGAAGGAGCTGGCGGTCCGGGCCGCGCTGTCGCTGGACAACGCCCGGCTGCACCGCGCCGAGGCCCGGGTCGCCACCACCCTGCAGCGCTCGATGATCCCGACCCGTCCGCCGCAGATCCCCGGCGTGCAGATCGCCCACCGCTACCTGCCCGGCGATCCGAAGGCCGAGGTCGGCGGCGACTGGTTCGACGCGATCCAGCTGCCCGGCAGCCGGGTCGCCCTGGTGGTCGGCGACGTGATGGGCCACGGCATCCACTCGGCCGCCGCGATGGGCCGCTTCCGCACCGCGATGCAGACCCTCGCCGCCCTGGACCTGCCGCCCGGCCAGCTGCTGCGGCACCTGGACAACCTGGCCCAGAAGCTCGGCGACGACCACCTCGCCACCTGCCTGTACGCGGTCTACGACCCGATCAACCGGACCTGCGAGCTGGCCAGCGCCGGCCACGTCCCGCCCGTCCTGGTGCATCCGGACGGCACCGGCGAGCTGCTGGAGATCCCGGCCGGCGCCCCGATCGGCGTCGGCGGGGTGCCGTTCGTCGCCAAGACCATCGACGTCTCGGACGGCTCGATGCTGGTGCTGTGCACCGACGGACTGGTCGAGGTCCGGGGCGGGGACATAGGGGCCGGCCTGGCCGCGCTGTGCGGCAACCTGATCGACCCGCAGCAGAGCCCCGAGCAGGCCTGCGACGAGGTGCTGCGGCGGCTGCACTCGGACGACCGCAAGGACGACGTCGCCCTGCTGGTGGCCCGGTTCGACGGGGTCGCCCCGTCCGAGGTGGCCACCTGGGACCTCACCGTGGACCAGCGCGAGGTCCGCCGGGCCCGTTCACTGGTCCGCGAGCAGCTGGCCGCCTGGCACCTGGAGGCGCTCAGCGACACCACCGAGCTGCTGGTCAGCGAGCTGGTCACGAACGCCGTACGGGTGGCCAGGGACCGGGTGCAGCTCCAGCTGATCCGGGTGGACAAGCTGCTGGTCGAGGTCAGCGACGACAACCACAACCTGCCCTCGCTGGAGCCGGCCGAGCAGCTCGGCGAGACCGGCCGCGGCCTCACCCTGGTCACCAAACTCGCCGAACACTGGGGCACCGCCCGCAAGGCGGTGGGGAAGGTCGTCTGGTTCGAGCTGCCCCTCCCGCACGCGTGACGGCCGCGTACGGGCAACGTCCCGTACGCGGCCGACAGGCCAGGTGGAGCGACGCTCAGGGAATGAGCGCGCCCGCCGAACGGCGCCGGGCCTCCGCCGCCACCTCCAGGGAGGTGGCGGTGGCCACCGTGGTGGCGGCGCCGACCCCGGCCAGCACCCGCGGCCAGAAGTCCCCGAAGACCTCGACCGAGACGGCGATCAGCAGCGCGGTGATCACCGCGACCACGTGCTCCAGACCGGCCAGGTTCGGCAGCATGACCGCCTCGCCGACCATCAGCACCACGACCATGGTGGCGGTGAACCAGGACCGGGTGCGGAACGCGATGCAGATCGCCAGCGCCACCACCGCGGCCGACGGCCCGGTGTCCCGCACGAAGGCGACCCACTTCGGGAAGCCGAACAGGTGGCCCGGCCCGACCGCCACGCCGACCCGGGCGAAGAGCGTGCCCGCCAGGGTGCACGCGTAGGCGACCACCAGGGTCATCCGCCGGCCGAGCACGACCTCGGCGATCGCGAAGACCACGAACACCTGGGCCAGCGCCCCCCAGACCGGCAGGTCCAGGGCCGGCACGTACAACGACAGCGGCGTCCGCAGCAGCGAGACCTCCAGCGGCAGCGAGGCCCGCACCACCCCGATGTGGCTCACGAAGCGCTCGCCGCCCGGCAGGTGCTGGACGACGCTGAACAGCAGGATCAGAAACGTCGCCACCGTGGCCAGCGGGAACGCGGCGAACTTCTTCCGCGCCACCGCGTCCCGGACCGTCAGGTACAACGTTCCCCACTCGGCGACAGCGGCCTTTCTGGCAAGCGCCAGCGGCCCCTTTCGCACGCCCCCCGCGTGGGTCCTGTGAATCACAACTGTTTCTCCCGAATCCCCGAACTTGTCAGCTACTCCAACATTAGAAGCCTGTTAACAAATCCACATCGGCATGGATGGGGAGTTACGTCATCCTCAGGAGGGAGACGAATCCCCCCTCCGGACCCCCCTTACGACCGATGGCACTCTCCGCCGGAGGAGTGTCGGCCCCCCTCCGCCCCCCGGCGGAGGGCTACCCCTTCCCGTCCCGTGCCGCCACCGGCACCCGGGGAGCCACCACGGCGGGCCTGGCGTGCCGGCGACGGAACAGCGCGGGCAGGCTCGGCGCGACGATGAATCCCTCGGCGCGCGCGCTGGCGATGCCGATCCGCGGAATCTCGCTGCTCTTCTCGAAGAGCAGGTAGCGCGGTTCCCAGATCGGCCGGTACTTGGCGTTCGCGCGGTACAGCGACTCGATCTGCCACCAGCGGGAGAAGAAGCCGAGGACGGAGCGCCACAGCCGCAGCACCGGACCGGCGCCGAGCCGCGAGCCGCGCTCGAAGACCGAGCGGAACATCGCGAAGTTCAGCGAGACCCGCTTCAGCCCGACCTCCTCGGCGCGCTGCAGCAGCTCGATCACCATGAACTCCATCAGGCCGTTCTCGGTGTCCCGGGCCCGGCGCATCAGGTCCAGCGAGAGCCCGTCCGGGCCCCACGGGACGAAGCTCAGCAGGGCCTTGAGCTCGCCGTCCCCGTCGCTGCACTCCAGCATCACGCAGCGGCCGTCGCCCGGGTCGCCGAGCCGGCCCAGCGCCATCGAGAAGCCGCGCTCGGTCGCCCCGTCGCGCCACTCGTCGGCCTTGGCCACCAGCTGCGCCATCTCCTCCTCGGAGATGTCCTCGTGGCGGCGGATCCGCACCGTGTACCCGGCCCGCTTGACCCGGTTGTACGCCTGCCGGACCACCCGCATCGCGCGGCCGTCCAGCGAGAACTCGTCCAGCTCGACGATCGCCTCGTCGCCCAGCTCCAGCGCGTCCAGCCCGTGCCGGGCGTAGATCACCCCGGCCTCCTCGGAGGCGCCCATCACGGCCGGCGCCCAGGCGTGCTCGCGGGCCTCGGACAGCCAGGCCTCGATCGCGCCCGGCCAGGCCTCCGGGTCGCCGATCGGGTCGCCCGAGGCGAGCGAGACCCCGCCGATCACCCGGTAGGTCACCGCCGCCTTGCCGCTGGGGGAGAAGATCACCGCCTTGTCCCGGCGCAGCGCGAAGTAGCCCAGCGAGTCCCGCTCGCCCTGCTTGTCCAGCAGGCCGCGCAGCTTGGCCTCGTCCTCGGGGGTGAGCAGTTCCTTGCCGCGCGGACTGCGGAAGGCCACGTACAGCACCAGCAGGAACAGCGCCGCGCCGATCGCGTTGATCACCGCGTTCACCCAGGTCGGGGCGGCGATCACGGAGCGCAGGTGCTCGGACGGGGTGATGGTGATCATCCGGCCGACCGAGTAGCGGAAGAGGTCCCACCAGCCGGCGCCGCCCAGCTCGTTGGTCGCCCAGACCAGCAGGGCGCCGACCGCGCCGCCGAAGAACAGCCCGCCGACGAAGGTGGCCGCCGCGGTCTTCGGGTTGGAGCGGTCACCCTTGGAGGTGAACTCCTTGCGCCCGATCAGCAGCGACAGCACGAACAGGCAGGTCAGGATGGTGGAGACGTAGTTGAGCGGGTGCTTGTTGAAGCGCTCGCCGGGCAGCACCATGGCCGCCAGGTACAGCAGGGCGAAGACACTGCCGAGCGCCGCGTTGAAGATCCACGCGGCCCGCTTGCGCCGCCGCATCGCGACCGCGAGGAAGATCGAGAGCACCGCGGCCGCCAGGCCGGAGGTCATCAGGTACGGGGTGAAGTACTCGCCCTCGTTGTGCTCGGAGACCTGGTCACGCCACGGCACCAGCAGCACCGTGGTCACGTTCAGCAGCGCCAGCAGCCGGAGGTACCAGACGGAGGCCGCGGCGGCCCTCGGGCGCCAGCGGTCGAGCGGTCCGGCAGGCGGTGACCCGGCGGAGGTGGCGGAGGGCTCCGACTTCACAGTGGACGACACAGCTCAATTCCAAACGATCAGATGGCGGGGCGCATCCGCACACGGCCCGGCGCCGGACGCCCGCACAGGCCCGACGGACTGACCGGCCGCCCCCGCCCACCGGCCGCCCGCATCGAGCGGCAGGCCGGAAAAAGGCAGCCAACTCCATGGTTCCGCACTATTCCTGAGAATTGCGTGAACCGGGTAGCGGATTCCCACCCCCGCCGAACGGCGGGGGTCCGTAGCCGCCAGGGTTCGGCGACCCGCCCCCCGTGCCCCTACTCTCAGAGCGACCCCCGCGGACCGACCGAACCCGGCCGCCCGAACCGAGGAGGCACCCATTACCACCACCCGCGTGCTGATCGTCGACGACGAGATCCTGGTCCGCTCGGGCCTCGGCCTGATCGTCGGTTCCGCCCCCGACCTGGAGGTGGTCGGCGACTGCTCCGGCGGGCAGGCCGAGGAGTACGTCCAGCGGCTGCGCCCGCACGTGGTGCTGCTCGACATCCGGATGCCCGACCTCGACGGCATCTCCGTGCTGCGCCGCCTGCGCGCCCTGCCGGACCCGCCGGCCGTGGCGATGCTCACCACCTTCGACACCGACGAGTACATCGGCACCGCGCTGCGGGCCGGGGCGACCGGCTTCCTGCTCAAGGACACCGCCCCCGAACAGCTGGTGCACGCCGTCCGGGTGCTCGCGGCGGGCGGCAACATCCTCTCCCCGACCGTCACCCGCACCGTCATCGGCGGCTACGTGGACGGCGGCGGCCCGGACGCCGAGGCCACCTCGCTGGCCCGCACCCTGACCGGCCGGGAGCTGGACGTGCTCGCGCTGCTCGGCGAGGGCCTGTCCAACGCCGAGATCGCCGACCGGCTCTTCCTCGGCACCGGCACGGTCAAGGACCACATCAGCGCGATCCTCGGCAAGCTCGGTGCCGCCAACCGGGTGCAGGCCGCCGTGCTCGCCCACCGGGCCGGCCTGGTGCGGCCCAAGCCCGGCGACGGGGCATGACGGCCGCCGACCAGCTGCCGTCCGGACGGCTGCCGGCCTGGTGCACCGCCCCCTGGCTGATGCTGCTGCTGCCCGTCCTCTACTCCCTGATGGACGCCGCACTGGTGGCCCGGGACGCCACCTGGTGGCAGATGACACTCTCCACGCTGGCCGCCGTCGCACTGTTCTGGCGCCGTCGCTTCCCGGTGACGGCGCTGCTGCTCACCATGCCCGGCACCTGGGTCGAGGCGATCTGGCTGGCCCCGATCACCGCCGTCTACACGGTGGCCACCGAGCGCCCCGGCGCGAAGGCCCTGTTCCCCTGCGCGGCCCTGTTCACCCTGGTCAGCTTCTTCCACTGGCCACTGCCGACCCCGATCATCGACCTCAGCCGGAACACCGCCCTGGACGCCATCCAGGCCGTGATGCTGTCCGCCGGCCCGGCCGCCACCGGCCTGCTCTCCCGCACCCGGCGGGAGCTGGCCGCCCGCCTGGACGAGCTGACCCGGGGCCAGGAGCGGGAGAGCCGGCTGCTCGCCGAGCGGGTGCTGATCAGCGAGCGCGGCCGGCTGGCCCGGGAGATGCACGACGTGGTCTCGCACCAGGTCAGCCTGATCAGCATCCAGGCCGGGGCGCTCCAGGTGAGCACCGCCGACCCGGCCGCCGCGACGGTCGCCCGCACCATCCGCGAACTGTCCGTCCGGACCCTGGACGAGCTGCGCCAGATGGTCGGAGTGCTGCGCGGCACCGGCGGCCCGCTCCCGGACGCCCCGCTCGCCCCGCAGCCCCGGCTGGCAGACCTGCCCCGGCTGATCCAGGAGAGCGGACTGGCCGCCGACACCGAACTCAACCCCGGTGACCGTCCGTGGCCGGAGGCGGTCGAACGGGCCGCCTACCGCACCGTCCAGGAGGCGCTCACCAACATCACCAAGTACGCCCCGGAGGCGGCGGTGCACGTGCGGGTCCGGGCGAAGGGCCGCCGGCTGCGGGTCGAGGTCCGCAACGGGGCGCCGCCGGTCCACCCGGCCGAGACCCTGCCGGGCGGCGGCCACGGCCTGGTCGGCCTGCGCGAGCGCGCCCAGCTGCTGGGCGGCACCCTGACCGCCGGCCCCACCCAGGACGGCGGCTTCGAGGTCCGCGCCGAACTCCCGGCCACCTGCTCCTGACCCCGCGGGGCGGGACGGGGCAGCCGGGTCGGCCCGGTCGGTCGGGACAACGAGAAAGCCCCCCAGATCCGAAGATCTGGGGGGCTTCGCTGTGCGCGAGGGGGGAGTTGAACCCCCACGCCCTTTCGGGCACTGGAACCTGAATCCAGCGCGTCTGCCTATTCCGCCACCCGCGCATGGGTGTTGTCTTCTTCGCCGTCCGTCCCTCGGATCCGCTCGGTACCATGTGGCCTTCGCGCTTCCTCGGTCCGGCTCCCTTCCGGGCGGCCCTTCCGACGTGGAAAACATTAGCACGACCTGGAGGGCGGCTCCGAATCCGTTTCCCGGGGAGACCGACCACCTCCGAACGGACGCGCGACGAACGGGCGAGCGAAGGGCGGCGGACGGCTCCGACGGGCACACCTGGCGTGCCGCACCCGAAATGCGTCACCCTGTGTGTCCGAGCCCACCCCCCGGCACCACGCGGTCCGGGAACCGTACGGAAGGGCCCGGCGTGGATACGATCAGTACGGAAGTACCGCAAGTAGGCACGACCGACTCCCCGGAGGGCCACTCCTCGGAGGAGGCTGGTCGGCAGGCAGGCGAACGAACCCTGGAAGGGGGTGCCCCATGGGGATGATGAAGAAGTTCGAGCAGCGGCTGGAGGGTCTCGTCAACGGCACCTTCGCCAAGGTGTTCAAGTCCGAGGTCCAGCCCGTGGAGATCGCCGGCGCTCTGCAGCGCGAGTGCGACAACAACGCGAGCATCTGGAACCGCGACCGCACCGTCGTGCCGAACGACTTCATCGTCGAGCTCAGCCCGCACGACCACGAGCGGCTCAGCCCCTACTCGGGGCAGCTCGGCACCGAGCTGGCCGGCATGGTCCGCGAGTACGCCGAGGCCCAGCGGTACACCTTCATGGGCCCGCTCCAGGTGAACCTGGAGAAGGCCGACGACCTGGACACCGGCCTGTACCGGGTGCGCAGCCGCACCCTGGCGGCCGAGGAGCCCCAGCAGTACGCCCCGCAGCAGCCCGGCTACGACCGCCAGCCGTCCGCACCGGCCCCCGGCGCACCGTGGCAGCAGGGCGGCGCCGGGCAGTACAGCGCGCCCCCGCCGCCCCCCGCGCCCCCCGCGTTGCCCCCGGCCCCACCGGCCGGCGGCAACGTCCGGGCCTTCCCGGGCGCCGGCCACGGCGCCTCGGTCCGCCGCTGGATCGAGGTGAACGGCGCCCGCCACCAGATCACCGGCGCGGCCTGCGTGCTCGGGCGCTCGACCGAGGCGGACGTGCGGATCGACGACCCCGGGGTCTCCCGCAAGCACGCCGAGATCCGCCCCGGCACCCCGGCGATGGTCCTCGACCTGGGTTCCACCAACGGCATCGTGGTGGACGGACAGCACACCCAGCGCGCTACGCTCCGCGACGGCTCCCGAATCGTCGTGGGCTCCACCACCATCGTCTACCGGCAGGTCGAAGGGTAGTGTCCGAGTTGTTCGCGCGCCTCGCTCACCGACTGGCGGGACGGTCATGTCAGAACTGACCCTCACGGTCATGCGGCTGGGCTTCCTGGCCGTGCTGTGGCTGTTCGTCATCGTCGCGATCCAGGTGATCCGCAGCGACCTGTTCGGTACCAAGGTGAACCCCCGCAGCTCCCGTCGCGGTGCCGGCAACGGCGCCCCGTCCGGCGGTGCCGCGGCGGCGACCGCCACGGCACCCGGACGTCCCGCGGCACCCGCCCCCGGCAACGCCGGAGCGGGCCAGACCCAGGGCGGCGGCCGCCGCCGCGGCGCCCCGACCCAGCTCGTGGTCGTGCAGGGCTCGCTGGCCGGGACCACGGTCGCGCTGCAGGGCCAGACCATCACGCTGGGCCGCGCGCACGACTCGACCATCGTGCTGGACGACGACTACGCGTCCTCCCGGCATGCCAGGATCTATCCGGATCAGACTGGGCAGTGGACGGTCGAGGATCTAGGCTCCACCAACGGCACCTATCTGGACCGGCAGCGCCTGACCGCGCCCACTCCGCTCCAGCCGGGCACGCCGATCCGTATCGGCAGGACCGTCATCGAACTGCGGAAGTAGTAGCGCATGAGGGACAGCATCCCGTCCATGACCCAGAGGGGGGCACAGGTCGCATGACCCTGGTGCTGCGCTTCGCCGCCGGCTCCCACAAGGGACTGATCCGGGAGGGGAACGAGGACTCCGGCTACGCCGGGCCGCGGCTGCTGGCCGTGGCCGACGGCATGGGCGGCGCCGCGGCCGGCGAGGTCGCGTCCTCCGAGGTGCTCGGCTCGATCGTCCGACTGGACGAGGACGTGCCGGGCGCCGACCTTCTGACCCTGCTGGGCGACGCCGTCCAGGGCGCCAACGACCGGCTCCGGCAGATGGTCGAGGAGGACCCGCAGCTGGAGGGCATGGGCTGCACCCTGACGGCCATGCTCTGGACCGGCCAGCGGATGGGCCTGGTGCACGTCGGCGACTCCCGCGCCTACCTGCTGCGCGACGGCTCGCTGGTGCAGATCACCCAGGACCACACCTGGGTGCAGCGCCTGGTCGACGAGGGCCGGATCACGCCCGAGGAGGCCGAGACCCACCCGCAGCGCTCGCTGCTGATGCGGGCCCTGGACGGCCGCGGCCAGGTCGAACCCGACCTGTCGATCCGCGAGGTCCGGGCCGGCGACCGCTACCTCATCTGCTCCGACGGCCTCTCCGGCCCGGTCAGCCACCAGACCCTCCAGGACACCCTGGGCAGCTACTACTCGCCCGAGCAGACCGTGCAGGAGCTGATCCAGCTCGCACTGCGCGGCGGTGGTCCGGACAACATCACCTGCATCGTGGCGGACGTCATCGACGTCGGTGCCACGGACACCACCAGCGGCCAGTTCAACGACGTCCCGGTGGTGGTCGGCGCGGTCGCCGAGACCCCGCCGTCCTCGGCCGCCGCCGACCACTCGATCGCGGACACCCCGGCCGGCCGCGCCGCCGGACTGGGCCGCGGCCCGCAGGGCGCCTTCGGCCCGCCGGAGGGCTACGAGGGCGGCTACGGCGCCGCCCAGGGCGGCTTCGGCCCCGCCGAGGGCTACACGGGCGAGGACGGCCACGGCTACCCCGCCGAGCCCTCGGTGTACGGCTCCGAGGAGTTCGACGAGGAGCAGCCCCCCAAGCGCAAGCGCCGGGGCCTGACCGTCTCGCTGGCCGTCCTGGTCACGCTCGGCCTGCTCGGCGGCGCCGGGTACTTCGGCTACCAGTGGACCCAGGACCAGTACTACATCGGCGAGGACGGCGACCACGTCGCCATCTACCAGGGCGTCAACCAGAACCTGGCCGGGCTGAGCCTGTCCTCGGTGCACGAGTCGCACAGCGACGCCCCGCTGAAGTGGCTGCCGCAGGACCAGCGCACCCAGGTGAACCGGACCATCTCGGTCGGCAGCCTGCAGGACGCCGAGAAGACGATGACCGGCCTGGTGGACTGGGCCAAGCTGTGCCAGAAGGCCGCCACCGTCTCCACCGGCGCGGCCCCGCAGGGCACCCAGGCCACCAAGACCGCGTTCGTGGCCGCCACCCCGACCGCCCCGGCCGAGCGGGAGAAGCCCCGCAACCCGGCCGCGGCCGCGCCGAGCACCACGCCGACCCCGTCCGCCCCGGCCACGTCCGCCCCGACGCAGAACGCCACCCCGCCGGCGGCCGCCCCGACCGAGCAGGCCCAGCCCCCGTTGAACGACGACGAGCGCAGCCGGGCCGAGTCCTGCCCGAAGCCGTGACGTCCGTGATCCGACATAGGTCCGCCCGGAGCGGGCCGGCCGGCCGTCAGGGAGCGGTCACCACGTGAGCAGCTACAACCTGAGCGGCGACACCGGCCGCGCCGGCGGCCGCCGCCGGGCGGCGGCCGAGCGCGCCGGACCACGGCGGCGCGGCAACACCACCATCTCGCTCCAGGGCGCACCGAACCGGCGCAACACCGAGCTGGCCCTGCTGGTCTTCGCCGTCCTGCTGCCGATCCTGGCGTACGCCAACGTGGGCCTGGCGATGGACTCCCGGGTCCCGGCGGGGATGCTCGCCTACGGCCTGGGCATGGGCTCGCTGGCGCTGGTCGCGCACCTGCTGGTGCGCCGCTTCGCGCCGTACGCGGACCCGCTGATGCTGCCGATCGCCACCCTGCTGAACGGGCTGGGCGTGGTGATGATCTGGCGGCTGGACAAGGCGGGCCACCTGCTCAGCGGCAACTTCCCGGCGGCCCGCAACCAGCTGATGTGGTCGGCCCTCGGGATCACCCTGTTCATCGGGGTGATGGTCTTCCTGAAGGACCACCGGGTGCTCCAGCGCTACACCTACATCTCGATGGTGGTGGCGCTGGTGCTGCTCGCCGCGCCGGCCTTCTTCCCGGCCCGGGCGGAGGACTTCGGCGCGAAGATCTGGATCCGGCTGGGCGGCTTCTCGATCCAGCCCGGCGAGTTCGCCAAGATCATCCTGACCGTCTTCTTCGCCGGCTACATGATGGTCAAGCGGGACGCCCTGGCGCTGGCCAGCCGCCGCTTCATGGGCCTGTACCTGCCGCGCGGCCGCGACCTCGGCCCGATCATCGTGATCTGGCTGCTCAGCCTGCTGATCCTGGTCTTCGAGAACGACCTCGGCACGTCCTTCCTGTTCTTCGGCCTGTTCGTGGTGATGCTCTACGTCGCCACCGAGCGGACCAGCTGGATCCTGTTCGGCCTGCTGATGTCGGTCGGCGGCGCGGTCGCGGTCGCCACCACCACCAGCCACGTCAAGGTCCGGATCGACGCCTGGCTCGACCCGATGGCCGCCTTCTCGGCGAACCCGCCCAAGGGCGCCACCGAGCAGATCGGCCAGTCGCTGATGGCGCTCGGCTCCGGCGGGGTGACCGGCTCCGGCCTCGGCCAGGGCCGTTCCTGGCTGATCAACTTCGCCGCCAAGAGCGACTTCATCCTGGGCTCCTTCGGCGAGGAGCTCGGGCTCACCGGCCTGATGGCGATCTTCCTGCTGTACGCCCTGCTGGTGCAGCGCGGCCTGCGCACCGCCCTCGCCGCCCGCGACCCGTTCGGCAAGCTGTTCGCCGTCGGGCTCGCCTCGGCGATGGCGCTGCAGGTCTTCGTCGTGGCCGGCGGGGTCACCGGACTGATCCCGCTGACCGGTATGACCATGCCGTTCCTCGCCCAGGGTGGTTCGTCCGTGGTCGCCAACTGGGCGCTGGTCGCCATCCTGCTGAAGATCAGCGACAGCGCGCGCCGACCCGGGGTCGAACCGGCCCCGGCCACCGAGGGCCAGGGAGGACCCGCCCGATGAACAAGCCGATCCGACGGGTCTCGATCTTCTGCCTCGTGCTGATCCTGGCCCTGATGGTGCGCACCAACTGGGTGCAGGGCGTCCAGGCCGACTCCTGGGCTTCCAACAAGAACAACAAGCGCCAGCTGTACGACCGCTACGCCCACCCGCGCGGCAACATCATCGTCAGCGGTCAGCCGGTGACGAACTCCGACTTCGTGAACGGCCTGCGCTACAAGTACAAGCGCTCCTGGCTCAGCGGCCCGATGTACGCCCCGGTCACCGGCTACTCCTCGCAGGCCTACGGCTCCAGCCAGCTGGAGAACCTGGAGGACGGCATCCTCTCGGGCACCGACGACCGGCTGTTCTTCCGCAACACCCTGGACATGCTGACCGGCGAGCAGAAGCGCGGCGGCGACGTCCTCACCACCATCAACGCCAAGGTGCAGAAGGCCGCCTTCGACGGCCTGGGCGACAAGAAGGGCGCGGTGGTCGCGCTCGACCCGAAGACCGGCGCGATCCTGGCCCTGGTCTCCACCCCGTCCTACGACCCGGGCAGCTTCGCCGGCGGTGACAGCAGCGACACCAAGGCCTGGCAGGACCTCAACGCGGACCCGAACAAGCCGATGCTCAACCGGGCGCTGCGCGAGACCTATCCGCCCGGCTCGACCTTCAAGCTGGTCACCGCCACCGCCGCGTTCGAGAACGGCCTCTACCAGAACGTCAACGACGTCACCCAGACGCCGGACCCGTACACCCTGCCGAACACCCAGACGGTGCTGAAGAACGAGAGCCCCAACGAGCGCTGCGAGAACGCCACCATCAAGTCCGGCTTGGACCAGTCCTGCAACACGGTCTTCGCCAAGATGGGCGCGGACCTCGGCAAGGACAAGATGCGCGCGCAGGCCGAGAAGTTCGGCTTCAACAGCACGATCGACACCCCGATCCGCTCCGAGAAGAGCATCTTCCCGGACAGCCCGAGCCTGGACGGCACCGCCCAGGACTCGATCGGCCAGCACGACACCCGCGCCACCCCGCTGCAGATGGCCATGGTCTCCGCGGCGATCGCCAACAACGGCAGCCTGATGCAGCCGTACCTGGTCGACCAGGAGCGCTCGGCCTCGCTGACCACCATCTCCAAGCACACCGAGAAGCAGTTCTCCCAGGCGATGAGCCCCACCACCGCGCAGAAGATGCAGGACCTGATGGTCTCGGTGGTCGAGAACGGCACCGGTACGAACGCCAAGATCCCCGGCCTGCAGGTCGGCGGCAAGACCGGCACCGCCCAGCACGGCGAGGACAACGCCGGCCTGCCGTTCGCCTGGTTCACCTCCTGGGCCAAGACCCAGGACGGCCAGTCGGTCGCGGTCGCGGTGGTGGTCGAGGACGGCTCCCAGAACCGTGACGGCATCAGCGGCGGCCGCCTCGCGGCCCCGATCGCCAAGGCGGTGATGCAGGCCGCGCTCGGCAAGTAGGGCGAGGGTGAGGTGAATGTCACGATCGGCACCCCGGTCCGGATACCGGTCTGATATCGGCCGACGGCTGACTCCGGTCCGGTGCGGTGCGACCGGTAGCGTATCCGCCAGCAGCGGGTGTGCCCGTTGCCGCCCGCGAGGTGGCGCACGGCCCGGCCGGAGAACCGGCCACGGCCCGCGCGGCGTCACCCAGAGCGTGCGGGGACACCTACGTCACAACCTCACCGGCGGGTGAGGGAGAGGGTCGGAACTATGGAAGAGCCTCGTCGCCTAGGCGGCAGGTACGAGCTCGGCGGCGTCCTCGGACGCGGCGGCATGGCCGAGGTGTACCTCGGCCATGACACCCGGCTCGGCCGTTCCGTCGCAGTGAAGACGCTCCGGGCCGACATGGCCCGGGATCCGTCGTTCCAGGCCCGCTTCCGCCGCGAAGCACAGTCGGCGGCGTCCCTGAACCACCCCGCGATCGTCGCCGTGTACGACACCGGCGAGGACTACATCGACGGGATCTCCATCCCGTACATCGTGATGGAGTACGTCGAGGGTTCGACCCTGCGCGAGCTGCTGCACTCCGGCCGCCGGCTGCTGCCCGAGCGGGCGCTGGAGATGACCATCGGCATCCTCCAGGCCCTGGAGTACTCGCACCGGGCCGGCATCGTGCACCGCGACATCAAGCCGGCCAACGTGATGCTGACCCGGCAGGGCAACGTCAAGGTCATGGACTTCGGCATCGCCCGCGCGATGGGCGACGCCGGGATGACCATGACCCAGACCTCGGCCGTGATCGGCACCGCCCAGTACCTCTCCCCCGAGCAGGCCAAGGGCGAGCAGGTCGACGCCCGTTCCGACCTCTACTCCACCGGCTGCCTGCTCTACGAGCTGCTGACCGTCCGCCCGCCGTTCGTCGGCGACTCCCCCGTCGCGGTCGCCTACCAGCACGTCCGGGAGGAGCCGCAGCCGCCGTCGGTCTTCGACCCCGAGGTGCGGCCCGAGATCGACGCGATCGTGCTCAAGGCGCTCGCCAAGGACCGCGACTACCGCTACCAGAGCGCCGACGAGATGCGCGACGACATCGAGCGCTTCCTCGACGGCCTCCCGGTCGCCGCCGCCCAGCAGGCCGCCGCCTACGGCATGGGCGCCGCCGGGTACGGCTACGACCAGAACGGCTACCCGCAGCAGCACGACCCGTACGGCCAGACCAACGTGCTGCCGCAGCAGCCCGGCGGCCCGACCACCGTCCTGCCGCAGGCCTCCGGCTACCAGGACGACGGCTACGGCCAGACCTCCGCCGGTGGCGCGGGCGGCCACGACGACGGCTACGGCCAGGGCGGCGGCCGGCGCGGCGACGACCGGCAGAAGAAGAGCAACACCTCCTGGATCGTGCTGGCGGTGGCCGCCGTGCTGGTCCTGGTCGGCACCTTCTTCGTGGCCCAGGCGATGTTCAGCGACAAGGGCACCAAGGACGCCCCGAAGGTCACGGCGCCCAACCTGGTCGGCAAGAGCCTGGCGGACGCCAAGACCGCCGCGGCCGCGGCCGGTTCCAAGCTCGTGGTCACCGAGGGCGACAAGATCGCCTGCCCGGACACCAACGTCAAGAAGGACCAGGTCTGCACCCAGACCCCGACGGCGGGCACCCAGGTCTCCGAGGACGCCCACATCACGGTGCAGGTCTCCTCCGGTCCGGCCAAGACCCAGATGCCGACCCTGACCGGCAAGACCAAGGACCAGGCGATGCAGGCCCTGACGGCGGCCGGCTTCACCAATGTCGCCACGCCCGACTACAAGGACGACGACACCGCACCGCAGGACACCGTCCTCGCCCAGGACCCGGCGGCCGGCACCCCCGCCGACCCGAGCGCCCAGGTCAAGCTGACGATCTCCCAGGGCAAGACCAAGCAGACCGTCCCGAACGTGGTCGGCGCGCAGAAGGACGACGCGCAGAACACGCTGCAGACCGCCGGCTTCCAGGTCGACACCTCCAAGACGACGCCGACCAACGACCCGACCAAGGTCAACACCGTCGCCACGCAGTCGGTCGCGCCGAACACCAAGGCGCCGACCGCCACGAAGATCTGGCTGACGATCTACAAGGCGCCGGACAAGGCCCAGGTCCCGCCGATGCAGAACCAGAAGCTGTCGGACGCCATCGCCGCGCTGTCCAAGGTCGGCCTGCTCTACACGGTGGTCGCCGGCCCGCAGGACCCGAACGCGATCGTCATCCAGAGCATCCCCGCAGCCGGCACCCAGCTGGACCCGAACACCCAGGTGCAGCTGATGACCCGGCCGGCCGATCCGGCCAAAGGGGGGGACTCCGCCACCACACCCCCCGGCAAAGGGGGCAACAACTAAGCCCTTCTTCCCCTGGTTCTGAGACCGGGGAGCAGGAGGGCCGAAGAGCCCGGGGGCCCGTCGCGGTGATCGCGACGGGCCCCCGGGCGTTCCGTTCGGCCGAGGCCCCGGATCAGCGCAGCTCCGGCGGCGGGGTGCGCTTGGCGTCCATGCCGTCCACCCGCACCAGGCTCCCCCAGACGGCCATCCGGTACCGCGAGGTGTACACCGGCGTGCAGGTGGTCAGGGTGATGTAGCGGCCGGGGGCGGTGTAGCCGGAGCTGACCGGGACGGGCGCGACGATGCCGGTGTCGTACTTGGACGTCTCCGGCAGGGTGTTGTCGACCTTGTAGACGTACCACTTGTCCTTGGTCTCGACCACGACCGCGTCGCCCCTGTGGACGGCGTCCAGGTCGTGGAACTTGGCGCCGTGGCCGTCCCGGTGGGCGGCCAGCGCGAAGTTGCCCGCCTGGTCCCAGGGCATCGCGGCCTTGTAGGGCTGCTCGTACACGCCCGCCACGCCCTCGTCCAGGACGTCGGTGGAGGTGCCCATCCGGATCAGCACCTGGAAGTCCCGGCCCATCGCCGGCACGTGCAGGAAGCCCACGTCGTCCCCGATCGCGGGCGGCGCGACGGCGCCGCCCGGCCCGGCGGTGGCGCCCGAAGGGCCGGCGGTCGGACCGGCCGCCCAGGAGCCGCGCAGCCGGTCCGAGGCGTCCGCCGCGGAACGGTCCGCCTGCACGTTGGTCCACCACAGCGAGTAGGCCACGAACAGGCCGAGCACCAGGCCCAGGGTGATCAGCAGCTCGCCGAAGACGCCGAGCGCGGCCAGCGCCCGGCTCCGGCCCTTCCTCTCCGCCCGTTCGGGCGGGGGGAAGGCCTCCCCCTCCGGATCGGCCGACCGCGCGGTCCCGTCGTCCTGCATCTGCGCTGCTCCCCCTCCGAAACCCGGCCTCCGGGCGGCTACCCGCCCGTGATCGCGGCCGGCTTGCCCTGACTGCGCGGCCGCTCCTCGATCATCTTGCCAAAGAGGATGAGGCGGTACTTGGAGGTGAACTCCGGGGTGCAGGTGGTCAGGGTGATGTACCGGCCGGGGCCGGTGTACCCGGAGCCGTTCGGCACCGGCTTGATCACGCTCACGTTGCTGGGCGGGGTCTGCGGGATGCCCCCGGTGATCTCGTAGGTGAAGTACCCGGCGGCGGTCTCCACCACGACCTTGTCGCCCTTGCCGAGCTCGTTGATGTAGCGGAACGGCTCGCCGTGGGTGTTGCGGTGGGCGGCCAGCGCGAAGTTGCCCGCCTGGTCGCCCGGCATCCCGGTGCCGGGGTAGTGGCCGACCAGGCCCTTGTCCAGCACCGCCGCCTTGTCGGTGCCCTCGGCGATCGGGAACTTCAGCCCCAGCTTGGGCAGGTAGATGATGGCGAAGCCCTTGCCGGGCGCGAACGCCTCCGGCTTGTTCGGGTCCGCGGCGGGCTGGCCCGGGCCGGGCGGCGGGGCGTCGAACTGCTGCTCCAGCTGGTCACGGGCGCTGCTGGCGGCCGCGTCGGCCTGCACGTTGGTCCACCAGAGCTGGTACGCGACGAACAGCAGCATCACCACGCCGAGGGTGATGCACGCCTCGCCGACGAAACGGGCGGCCACCACGAGCGCCGACTCCTTGGGACGGGCGCCCCTGGCCCCCCGGCCCTTCGCCCGGCGCCGGCCACCGCCCGCGCGGACCGAGGTCCGGCCCTGGGCGGCCCGACGGCGCTCGGCCCGGCCGCCGGTGGCCGGAGCGGGCTCGGTGGCAGGCTCGCCGCCGTCGACGGGCAGCCGCAGCTGGAGGGTCTGGTCGGGCAGCCACGGGTACTCGGGGCCGCCCTCGACCGGTTGCTCGGCCTGCTCGTACACGCCCCAGCCGTCCTCCGGCGTCCCCGGAACCGGCTGATCCTGCGGGTACGGCCCGCCGGACTGCGCGGCACCGTACTGCGGCGCGGCGGGCTGCGGCGCGGCGGGCTGCGGCGCGGCGGGCTGCGGCGCGGCGGGCTGCCGGGTGCCGTACTGCGGGCCCCCCTGCTGCTGGACGCCGTCGTACGGCTGCGGGCCGCCGTACGGGCCGGCCTCCGGCTGGTAACGCCCCTCCGGGCGCACCGCGGTCACGCCGCTCAGCCCCGGCCGATCACCGGGGCGAGCCCGGCCGACCGGTCCACGGCCTGCGGGAAGCCGCACTCCGCCAGCCAGTTGGCGAGCATCCGGTGCCCGCCTTCGGTCAGCACCGACTCGGGGTGGAACTGCACGCCCTCGACGGGGAGTTCACGGTGCCGCAGGCCCATGATCACGCCGCTCCCGGTCCGGGCGGTGACCACCAGCTCGTCCGGCACGGTGGCCGGGTCGACGGCCAGCGAGTGGTAGCGGGTCGCGGTCAGCGGCGAGGGCAGCCCCTCGAACACCCCGCCGTCCTCGTGCTCCACCGGCGAGGTCTTGCCGTGCAGCAGCTCCGGCGCCCGGCCGACCACCGCGCCGTACGCGACCGCGATCGACTGCAGGCCCAGGCAGACGCCGAACACCGGCAGTCCGATCCCCGCGCAGTGGTGCACCATCGCGACGCAGACCCCGGCCTCCTCGGGCGATCCGGGCCCGGGGGAGAGCAGCACCCCGTCGAAGCCCTCCTCCCCCGCCCGGCGGACGGCGTGCTCGACGGTCACCTCGTCGTTGCGCACCACCTCGCAGGTGGCGCCGAGCTGGTACAGGTACTGGACCAGGTTGAAGACGAAGCTGTCGTAGTTGTCCACGACCAGGATGCGGGGCGGGGTCGACTGGGTGGTCATGCGCGCGTGGTCTCCGTGGGATGCGGTGCTGGGGGGAAGTTCCGGGCCCGCCGGGTCAGCCGGCCGAGGCGCCGTCGCCGCCGTCCACTGTGACGTCGCCGAAGGGGAGCAGCGGTTCCGCCCACGGGAAGACGTAGGTGAAGAGGAGGTAGACGATCCCCAGGATCAGGAGCAGCGAGATGACGGCCCGGACCAGGGTGTTCCCCGGCAGGTGACGCCAGATCCAGCCGTACATGGTGCTCCCTCGAGGTAGCGGACTGGGGTCAAGAGTAGACCCGGGTTCAACGGCCGTGAGGCCGGTCCGCCACTGCCGCTCCCGCTACCCACCCGCCGAGCGCAGTTCGGTGGTGCCGGAGTATCCGGGCAGGGTCAGGTCCCCGCTCTCCTGGACCTTCCAGCCCAGCCCGTAGGCCTGGACGTACTGCAGGTAGTTGCGGATCGTCGGGTCCGCCTCGACGGCCGACCGCAGGGCGTCCGTCTTCCCCACCGCCTTGACCACGTACGGCGGGGAGTAGACCCGGCCCTGGAGCAGCAGGGTGTTGCCCACGCAGCGCACGGCGCTGGTGGAGACCAGCCGCTGGTCCATCACCTGCACGCCCGCCGCGCCGCCCCGCCACAGCGCGTTGACCACGGCCTGGATGTCCTGCTGATGGATGACCAGGTCGTTGACGCCGGGCTCGGGGACACCGGGGATGCGCGCGGTGGCGTTCGGCGGGGCGTCGTTGAGGGTGACGGTCAGTCCGCCGCCCTGCAGCGGCTCCAGGGCCGCGCCGAGCCGCAGGCCGTCCAGCTGGGCGGCGTCGGCGGGGTCGTGGCCCTGCTGCTCGGTGAGCTGCTGCGCCCGGGCCTGGAGGTCGGCCAGCTGGGCCTGCGCCTGCTGGTTCTGCGAGCTGCGCTGGCGGACCACGTCGCCGAGGCTCAGCAGCGAGTTGTCGGTCCGCAGGTCGGTGCCGCGGGCGGTCTGGGCGCTGATGTAGAAGAGCAGACCGGCGAGTGCGAACACGGCGCAGGTCAGGGCACGTCCGACAATTCGGGTGCCGGAACGGCGGGTAACGGCCTTCCCGGGGGGAATCGACAAATTAGTCACCGTACCCTTATCTCCTTGAGACCCGCCGAGCCACTACGCTAACGGACGCCGGTGGCAGGCGGGGGAGCGGTCCCAGAGCGCTCTCCACGTCCGACCGTCGGCTCTCGCCCGCTGCACCTCTCACCCGCTGCACCCCTGCGCGGTCTCACAGCGCATCGACAGGAGAACTCCTCGTGCCGAAGTCTCGACTCCGCAAGAAGTCCGACTACACCCCGCCGACCACGGCCGTGGTGAAGATCAGCTCGGGCCGTAGTTGGGTCGCCCCGCTGATGCTGGCACTGTTCCTCATCGGCCTGGTCTGGATCGTCACCTACTACGTGACGAGCGGCAGCTACCCGGTCGAGAGCTGGCGGAACTGGAACATCCTGGTCGGCTTCGGCTTCATCGCGGCCGGGTTCGGCGTCTCCACCCAGTGGAAGTGACGCTCCGCGCGTCCTGAGGCTCGCATTCGAGCCGTTTCCGCCGCTTCGGATCGCGGGCCCCGGGGCGGCGGTTCGGCGTGCCCGGAGCCGGGCCGGAACGCGGTCGGCCACCCATCTGACAGTCCCACCATCACACCGTCAGGCTTATCCACATGGTTATCCACACTGGGGAAAAGTCCCCACAGCCTGTGGATAACTTTCGCGGTCCGGACTGTCCACAGCTGTGCACAACTCCCCGAAGGCACGGGAACCGCACAGGAGGACACGCGTAGAACAGCAGTCCACAGCCGAGTCGGCGCACAGCCTGCGCCCAACCCCGCACCCGCTGTGGACAAACGCCCGGGGCGTCACGCGCCGTACAGGGCCATCCCGGCCAGCAGCATCGCCGCCTCCAGGGCCAGCGCCACCACCACCGTCAGCGCCTGGACCGGGCCGCGGCGCTCGCGCGGGGCGTACATCAGGCCGGAAGCGACCAGGACACCGATCACCAGCCCGCCGATGTGAGCCCGCCAGTCGATGCCCGACGCGGAGAAGGTGACCACCAGGTTGAAGACCAGGAAGGCCACCGCCGGAGCCAGCGGGCCGCGGTCCCGCAACTGCATCAGGATCGTGGCGCCGATCAGGCCGAAGACCGCCCCGGAGGCACCGAGCGAGTTCACCCAGTCGCCCGCCACCAGGAAGGTGAAGGTGCTGCCGCCCAGGCCGGCCAGCAGGTAGAGGGCCAGGAAGCGCAGCCGGCCGAGCGCCTCCTCCAGCGGCGGGCCGAGCCAGAGCAGCACCAGCATGTTCAGCCCGATGTGCCACCACTGGAGGTGCAGGAAGGTGGCGGTCAGCAGCCGGTACCACTGCCCCGGGCCGTCCGCGACCCCGTACGGGCCGCCGGCGTGCGCCCGCCCGGCGCTGGCCAGCGCCCAGACCTCGCCCAGGCGCGGGACGAGCACGTAGGCGGCCAGCACCCAGACGACCAGGTTGATCCCGACCAGCACCCGGGTCACCAGCCCGCCGTCCAGGGTCGGCGCCCCACCGAACCGGGTGGTCGCCCGCCGCGCCCCCGCGTGGCCCTCGCCGACGCACTCGGGGCACTGGAAGCCCACCGAGGCGGCCACCATGCACTGCGGACAGATCGGCCGATCACAGCGGGTGCAGGAGATCCCGGTGGCCGTCCGCGGGTGCCGGTAGCAGCCGGGCGGCTCGGCTTCGGGGGAGCGGCCCGTGGACCGTCGCGGCTCGTCCGGGAGCATCAGCGGCTTCCCCTTCCCTACCCGATCACCGAAGCCGCCAGCCTACTGCGGTCCCCCGCCCCGGCGGCCGGCCTTTCTCCCCCGCCCCGCTCCCCCGCGGACCCCGCGTACGGCCCACCCCGGCGTGCCGGGGGACAAATCCACATGCATGATCAGCATTCAGGTGGATATGTGCATAAAAGGACGCCACCCAGGAGGAGAGACTCGTGAGCTTTTCGGACTCGGCCCGTGAGACCGCCACCAGGACCCGGGACACCGCCGCACAGTTCGCGGACGGCGCCAAGCAGCGCCTCGGGCCCGCCCTGGACGCCCTCGGCCCCAAGGCCGCCCAGGCCGCCCACCAACTCCGCGTCCACTACGACAAGCACCTCGCCCCGCAAATCTGCCAGGCCTTCGCCAGCCTGCCGCCCGAGGCCCAGCAGAACGCCCTGAGGGCCTTCCACCGGGCCCAGGAGGCCGCCCTGGCGGCCCGGCTCTCCGCCGCCCACGCCGCCGACCAGGCCCGCACCACGGTCGGCCCCAGGGTCGCCCTGGCGGTCGAGGAGGCCCGCGCCGCGGTCTCCCCGGTCGCGCACGAGGCCCAGTTCCGCGGCGCCGCCGCGCTGACCGCCCTCCATGGCAACGTCAGCTCGGCCGAGATCAGCGAACTGGCCGCTCGGAACGCCAAGCGGCGGCAGCGGTGCGGCTGGTCCACCGGCCTCGTGGTGGCCGGGGTGCTGGCGGTCGGCGGCGGCCTGGTCGCCTGGCAGTGGTGGCGCCGGCACAGCAACCCGGAGTGGCTGGTCGAGCCCTCGGCCCCGCAGTCGCCGCCGCCGACCGGTGCGACCGCCGCCACCGCCCCGGTGAACGGCTCCGAGGACGACCGCCCGCAGTCCTAGCGGTCGGGCCCGGAAAAGCCGAACGGCGGCCGACCTGGAGAACAGGTCGACCGCCGTTCAGGCGCTGTGGAGCATAGGAGACTCGAACTCCTGACATCTGCCTTGCAAAGGCAGCGCTCTACCAACTGAGCTAATGCCCCTCGATGGCACGGCCCGTGCCAACGGGCACTAGCGTACCGGGTTCCGGCGTGGTTCCGAGAGCCGTCCCCCTGGGGGGAACCGGCCGGTCCGATCGAAGGAACGGGCCGACCGGTTCGGGAGGCGCGATCAGCGCCTCCGAAGACCGTCGATCGTCAGATCGACCGGGGCTCAGCGACCGGCCGGAACCGGGTCGGTGGCCTCGGTCCACAGGTCCTGCTCGGCGCGGTCCGCCTGGACCTGACGGTAGACAAAGAAGCCGCCGAGGGCGACCAGGG
Organism: Kitasatospora sp. NPDC023176; assembly: GCF_055560495.1. NCBI lineage: Bacteria > Bacillati > Actinomycetota > Actinomycetes > Kitasatosporales > Streptomycetaceae > Kitasatospora > Kitasatospora sp. NPDC023176. The sequence continues at coordinate 22,061 of NZ_JBVHIP010000046.1, read as the reverse complement.
CGACCAGGAGGAGCTTCTTCACCGCGGGACCTCGTCCTTCTTGCGTTGATGGACTCAAGAGCCGGTGCTCCGGCCGGACCGACCGGGCCGACGAGTCCAGATGTGTTTCGAGCGCGAACGGGCTGCCGGGTGCCAGACTGCCCTTGCGGCCGATGATACACACCGGTGTCCCAATCGTGACCAGCCACCGGCGCCGTCAACCCGACGGTCCGGTCCGAGGATTGACGCCACACCTCCTGTCGTACGGATCGTCCGCACGCGGTCCGCCCGGGGAAGGCCCGTCGGAGCCTGTCCACCGGGGAACGTCGAAGGGCCCGGAGTGATCACTCCGGGCCCTTCGGGGCGGTGGGCCTAACAGGACTTGAACCTGTGGCCTCTTCCTTATCAGGGAAGCGCTCTAACCGTCTGAGCTATAGGCCCTCGCTGCACAGCAGAGCGTACCGGAAGCCGCTCGATCCGCGAAAACGTCGAAGGGCCCGGAGTGATCACTCCGGGCCCTTCGCGGTGGTGGGCCTAACAGGACTTGAACCTGTGGCCTCTTCCTTATCAGGGAAGCGCTCTAACCGTCTGAGCTATAGGCCCTTGCCGCACTGAAAGATTAGCGGACCGACCGCCGATCTCCCAAATCCGTTCCGGCCGGGGTCGCGGCGATGACCTCGGCGGCCGGGCGCACCAGCCACTCCTCGCGGGTCGGCGGCAGGCCCGATCCGCCCTCCTCGGTACCGCGGACGGCGAGGATCTGGTTGACGCCGATCCGGTTCTGCTCGAAGGCGAGCGCGCAGGCGGCCATGTACAGCCGCCAGACCCTGGCCCGGCCGAGGCCGACCAGCCGGACCGCCTCCGTCCAGTGCGCCTCGAGGTTGGCCACCCACTCGCGCAGGGTCAGCCCGTAGTGCTCGCGCAGCGCCTCGACGTCCCGGACCTCGAAGCCCGCCTCCTCCAGCCGGGCCACGGTGGAGCCGACCGGGGAGAGCTCGCCGTCGGGGAAGACGTAGCGGTCGATGAAGGGGCTGGTGCGGTGCGCCTCGCCCGGGTAGTCGGGGCGGCGGGCGATCTGGTGGTTGAGCAGCCGGCCGCCGGGGGCCAGCAGCCGGTACAGGCCGTCGGCGTAGACCCGGTACTGCTCCTCGCCGACGTGCTCGGCCATGCCGACGCTGGAGATCGCGTCGAAGGGGCCGTCGGTGATCTCCCGGTAGTCCTGGAGCCGGATCTCGACCCGGTCGGCCAGGCCGGCCTCCTCGACCCGGGCCCGGGCGAGCGCGACCTGCTCCTCGGAGATCGAGACGCCGACCGCGGTGACCCCGTAGTGCTTCGCCGCGTGCAGCACCAGCGAGCCCCAGCCGCAGCCGACGTCCAGCAGCCGCATCCCGGGCCGCAGGCCGAGCTTGCGGCAGATCAGGTCGAGCTTGGCCTCCTGGGCGGCCTCCAGGCTCTTCGCCTCGGGCGTCCAGTAGGCGCACGAGTAGACCATGGAGGAGCCCAGCACGAGGCCGTAGAAGTCGTTCCCGACGTCGTAGTGGTGGCTGATGGCCGCGCGGTCCCGGCTGCGGCTGTGCAGCCGCCCCTGGGCCCGGCGGACCTCCTCCGGGGGCGGGGTGGGCTCCGGGCCGATCGCCCCGGCCCGGAGGGCGGCGGCGACCGCCCGGCGGCCCTTGGCGCCGAGGACGTCGCGCGGCCCGAGGGCCCTGGTGCGGATCTCCGGCAGCTCGGCGAACCGGGCGACCACGGAGAGCGTCTCGTACAGGTCGGTGCCGGGGGCGAGGTCCAAGTCCCCCGAGACGTAGGCCCGGGCCAGGCCCAGCTCGTCCGGCTGCCAGATCAGCCGGCGCAGTGCCCGGCGGTTGCGCAGGACCACGGTGGGCGCTCCGGGCGGACCGGCGACGCTGCCGTCCCAGGCCTGCACCCGCACCGGGACCGGGATGCCCAGCAGCCCGTCCAGGGCCTCGACCAGTTGACCTGCGAGCTTCGCCACCGCGTGCCTCCGTCAGCCGTCCTGCGGAACCTCATCTGACCCGGTCGACCGACCGGGGCGGCCTGCGGCACTCCCAGGGGTGGGAACGGGCGGCGTCCAGCTAATCCCACCGCGGGCAACCCGTTTCCGGGCGGCACGCCGCGGGTGCCGGCTGTCACCCGAAATGCCGACGGGCCCCGAAGGCTGCAACAGCCTTCGGGGCCCGTACATTCCGTCCGTGGACGGTGAACTGACCTGTGGTCAGGATCCGGCCGGGATCAGTCCTCCTCGGCCAGGGTCAGCTCGACGCCGCCGGTGAAGCCGGCCGCCGCGTTGTAGATGAAGGCCGAGAGCGTGGACAGCGCGGTCAGCAGGACGACGTCGACCACGGCGATCAGCGTGGTGAACATCATGACCTGGCCGAAGCCGATGTAGTCCATCAGGTTGAGCTGGCTGCTGGCGTTGTCCGCGCCGCCCCCGGTGACGTCCTTGAGCGTCTTGGTCAGCGAGTCGAAGACGCCGAGCGAGTCCAGCGTCATCCACAGCACGGCCGAGGCCACGATGATGATGATGCCGACGGCCAGCGACAGCAGGAAACTGACCTTCATCACCGACCACGGGTCGACCTTGGTCACCCGCAGCCGGGCCTTGCGGGTCCGGCCGAGGCCGCCCCCGACGGTCGCGGGCCCGCCGGCGGGGCGGCGCGGCGCGCCGGGCACCGGGGTGCCGCCGGCCGGGGTGTTGCCGCTGGTCCGGGTGCCCCGGGGCGGGGTCGGCTGGCCCTTGGCGTACGTGGTCGGCGGCGAGAAGCCGCTCTGTCCGGCGGCCGGGCTGCCGGAGGGGGGCGGGGTCTGGCCCCCGTAGGTCGCACCGGCCTGGCCCGCTCCACCGACCGGCGGCATCAGCGACGTGGACGCGGCCGAGTGCTCGGTCGGCGGCTGTCCTGGCACGCCGTACGACCCCCCGCCCTGCGCGCCCGGACGGCCGCCGGAGGGTCCTCCCGCAGCACCCGTGGCTCCACTCACCTGGTCCTCCCGCACTTCCCACCAGGGCGGCGCCCTGATCCGTCACTCGTCATCCAGCGCCCGGCGGGATTGCCCGGTACTGGTCGGCGTCCGGTGCCGCCGCGTCCTCTTCTCTGGACGCGACGGCACCGGTCCGCGGTTCGGTTCAGACCTCGGCGTCGCCGCCGACCGCCGTCTCCGTACCTTCGGCCGTCTCGGTGGACTCGGTGCCGGCGACCTCGTCCTCCGCCGTCTCCTCGTCCTCGGCCTCCGCGTTGCGGGCCATGCCCACGACCGCGTCGCGCTTTCCGAGGTTGATCAGTTGGACGCCCATGGTGTCACGTCCGGTTTCACGAACCTCGGAAACCCTCGTGCGGATCACCCCACCCGACAGGGTGATCGCCATGATCTCGTCGCTGTCGTCGACCACGAGTGCGCCGACCAGCGAGCCCCGGCCCTCGACGATCTTCGCCGCCTTGGTGCCGTAGCCGCCGCGTCCCTGGACACGGTACTCGTCCACGGCCGTTCGCTTGGCGTACCCGCCGTCCGTGGCGGTGAACACGTAGGTACCCGGACGGACGACGTTCATCGAGAGCAGTTCGTCGTCCTCGCGGAAGGCCATGCCCTTGACGCCGGAGGTGGCGCGGCCGGTGGGGCGCAGCGCGTCGTCGGTCGCGGTGAAGCGGATCGACTGGGCCTTCTTGGAGACCAGCAGCAGGTCGTCCTCGGAGGAGACCAGCTCGGCGCCGATCAGCTCGTCGTCCTGGCCCTCCTCGTCCTGGCGCAGGTTGATCGCGATCAGGCCGCCGGAGCGCGGGGAGTCGTAGTCCTTCAGCGGGGACTTCTTCACCAGGCCGGCCCGGGTGGCGAGGACCAGGTACGGCTTGTCCTCGTAGGTGCGGACGGCCATCACCTGGGCGATGTGCTCCTCCGGCTGGAAGGCCAGCAGGTTGGCCACGTGCTGGCCGCGGGCGTCGCGCCCGGCGTCCGGCAGCTCGTAGCCCTTGGCGCGGTAGACCCGGCCCTTGTTGGTGAAGAACAGGATCCAGTTGTGGGTCGTCGTCACGAAGAAGTGGTCGACGATGTCGTCCTGCTTCAGCTGGGCACCGCGCACGCCCTTGCCGCCGCGCTTCTGCGAGCGGTAGAGGTCGGAGCGGGTCCGCTTGACGTAGCCGCCACGGGTGATCGTGACGACGATGTCCTCCTCGGCGATGAGGTCCTCGATGGAGAGGTCGCCGTCCGAGGGGATGAGGGTCGAGCGCCGCTCGTCGCCGTACTTCTCGACGATCGCGGTGAGCTCCTCGGAGATGATCTCGCGCTGACGGGTCGGCGAGGCCAGGATCGCGTTGTACTCGTCGATCTTGCGCTGCAGCTCGTCGTGCTCGTCCATGATCCGCTGGCGCTCCAGGGCGGCCAGCCGGCGCAGCTGCATCTCCAGGATCGCGTTGGCCTGGAGCTCGTCGATGTCCAGCAGGCCCATCAGGCCGGTGCGGGCGGCGTCGGCGCTGGCCGAGGCCCGGATCAGCGCGATGACCTCGTCGATCAGGTCCAGGGCCTTCAGCAGCGCGCGCAGGATGTGGGCGCGCTCCTCGGCCTTGCGCAGCCGGAAGGTGGTGCGCCGGACGATGACCTCGACCTGGTGGTTGACCCAGTGCCGGATGAAGGCGTCCAGCGACAGGGTGCGCGGCACGCCGTCGACCAGGGCCAGCATGTTGGCGCCGAAGTTGGTCTGCAGCTCGGTGTGCTTGTACAGGTTGTTGAGCACGACCTTGGCGACCGCGTCGCGCTTGAGCACGACCACCAGGCGGGTGCCGGTGCGGGACGAGGACTCGTCGCGGACGTCGGCGATGCCGGCGATCCGGCCGTCCTTGACCAGGTCGGCGATCTTCAGCGCGAGGTTGTCCGGGTTGACCTGGTAGGGCAGCTCGGTGATGACCAGGCACTGGCGGCCCTGGATCTCCTCGACCTCGACCACGGCGCGCATGGTGACCGAGCCGCGGCCGGTGCGGTAGTAGTCGTCGATCCCGCGGCGGCCGACGATCAGCGCGCCGGTGGGGAAGTCGGGGCCCTTGATCCGCTCGATCAGGGCCTCCAGCAGCTCCTCGGCGGAGGCCTCGGGGTTCTCCAGCGCCCAGAGCGCGCCGGAGGCGACCTCGCGCAGGTTGTGCGGCGGGATGTTGGTGGCCATGCCGACCGCGATGCCGGTGGCACCGTTGACCAGCAGGTTGGGGATGCGCGCGGGCAGGACGGTCGGCTCCTGCGAGCGGCCGTCGTAGTTGGCGGCGAAGTCGACGGTGTCCTCGTCGATGTCGCGCATCATCTCCATGGCCAGCGGCATCATCTTGCACTCGGTGTAGCGCATGGCCGCGGCCGGGTCGTTGCCCGGGGAGCCGAAGTTGCCGTTGCCGTCCACCAGCGGCATCCGCAGCGACCACGGCTGGGCCAGCCGGACCACGGTGTCGTAGATCGAGGTGTCGCCGTGCGGGTGGTAGTTGCCCATGACGTCGCCGACGACGCGGGCGCACTTGTAGTAGCCCTTCTCAGGGCGGTACCCGCCGTCGTACATCGCGTAGAGCACGCGGCGGTGCACCGGCTTGAGGCCGTCGCGGACCTCGGGGAGCGCCCGGCTGACGATCACGCTCATCGCGTAGTCGAGGTACGAGCGCTGCATCTCTGTCTCGAGCTCGACCGGCTCGATCCGCATGGTCACCTGGGTGGTGGCCGCGGGGGTCTCGGGAGTCTCGGGCTGTTCGCCTTCGGGACGGTTGTCGTCGACCACTGGTGGTCAGTTTCCTTTCACGCGGACTGGTACGTGCGGGGCCTGGGTCGCAGGCGTCACACGTCCAGGAAGCGGACGTCCTTGGCGTTGCGCTGGATGAAGGAGCGGCGGGCCTCGACGTCCTCGCCCATCAGCACGGAGAACAGCTCGTCGGCGCGGGCGGCGTCCTCCAGGGTGACCTGGAGCAGCAGCCGGTGCTCGGCGTCCATGGTGGTGACCCGGAGCTCCTCGGCGTTCATCTCGCCGAGACCCTTGAAGCGCTGGATCGCGTCGTCCTTGGGCAGGCGGCGGCCGGCCTCGACGCCGGCGGCGATCAGCGCGTCGCGCTCGCGGTCCGAGTAGGCGTACTCGAAGTCGTCCTTGCCCCACTTGATCTTGTACAGCGGCGGCATGGCGAGGTAGACGTACCCGGACTCGACCAGCGGCCGCATGAAGCGGAACAGCAGGGTCAGCAGCAGGGTGCGGATGTGCTGTCCGTCGACGTCGGCGTCCGCCATCAGGACGATCTTGTGGTACCGCAGCTTGGACTCGTCGTAGTCCTCCTGGATGCCGCAGCCGAAGGCCGAGATCAGCGCCTGGACCTCGGTGTTCTGCAGCACCTTGTCGATCCGGGCCTTCTCGACGTTCAGGATCTTGCCGCGGATCGGCAGGATGGCCTGGGTGCGCGGGTCCCGGCCCTGCTTGGCCGAGCCGCCGGCGGAGTCACCCTCGACGATGAAGATCTCGCACTCGGACGGGTCCTTGGACTGGCAGTCCGAGAGCTTGCCCGGCAGCGAGGCGGACTCCAGCAGGCCCTTGCGGCGGGTGAGGTCGCGGGCCTTGCGGGCGGCGACGCGCGCGGTGGCGGCCTGGATGGACTTGCGGATGATGTCCGCGGCCTCGGTGGGGTTGCGGTCCATCCAGTCGTTGAGGTGCTCGTGGACGACCTTCTGGACGAAGGTCTTCGCCTCGGTGTTGCCGAGCTTGTCCTTGGTCTGGCCCTCGAACTGCGGCTCGCCGAGCTTGACCGAGATGATCGCGGTCAGACCCTCGCGGATGTCCTCGCCGGAGAGGTTGTCGTCCTTCTCGCGGAGCAGCTTCTTGTCCCGCGCGTAGCGGTTGACCAGGCCGGTCAGCGCGGCGCGGAAACCCTCCTCGTGGGTGCCGCCGCCGTGGGTGTGGATGGTGTTGGCGAAGCTGTAGACCCCCTCGGTGTAGGAGGAGTTCCACTGCATCGCGATCTCCACCGAGATCGCCTTGTCCTTGTCCTCCGCCTCGAAGTCGATCACCGAGGGGTGGATGACGTCGCCCTTGCGGGAGTTGAGGTGGGCGACGAAGTCGGCGATGCCGCCGTCGTACTTGTACGTGACGGTGAGCGGCTTGCCCTCCTCGTCCACGTGCTCGGGGCGCTCGTCGGTCAGCGAGATCGACAGGCCCTTGTTGAGGAAGGCCATCTCCTGGAAGCGCCGGGAGAGCGTCTCGAAGGAGTAGACGGTGGTCTCGAAGATGTCGCCGTCGGCCCAGAAGGTGACCGTGGTGCCGGTGCGGTCGGTCTCCGCGCCCTTGGCCAGGGGGGTGGCCGGGGCACCCATCTTGTAGTCCTGGGTCCAGACGCTGCCGTCCTTGTGGATCTCCACCGACAGCCTGGTGGACAGCGCGTTCACCACGGAGACGCCGACGCCGTGCAGACCGCCGGAGACGGCGTAGCCACCGCCGCCGAACTTGCCGCCGGCGTGCAGGACGGTGAGCACGACCTCGACGGCGGGCTTGTCCTGGCCGGGGACGATGTCCACCGGGATGCCTCGGCCGTTGTCGACGACGCGGATCGCGCCGTCGGCCATGATCGTGACGTCGATGGTGTCGGCGTACCCCGCCATCGCCTCGTCGACGGAGTTGTCCACGACCTCCTGCACCAGGTGGTGCAGGCCGCGCTCGCCGGTGGAACCGATGTACATGCCGGGGCGCTTGCGGACGGCGTCGAGGCCTTCCAGCACCTGGATGTTGCTACCGGTGTAGGAAGCCTGCTCGGTCTGGTCTGGGGTCTGGCTGGGGTTGCCGGAATCGGCCACGAAGCGCCCTCTCTGGCACAGCACGGGCCGCATTCCCACCCCGTGCGGGCGGGCGTGCGACCACGGCGTTTCGACTCGGTTGCCACTAGCAACAGTGTTTGGCTTTCAGTCTACCGGTACGACTGACAGAGATGGGCGTTTGGCAGCCCTTGAAGGCAGATATGCCGCCCTGAATCCCCTCGGCACGAGTCCCGATACTCGCCCGGGGGGCCTGAGGCGCCTGGAAGGGCCGTCAGGGGTTCCGGAAGATCGTGCTCCGATCCCGGCCGGGGCCGACCGGCGCCGGCCGGGCTCAGCCCCAGGTGTCGCCCGGGCCCTTGCTGCCCGGCGCGCGCAGCCGGCCGTAGCCGCGGGCCGGCGCGGCCGGGCCCAGCACCTTGATGGTGCGGACCGTGCCGTGGCCCAGCTCGTGATTCAGACGTGCCACCAACTGCCGTGCCAGCCAGCGCAGTTGGGTGGCCCAGGCGGTGGAGTCGCACTGCACGGTGAGCACCGCGGCGGCCTCGTCGTAGGAGGAGGGGTGGCAGTGCGCGGCGATGTCCGGGCCGACGATCTGCGGCCAACGGCCCATCACGCCGCCGACCGCGGCCGAGGACTCCCAGCCGCGCTCGGTCAGCAGCCGGTTCAGCGCCGCGCCCAGCGGCACCGGGTCGCGGCCGTCCGAACGGGCACCACTGCGCAGCCCGTGCCGCTTCGCCTCGCGCTTCTGCTGGACCTGCTCACCGCGCTGACGGGCCTGGGCGCGGGCGGCCCGCAGGGCGGACCGGGCGAGGTCGGCACCGGTGGGCTCGGCGGCGCCGGGGCCGGGGGAGGTCTCCGCCGACTCGCTCATGGCGATCTCCTTTCCCCAGCCTGTGGACAACCCGATGAGCCGTCCAGCCTACGGGAGTGCGCGGACGCCGGACGTCGGCACCTGCAGTGCCGTGGTGTGGCTGGGAGGGGATCAGGCGTCGATCCGGCGGACGGCGCCGTCGGAGACCGCGAACCGGGCGCCGGCCAGCGCCTTCGGCACGTCCTCGGCCACCGCCGCCGTCACCAGCACCTGCTCGCCGTCGGCCACCAGCTCGGCCAGCCGGTCCCGGCGGGCCGCGTCCAGCTCGGCGAACACGTCGTCCAGGACCAGCACCGGCTCGCCGCCGTCGGCGCGCAGCAGCTCGTACGAGGCCAGCCGCAGCGCCAGCGCGAACGACCAGGACTCACCGTGGCTGGCGTAGCCCTTGGCGGGCAGCGGGCCCAGCTTGAGCACCAGCTCGTCGCGGTGCGGGCCGACCAGGGTGATCCCCCGCTCGACCTCCTGCTTGCGGACCGTCTGCAGCGCGGCCAGCAGCTGTTCCTCGGCCTGCTCCCGGCTGGTCGGCAGCTCGCCCTCGAAGGAGCTGCGGTACTCCAGCGTGGTCTCGCCGCCGCCCGGGGCCACCCGGCCGTACGCGGCCGTCACCAACGGCTGCAGGGCGGCCACCAGTTGGATCCGGAAGGCCGTCAACTCGGCTCCGGCGCGGGCCAGATGGCCGTCCCAGACCTCCAGGGTGGACAGGTCGGCGCCCTTGCCGCCGCCGGCCCGGCGGGCCATCGCGGCGGTCTTCAGCAGGGCGTTGCGCTGCTTGAGCACCCGCTCGTAGTCCTGCCGGACCCCGGCCAGCCGGGGTGCCCGGGCGGTCAGCAGCTCGTCCAGGAAGCGCCGGCGCTCGCCCGGGTCGCCCTTGACCAGGCTGAGGTCCTCGGGGGCGAACAGCACGGTGCGCAGCAGGCCCAGCACGTCGCGCGGGCGGACGTTGTCGGAGCGGTTGATCCGGGCCCGGTTGGCCTTGCCGGCCGTGAGCTCCAGCTCGATCAGGGTGGAGCGGCCGCGGTCCACCACCGAGGTGCGGATGACCGCCCGTTCGGTGCCCAGCCGGATCAGCGGGGCGTCGGTCGCGACCCGGTGGCTGCCCAGGGTGGCGACGTAGCCGATCGCCTCGACCAGGTTGGTCTTGCCCTGGCCGTTGGGCCCGACGAAGGCCGTCACGCCCGGGTCGAGGGGAACCTCGACCCGGGCGTACGACCGGAAGTCGGCGAGCGACAGGTGCGCGACGTGCATGGCTGTGGACTGCGCCCGCCTTCTGTGTCTGTGGCCGCCCGGGGGACGACCCCCGGGCCCCGGCCGGGTCGGTTACTTGGACTCGACCGCGTGGCCGCCGAACTGGTTGCGCAGCGCGGCGATCATCTTCATCTGCGGGGAGTCGTCCTGGCGGGAGGCGAAACGGGCGAACAGCGAGGCGGTGATCGCCGGCAGCGGCACGGCGTGGTCGATCGCGGCCTCGACGGTCCAGCGGCCCTCGCCGGAGTCGGCGGCCCAGCCGCGCAGCTTGTCCAGGTGCTCGTCCTCGTCCAGGGCGCGGACGGCCAGGTCCAGCAGCCAGGAGCGGATGACGGTGCCCTCCTGCCAGCTGCGGAAGATCTCGCGCACGTCGGTGACCTCGGGGGCGGCCTCCAGCAGCTCCCAGCCCTCGGCGAAGGCCTGCATCATCGCGTACTCGATGCCGTTGTGGACCATCTTGGCGAAGTGGCCGGCGCCCACCGCACCCGCGTGCACCGAGCCGAAGTCGCCCTCGGGCTTGAGCGCGTCGAACACCGGCTGGACGCGGGCGACGTGCTCGGCGTCGCCTCCGTACATCAGCGCGTAGCCGTTCTCCAGGCCCCAGACGCCGCCGGAGACGCCGCAGTCGACGAAGCCGATGCCCTTGGCCGCCAGCGTCTCGGCGTGCTTGATGTCGTCGGTCCAGCGGGAGTTGCCACCGTCGACCACGACGTCACCGGGGGAGAGCAGCTCGGCGAGCTCGTCGACGGTCGCCTGGGTCGCGGCACCGGCCGGGACCATCACCCAGACCACGCGCGGGCCCTGGAGCTTGGTGACGAGCTCCTGCAGGCTCTCGACGTCGGAGATCTCCGGGTTGCGGTCGAATCCGATGACGGTGTGGCCGGCGCGGCGGATCCGCTCGCGCATGTTGCCGCCCATCTTGCCGAGACCGATGAGGCCGAGCTCCATGACCAAATCCTTACTGTGGGGACGTGCCTGGCGGCGGCGCCGTTGCCGCACTTCCCCGAGCCTACGCTTCCGGCGGATCCGGGCTCCGCGCTGCCGGGCCGACCGGGGGAGACGTCCACAGGCTGTGCACAGCGGGTGTGCACAGCCTGTGGATGACCGACCTGGCCGGGGATCAGCCGGAGAGGCGGACCGGCATGATCAGGTACTGGTACGCCTTGTCCTCCTCGGCGTCCACCGAGACCCTGCCGCTCAGCAGGGCCGGCTTGGTCGGGGTGGTGAAGCTCAGCTGGGCGAAGGGGGAGTCGATGGCCTTGAGGCCCTCCTCCAGGTAGCCCGGGTTGAAGGCGATCGAGATGTCGTCGCCCTCGAGGTCGGCCTCGACCCGCTCGGTGGCCTGGGCGTCGTCACCCGAGCCGGCCTCCAGGGTCAGCACGCCCTGCTCGAAGTTGAGCCGGACCGGGGTGTTGCGCTCGGCGACCAGCGAGACGCGCTTGAGCGCCTCCAGGAAGGGCTGGGTCTGGATCGCGGCGACCGCGCTGAACTCGGTCGGGAAGAGGCTGCGGAACTTGGGGAACTCGCCCTCCAGCAGCCGGGTGGTGGTGCGGCGGCCGGCGCCCTCGAAACCGATCAGGCCCTCGCCCGCGCCACCCGAGGAGAGCGCGATGGAGACGGTGTCACCGCTGCCCAGGGACTTGGCGATGTCCTGGAGGGTCTTGGCCGGGACGAGCGCGACCGCGGAGATGTCCGACTGCTCGGGCTTCCACAGCAGGTCGCGGACGGCGAAGCGGTAGCGGTCGGTGGCGGCCAGGGTGATCCGGTCGCCCTCGATCTCGACCCGGACACCGGTGAGCACCGGCAGGGTGTCGTCCCGGCCGGCCGCGACGGCGGCCTGGCTGACCGCGGAGGCGAAGACGTCACCGGAGACGGTGCCGGTGGCGGTCGGCATCTGCGGCAGGGCCGGGTACTCGTCCACGGGCAGGGTGGGGAGGGTGAAGCGGGAACTGCCGCAGACCACGCTGACCCGCTGGCCGTCGGTGGAGATCTCCACCGGCCTGTTGGGAAGGTTCCGCGAGATGTCGTTGAGCAGGCGACCGGAGACCAGGACGGTGCCGGCCTCCTCGATGTCCGCCTCCAGCTCGACCCGGGCCGAGACCTCGTAGTCGAAGCCGGACAGCGCCAGGCTGCCCTCCTGCGCGGTCAGCAGCAGGCCGGCCAGCACCGGCACCGGCGGCCGTGCCGGGAGGCTGCGAGCAGCCCAGGCCACCGCCTCCGCGAGGACGTCACGCTCCACCCGGAACTTCACCGGTAACCGCCTCCTGGATCGAGCGCTCCCGCTCGCACTCTGGTTCGTCTGATCTTGATCGTCGGTCCGCCTGTCCGCCGAGCTCTACCACTCCGCTTCCAGTCGCAAAGGACAGTCTGACGTACTCCGCCGACAGACGGGGCAGACGGGCGGAAGCAAACCGAACAGATGTCGGGGAGCGGTTGTCCACAGATTTCGGGCCCACCCACTTTGAAAGCAGGTTCACGGTCTAACTGTGTAGCGGTAGTAGTAGGGCCTGTGGAAACCGTGGATAACCCCGTTTCCGCAGGTCAGCGCCCAAATTTTGTCCACAGTGGGTGTGGACGGCGGCTGTGGACGGGGAGAGCGCGCTGTGGACAGCCGAGCGTTACCCACAGGGCACGCAGGGTATCCACAGGTTATCCCCAGGGCTGTCCCCAGATCCGGGCCCGGTTATCCACGGGCGCCGGTCAACTTTTCGTGACGCCTTTCACACCAGGGTATGAACGGCGGCACAAGGTTGTCGAACTGTGGACCCAGCTGTGGACAACCTGGGGATAACCGCCCCGTCCCTGGGGACAACCGGTGGATAACCCGGATGGCCCACTGGCGGCCCGTCAATTGTCCACACCCTGTGGATAACCGTTGTGCACAAGTCCACAGGCACCTGACCTGCGCGGAAGAGCGTAGCGGCGACGGGCCTGTGGACGAATTCTGGATAACTCCGGACTCCCCGGCCTGTGGACCGTGCAGAAGGGGCCCGTCCTGTGGACAACGGCCCTGCGCGCCCTCGGTTTTCGAATCACCGCTCAGTTGTTCGGCGCGGGCTGTGGACTGGTGGAACGTCCGTCGAGCGGATCCCTGCCCAGCCGAGGCGCGACGCACACCTGTGGAAACGGCGAAAGGGCGTCAGGATCGCTCCTGACGCCCTTCGGGGCCCGTCCCGGTGCCGGGGCCGGGCTTCGCGGCCGACGGCACCCAACTCGCGCCGTGACGCTAGCTCTTGATGCGGTTGGTGAGTTCGGTGACCTGGTTGTAGATGGAGCGCCGCTCGGCCATCAGCGAGCGGATCTTGCGGTCCGCGTGCATCACCGTGGTGTGGTCGCGGCCGCCGAACTGCGCGCCGATCTTCGGCAGCGAGAGGTCGGTGAGCTCCCGGCACAGGTACATGGCGATCTGCCGGGCCGTCACCAGCACCCGGCTGCGCGAGGAGCCGCAGAGGTCGTCCACGCTCAGGCCGAAGTACGCGGCGGTCTGCTGCATGATGACCTGCGCCGTGATCTCCGGGCCGGCGTCCTCGTCCCCGCCGGGGATCAGGTCCTTGAGGACGATCCCGGCCAACTCCAGGTCCACCGGGGCCCGGTTGAGGTTGGCGAAGGCGGTGACCCGGATCAGCGCGCCCTCCAACTCCCGGATGTTGCGGGTGATCCGGGACGCGATGAACTCCAACACGTCGGCGGGGGCGTTGAGTTGTTCCTGGATCGCCTTCTTGCGCAGGATCGCGATCCGGGTCTCCAGCTCCGGCGGGGTGACGTCGGTGATCAGCCCCCACTCGAAGCGGTTGCGCAGCCGGTCCTCCAGCGTGGTCAGCAGCTTGGGCGGCCGGTCCGAGGACAGGACGATCTGCTTGTTCGCGTTGTGGAGGGTGTTGAAGGTGTGGAAGAACTCCTCCTGGGTGGACTCCTTGCTCGCCAGGAACTGGATGTCGTCCACGAGCAGGATGTCCATGTCCCGGTAGCGGCGGCGGAAGGTGTCCGCCTTGCCGTCCCGGATCGAGTTGATGAACTCGTTGGTGAACTCCTCGGAGGACACGTAGCGCACCCGGGTGCCCGGGAAGAGGCTGCGCGAGTAGTGCCCGATGGCGTGCAGCAGGTGGGTCTTGCCCAGCCCGGACTCGCCGTAGATGAAGAGCGGGTTGTACGCCTTGGCCGGGGCCTCGGCGACGGCCACCGCCGCCGCGTGCGCGAAGCGGTTGCTGGCGCCGATGACGAAGGTGTCGAACAGGTACTTGGGGTTCAGCCGGGCGGCCGGTTCGTCCTTGCGCGAGCCGCCGGCCGGGGGAGCGCCGGGCGGGGCGGGCACTCCGGGGACGCCGGGGCGCTCGGCGGACCGCTCCGCGGCGGGCTTCTCGGCCGGGCGGCCGCCGGAGGGCCGGGTGCCGTGCCCGCGGCGGCCGGCGCCGGCGCGGGGCTGCTCGCCCGGGCCGGGGCCGTACGCGCCGCCGAAGAGGTCGCCCTGGGTGGTCGAGGGCGGGCTGGGAAGGTGCCGCGGCGCCTGGCGGGGCGGGGGCTCCTCGGTCTCGTGGTACGGCGCCTGCGGCTCCTGGTAGCCGGGCCAGGGCTGGGCCGGCTGGCCGCCATAGGGCGCGGGGCGCTGCTCGTAGCCGCCGGTGTCGTAGCGGGGGCGCTCGTAGTCCGGCTCGTACGGCTGCCGGTAGCCCTGGTCGCCGTAGTCGGCGTCGTCCTCGGCCGGGCTCGGGTACGGCTCGGCGGGGGCCTGGGGGGCGGGGGTGGTCGGCGCGGCGTTGGCGTCGACCATCACGGCGATCCGGACCGGCCGGTTGAGCTCGCGGCTGAGCGCGTCGGTCAGCTGGGGCAGCAGCCGACCCTCCAGCACCTGCTTGGCCCGCTCGTTCGGGGTCGCCAGCAGGGCGGTGTCGTGCATCATCCACATGGGCTGGGTGCGCTGCACCCACTGTTTGTCCATCTCCCCGACATCGGGGTCGCTGACCAGCCGCTCGACGACCCTCGCCCAGACCGGGACGAGGTCGCTGTTGACATCAGCCACTGGTGCACGCTTTCCAAGAACAAAACCAGACAAGTCCTGCAACGGTAGTCAGCGAACAGGGACGGATCAAGTCGTTGTCCACAGGCTGTGGGTAAACGCCCCCCGGGCGGCTGGTTTGACCCTCGACCCCCGTCCCGCGTACCGTAACCAGGTCGAGTTGTCGATGGCCGCTGCCGCATGTCCGCGGGTCCGCCCGCTCCATAAGGCGCGCAGCACGGGCGCCGTGGATTGCCTCAGACCCCAGCCGAACTGGGGCGATGGGCCGGATTTCCGAATCACAGGGAGATCACGCGGACGCACGGTGACGGCCAAGCGACCTCCCGTCATCCTACGATTCACCTCAGGAGCCCCCGAGTGAGCAAGCGCACCTTCCAGCCGAACAACCGTCGTCGCGCGAAGACCCACGGCTTCCGGCTGCGGATGCGTACCCGCGCCGGCCGCGCCATCCTGGCTGCCCGCCGTGGCAAGGGCCGCACCAGCCTGTCCGCCTGATCCGCACCAGAGTCTGTTGTGCTGCCCTCCGAGAATCGGCTGCGGCGGCGCCAGGACTTCGCGACCGCGGTGAAACGCGGTCGCCGGGCCGGCCGGCCCCTTCTGGTCGTCCATCTCAGCAGAGAGGGCGAGCAGCAGGGGCAGACCGACCGGACCAGCGACATCCGCCCGCACGTCGCCGAGGGGACTCCTTCGGCGCGTGCGGGTTTCGTCGTGAGCAAGGCCGTTGGCCCGGCGGTCGTTCGCAACCTGGTGAAGCGCCGGTTGCGCCATCTTCTCCGTGATCGTCTGTCCAGGCTGCCCGCCGGTAGCCTGATAGTGGTGCGTGCGCTGCCCCAGGCCGCGACCGCCTCGTACCAGGACCTCGAACGTGACCTGGACACGGCGCTCAAGCGGTTGCTGAGGGTCGAGCCCGCCGCGACGGCGCCGACGGGAGCAGGGCGATGAAGTACCTGCTGATGGGACTGATCAGGGTCTACCAGTGGACCATCAGCCCACTGCTCGGTCCGGTCTGCCGTTATTACCCCTCCTGCTCGCACTACGGCTACGAGGCCGTGAAGGTGCACGGGGCGGTGAAAGGCGGCGGGCTGACCGTCTGGCGCATCCTGCGCTGCAACCCCTGGTCGCCCGGCGGGGTGGACCACGTTCCGCCTCGCAAGCACCCGGTGTGGCACCGCCGGCTGCGTGATCTGCTGAGCCCCAAGAGCGGGACCGCCGAGCCGGAGCCGGTGGCGAAGCCCGATGTCCAAGGAGTCTGACCGGTGACCTTCGGTTTTCTGAGTCCCCTCTACACGGCGGTGTCCTGGATCATCGTCCAGTTCCACTCGCTGTACAGCAACATCTTCGACCCGGACGGTGGCTGGGCCTGGGGTCTCGCCATCGCCTCGATGGTGGTCGTCATCCGGATCTGCCTGATCCCGCTCTTCGTGAAGCAGATCAAGGCGACCCGGGCCATGCAGGCGATCCAGCCGAAGATGAAGGCCATCCAGGAGCGCTACAAGAACGACCGGCAGCGCCAGTCCGAAGAGATGATGAAGCTGTACAAGGATGCGGGTACCAACCCGTTCTCCAGCTGCCTTCCCATCATCGTTCAGGCGCCGTTCTTCACCGCCCTCTACGGCGTGCTGTCCAACGTCGCCAAGGGCCACGACATCGGCGTGATCCACGGCTCCCTGCTGACGAGCGCCGGCAAGGCGCACATCTTCGGTGCCCCGCTCTCCGCGACCTTCGTCAGCAGCCCCGAGACCAGCGTCAAGATCGTCACCGCGGTGATGATCATCATGATGTCGCTGTCGCAGTTCGTCACCCAGCGCCAGCTGATGACCAAGAACGTCGACCTCACGGTGAAGACGCCGTTCATGCAGCAGCAGAAGATGCTGATGTACGTCTTCCCGATCATGTTCGCCGTGATGGGCATCAACTTCCCGGTCGGTGTCCTGGTCTACTGGCTGACCACCAACGTCTGGTCGATGGGCCAGCAGCTGGTCGTCATCCACAACAACCCGACCCCGGGCAGCAAGGCCTTCGAGGAGCGCCAGGCGCGCCTGAAGAAGGCCGGCCGACTGCGTTCGGACGGTACGGAGATCAAGGGCGCGCTCTGGGGCATGCTGCCCCCGTCCAAGGCGGCCATCGCCGAGGCGGCCTCCGCCGCCGCCGTGGTCGAGGAGTCGGTCCGGGCGAGCCGCCAGCAGCCCCGTCGCCAGAGCAAGGCCCAGCGCCAGCACGGCGGCGCCGCCCAGGCGGCCGAGCCGAGCGAGGACTCCCAGGTCGAGCAGCCCGCCGAGGACGCCGCCCCGGCCGACTCCGGTGCCGAGCCGACGGCCGCCAAGCAGACCGCGGCCAAGCCCGGCGGCACCAAGCAGGGCACCCGGCAGCAGCCCAAGCGCGGCGGCGGCCAGCGGCCGAAGAAGAAGTCCTGACCGGACTTCTGCGTAGAGCTTCGTTCCCCGCCCGCCAGCCGGGCCCATCTCCGAAGGAGTCCATCAGTGACGGAAGGCACCACCTCCGCCGTCGAGGCCGAGGACGTCGCCAGCACGGACGAGAGCGTCATCAGCCGCCTGGAGCAGGAGGGCGACATCGCGGCGGACTACCTGGAGGGTCTGCTCGACATCGCGGACCTCGACGGTGACATCGACATGGACGTCGAGGGCGACCGCGCCCTGGTCTCCATCGTCAGCGACGGCAACGACCGCGCGCTGCAGCGGCTGGTCGGCCAGGACGGCGAGGTGCTGGAGGCCCTGCAGGAGCTGACCCGGTTGGCTGTCCACCGGGAGACCGGCGAGCGCAGCCGTCTCATGCTGGACATTGCCGGCTTCCGCGCCCACAAGCGCGAGGAACTGGCCGTTCTGGGCGCCAAGGCCGCGGAGCAGGCCAAGAGCAGCGGCGAGCAGGTCAAGCTGCGGCCGATGACGCCCTTCGAGCGCAAGGTCATCCACGACGCGGTCGCGGCCGCCGGTCTGCGCAGCGAGTCGGAGGGCGAAGAGCCCCAGCGGTGCGTGGTCGTGCTGCCGGCCTGAGGCCGTCGGACCGACGACCGGTCGCCGCGGCGGCCGGTGGGCCTTACCGAACGCGACCCCGTCCGCCTCGTGCGGGCGGGGTCGTTGTTCCTTCTGGGATGTTTCACGTGAAACAGTGCGTTGAGCGGGTCGGTGGATCCGGAGATCGGAGAGTCGAGATGGACACGGAGAGCGCGGCCACCGGCCGTCCGGGGGCGGACGTGAACCCTGACGCCGAGGAGCGGACCGAGGTGCCCGAGCTGGACGTACTGGCCGAGGCACCGGCCGCCGCCCGGGAGGTCTTCGGTGACCGCTTCGACGCCGCCGTCCGCTACACCGAGCTGCTGGCCACGGCGGGCGTCCGGCGCGGACTGATCGGGCCCCGCGAGGTGCCCCGGCTGTGGGACCGCCACGTCCTCAACTGCGCGGTGCTGGCCGAGCTGCTGCCGGCCGGCTCCACCCTGTGCGACGTCGGCTCCGGCGCCGGCCTGCCCGGCATCCCGGTCGCGCTGGCCCGTCCGGACGTCTCGGTGACCCTGCTGGAGCCGCTGCTGCGCCGGACCACCTTCCTGGAGGAGGTCGTCCGGGAGCTGGGGCTGGAGAACGTCACGGTGCTGCGCGGCCGCGCCGAGGAGATGGTCGGCAAGCTCGCGGTGGACGTGGTGACCGCCCGGGCCGTGGCCCCGCTGGACCGGCTGGCCGGCTGGGGCATGCCGCTGCTCCGCCCGCACGGGCAGATGCTGGCGCTCAAGGGCGACAGCGCCGAGCAGGAGCTGGCCGACTCGCGGGCCGGGCTGGCCAAGCTGGGCGCCATCGAGTGCAGCGTGATCGCGGTCGGCGAGGGCACCCTGGAGACCTCGACCCGGGTGGTCCAGGTCAAGGCGGGGGAGAGCCCCGGCGGGGTGAAGGCCGCGACCCGGCGGGCCAAGATGGCCCGGGCCGGCCGCAACACCGGTGCCAAGAACGGCCAGGGCGCCCGGGGCGGGCGGCGCCGCACCCGCTGACCCCGGCGAGCACCACGACAGCGGGCGGACGGTCCCTCTCCGAGGGGGAACGTCCGCCCGTCGTCGTTCGGATGACCGGCGGGCCTGCGGCGGGCCACCGGAGTGTCGCAACGTCAGATTTCCGACATAGCGGGCATGGTGTTTCACGTGAAACGTCGCTCTCTGCTCTCCGGAATCCTTGGTCGCAGCCGGGCGGCGACTGTTGCCGCTCCGGTTTCACGTGAAACACTGAGCCCCATGCAGGACTCGGAGACCATCGACCAGATCGATGACACGCCCATCGCACGGGCTGCCCAGGCTGCGGTTCAGGCGATCGGCCGAGCGGGGGAGGGGCTGCCCCGGCCCGCCGCCACCCGGGTGATCGTGGTCGCCAACCAGAAGGGCGGGGTGGGCAAGACCACCACCACCGTGAACATGGCCGCCTCGCTGGCCATGCACGGGCTGCGCGTCCTGGTGGTCGACCTCGACCCCCAGGGCAACGCGTCCACCGCCCTCGGCATCGACCACCACGCCGAAGTGCCGTCCATCTACGACGTCCTGGTCGAGGGCAAGCCCCTGGCCGACGTGGTCCAGCCGGTCGTGGACGTCGAGGGGCTCTTCTGCGTCCCCGCGACCATCGACCTGGCCGGCGCCGAGATCGAGCTGGTCTCGCTGGTGGCCCGGGAGAGCCGGCTGCAGCGGGCGATCGCCGCTTACGAGCAGCCGCTGGACTACATCCTGATCGACTGTCCGCCCTCGCTGGGCCTGCTGACGGTCAACGCCCTGGTGGCCGGTCAGGAGGTGCTGATCCCGATCCAGTGCGAGTACTACGCGCTGGAGGGCCTTGGCCAGCTGCTGCGCAACGTCGAGCTGGTGCGCGCGCACCTCAACCCCACGCTGCACGTCTCGACGATCCTGCTCACCATGTACGACGCCCGGACCAGGCTGGCCGCCCAGGTCGCCGAGGAGGTCCGGACCCACTTCCAGAAAGAGGTGCTGAGCACGGCGATCCCGCGCTCGGTACGCATCTCGGAGGCGCCCAGCTACGGGCAGACGGTGCTGACCTACGACCCGGGCTCGACCGGGGCGCTCTCGTACCTGGAGGCCGCCCGCGAGCTCGCGCTGCGTGCGGCGGGCCAGGGCGGCGGCTCGCTGGTGGGTCAGCAGCGGGGCGGCAGCGGTACGGGGCACGGCGCCCCGATGGCACAGCACGGTACGACGGAGGGTCAGCAGTGAGTGGTCGCAGGGGTCTGGGACGAGGGCTCGGGGCGCTGATCGGCCCCGCCACGCCGGCGGACGGCGGGGCGGCGCAGCCCGCCGCCGCCACGTCCGCGCCGACCTCGGTGGTGGCGACCGGCACGACGTCGCCGGCCTCGGTGCCGGTGCTGCCGGGCGGCCGCGCCACGGTGGCGGCCCGGGCGGCCGTCGGGCGCCAGGCGGAGCAGCCGGCGCCGGTCCCCGGTGCCTCCTTCGCCGAACTGCCGCTGGACGCGATCACCCCCAACCCGCGCCAGCCGCGTGAGGTGTTCGACGAGGACAAGCTGGCCGAGCTGGTGATCTCCATCAGGGAGGTCGGCCTGCTCCAGCCGATCGTGGTGCGCCAGGTCGCGGCCGAGCGCTATGAGCTGATCATGGGCGAGCGCCGCTGGCGGGCCTCCCGCGAGGCGGGGCTGGAGCGGATCCCGGCGATTATCCGGGCCACCGAGGACGACAAGCTGCTGCTGGACGCCCTCCTGGAGAACCTGCACCGGGCCGAGCTGAACCCGCTGGAGGAGGCGGCCGCCTATGACCAGCTGATGCGGGACTTCTCCTGCACCCACGAGGAGCTGGCCGACCGGTTCGGCCGCTCGCGGCCGCACGTCTCCAACACCCTGCGGCTCCTGAAGCTCCCGGCGTCCGTCCAGCGTCGACTGGCGGCCGGCACGCTGACGGCCGGGCACGCGCGGGCGCTGCTTCCGCTGACGGATCCCGAGGACCAGGAGAAGCTGGCCGCGCGGATCATCGCCGAGGGCCTCACGGTGCGCAACGTCGAGGAGATCGTCGTGCTGCTGCGCTCGGAGGAGTCGCGGGGGGCGAAGCGCCAGGCGCCGAAGGCGGGCAAGATCATCTCCCCGGCCTTCAACGACCTGGCGAGCCGGCTGTCGGACCGCTTCGACACCCGGGTCAAGGTCGAGGTGTCGCAGCGCGGCGGCAAGCTCGGCAAGGGCAAGGTGGTGCTGGAGTTCGGCTCGGTGGAGGACCTCAACCGGATCCTGGACAGCATGGCTCCGGGCGAGGACGGTCTGCGGCTGTCGCAGGGCTGAGCCGGTCGACCGGATCGAGGGCAAACGACCCGATGGGTGCATGTGCCACGTGAGCGCTGTTTCACGTGAAACATGCACCCATCGGCGTTCGTGGGGGAATGCTCGACCGTGAAAGGGAGGAGGAGGTACGGGCCATGGGACGCCGGATCGCTCCGCTGACATTGGACAACCTCGCGGACCTGCCGACGGGCTGCCGCTCCTGTGTGTTCTGGGAGCTGGACCCGGTCAGCGGCAAGGAGGCGGTGGAGTCGGGGAAGCCGGAGCTGGAGAAGGAGGGGTGGATCTCCGCGGTGCTGCTGGAGTGGGGGTCCTGCGGCCGGATCGCCTACGTGGACGACCAGCCCGTCGGTTTCGTGCTCTACGCGCCGCCGGCCTACGTTCCCCGCTCACAGTCCTTCCCGACCAGTCCGGTCTCGCCGGACGCCGTTCAGCTGATGGTCAGCCGGGTGCTGCCGGGCTACCAGCGGCAGGGGCTGGGCCGGGTGCTGGTGCAGGCCGTGGCCAAGGACCTGCTGGGGCGGGGGGTGCGGGCGATCGAGGCCTTCGGTTCGGCGGGCGGGACGCCGACCAGCTGCGTGCTGCCGGCCGACCATCTGCTCGCGGTCGGCTTCAAGACCGTACGGCCGCACCCGCGCTACCCGAGGCTGCGGCTGGAGGCGCGGACCACGCTCTCCTGGCGGGGCGACGTGGAGGGGGCGCTGGAGCGGCTGCTCGGCGGTGGGCGGAAGGAGCCGGCCCTGCGGCCGTTCTGAGCGGGGCCCGGACGGACGACGGCGGCGGGGGGCCCCCCCCGGGGCCCCCCCCCCCCGGGGGGGGGGGGGGGGGGGGGCGAGATAGACCCGGCAGGGGGCGCAACCGAGCGGGGCACCGGCGGGGGACCGGTTTAATGGTTAAACGGAGGCGGCCGCAGTG
>NZ_JBVHIP010000045.1:0-65944 GCF_055560495.1 Kitasatospora sp. NPDC023176 | reverse complement strand
TCGCCCTGATCACCGACGCCATGGGCGCCGCCGGCATGGGCGACGGCCTCTACCCCCTCGGCCCCCTCCAGGTCCAGGTCAAGGACGGCGTCGCCCGGCTGGTCGAGGGCGGTGCGATCGCCGGCTCCACCCTCACCCTGGACGTGGCGTTCAAGCGCTCGGTCACCGTCAACGGCCTGACCCTCGGCCAGACCGTCGAGTCGCTCTCCACCACCCCGGCCCGGCTGCTCGGCCTCGCCGACTCCACCGGCTCGCTGGAGACCGGCAAGCTCGCCGACCTGGTCGTGGTCGACTCCACCACCTACGACCTGGTCGCCGTGATGCGCCAGGGCCGCTGGGTCGTCGGCGGCGACAGGTTCCCCACCGTCAAGTCCGCCTGAGCGAAGGCAACGGCCGCCCTCCCCCGCAGGGGACGGGCGGCCGCGGTGCGTCCGGAGCCGGACTCAGCTGCCCGGTTCCACCGTGATCTGGTCGATCAGGACCGGCCCCGAGGGCACGGTGAAGCTGACCGAGTTCGCCCCGGCCTGGAACTGCGGGAGTATCCAGGTGCTGAACCAGGACGAGGCCGGGTCCTTGCCCGGCGAGTAGTTCTTGAAGGTCAGCCCGCTCGGCCAGTCCTTGCCGTTCACCGACGCCGCGCCCTTCACATCGGCACCGGCGTTGTTGTAGTGCACGGTCAGCTTGTACGTCCCGGCCGTCGCGATCTGGCCGTTCCAGGTCACCGTGCCACCCTGCTGGAGCGTCAGGTAGCTGCCGTCGGCGGACTTGGCGCCCTTGACGCTGTTTCCGGACGGCGCGTTCTGGCCCTGCAGCTGACCGGCGTCCACGGTCGCCGGCCCGGCGGAGACGGTGGCGCTCGCCGAGGGCGAGGCCGTTCCGGGCGAGCCGCTCGCCCCGGTGCCGCTGGGCGCCGGCGGGGCGGTGGTCGTGGTGCCGCCCTTGGCGTCCTTGCCCCCGTCCGGGTCCCCGGTGGAGAGCGCGATCCCGGCACCGATCGCTATCGCCGCGACCACGGCGACCGCGCCGATCACCGCGCCCTTGCTCCGGCCGCTGCTCGGCCGCTCGTCCCCCGGCTGCGGCCGGGAGTGCTCCGCGTAGCGGGTCTGCTGGGTCGGCCCGCCGTACTCGGCCTGCTGCGCCGGCACACCCGGCTGCCCGTACGGGCCCTGCGGGGGCACGCCCTGCTGGCCGTACGGCGGCTGCGCCGGTCCGGGCTGGCCGTAGACCGGCTGCTGGGCGCGCGTCGGCTGGCCGTACTGCGCCCGGCCGACCTCCATCGGCCGGTTGTACGACGTCCGGGGCACCCCCTGCTGCGGCTCGGCCGGCTGTCCGGCGGAGCCGTCGGCCGGGCGGTAGAGGTAGCCGAAGGGGTCGTCGTCCTGCGGGGCACCGCCCGCCTGGTCCTCGGGCAATCCGTTGTCGCCGGCGGTCGTCACGGTGGTCTGCTCCCCCATCCGGTGTACGCCGCGCGCTGGCGGCGCAGATCATGGACGCTGTCGTACCGGGCACCCTACCTGTCGTACCTGACAGCAGGAAAAGAACCCTTGACAACCCGTGGGTAACCTGTGCGTCCCCGGGTGCTCGGCACCCGACCGATCCTCCGGCCGCCGGAAGGACACCGACCGGCCCTCCCGGTCAGCCCGCCCGCCGGTGCGAGCGCTCGCCGCGCGCCCCCCGCACCGCGCCGCCCCGGGCCCGCTTCTCGTCGTACATCCGCTCGTCCGCGGTGTGCAGCACCTCCTCGATGCTCATCCCGCAGCCGGCCCAGCCGACCCCCAGGCTGACCCCGACCCGCATCGCCCGTCCGTCGATCCGCATCGGCGGGATGATCGCGTTGCGCAGCCGGTGGGCGAGGTCCTTGGCCTCCTCGCGGCCGATGCCGTCGGCCAGCACCACGAACTCGTCGCCGCCCAGCCGGGCCACCGTGTCGCCGTCCCGGACGGCCCCGCTCAGCCGCCGGGCGACCTCGACCAGCACCGAGTCGCCCGCGTTGTGCCCGAACCGGTCGTTGATCGACTTGAAGCCGTCCAGGTCGCAGAAGAGCACCGCGAGCCCCTTGTCCACCGGCGCCGCCGCCCCGGAGCGGAACGGCGCGGACCAGGTCTCGCCGGAGGGCCCGAACTCGGCCGGGACCACGGCGTGCACATGCTCCCCGTACCCCGTGCCGAGGCCGGGCAGCAGGCCGTCGGCCGGCCCGTAGCCGTGCACCGGCCCGGCGTACGCGTCCGCACCCGCCAGGCCCTCGTACGCCGTGTGCGCGCTGTACGAGTCCGCCGGGTAGGCGTACGGCTGCGGGTAGCCGACCTCGCCGGACATCGCGGCGGCGGCCGCGCCGACCGGCTGCGGCTCGGCGCAGAGCCGGCGGGCCAGCCGGGCCTTGAGCTCGGCGCCGTTGGGCAGGCCGGTGAGCGCGTCGTGGCTGGCCCGGTGGGCGAGCTGGAGTTCGTGGCGCTTGCGGTCCTCGATGTCCTCGACGTGGGTGAGCAGGAAGCTCGGGCCCTCGGCGGCGTCCGCCACGATCGAGTTGCGCAGGCAGACCCACTGGTAGCCGCCGTCCCGCCGGGAGAGCCTCAGCTCCGCCCGGCCGCTCTCGGCGCTGGTGCGTTCCAACAGGGCCCGGTCCTCGGGGTGGACGAGATCGGCGAAGCTCTGCTGGCGCAGCACCGCGCGGGGGCGGCCGAGCAGTCGGCAGAGCGCGTCGTTGACCCTGGTCAGCTGGCCGCGCCCGGCGCCGTGCAGTTCGGTGATGGCCATTCCGCTGGGGGCGTACTCGAAGGCCTGCCGGAAGCTCTCCTCGCTGGCCCGCAGCGCCTGTTGCTCCTTCTCCAGCCGGGCCAGCGCCCGCTGCATCTCGGCCCGCAGCCGGGCGTTGCCGATCGCGATGGAGGCCTGCAGCGAGAACATCTCCAGCGCCTCGCGGGTCCACGCCCCGGGGCGTTTGCCGCTGCGCGGGCGGTCCACCGAGAGCACGCCGAGCAGGTCGCCGCCGGCGCTGTACATCGGGGCGAGCAGTCCGTCGGCGGGGTGCCAGTCGTTGGCGTAGACGGGCAGCGGGCCGTCCCCGATCCAGCGCGGGATGTCGCTGGCGACGGCCCAGCCGCGGTCGTACGGCAGGAAGCGCAGGGTGCCCCAGTGGTCGCTGACGCCGAGCAGCCGGTCCCAGGACTCCCGCGAGCCGACCTGGCCGAGCAGCACCGAGGGCCCGCCCATCGGGCTCTCCTCCAGCTCCCAGACGGCCGCCACCACGAGGTCGCCGTCCGGCCGGACCAGGCTGACCGCGGCGGAGTCGAAGCCGAGCCCGTGCACCGCGCCCTCGACGACGGCCTGCAGCGTGCCCGCCAGGCTGCGGGCAGCGTTGAGGTCCGCCACGACCCGGTGCAAGGTGCGGAGGGTCGCGAGACGGACGTACGGCTCCGACTCGGCTTCCATGCGGGGGCTCCCCGGCTGCTTCGGATAGTTCTTGATTGGTTATCGTCCGATTGCCAGAAGAACTGAATCACAGGGAGCACAGCGTTCGGCACGCTCGGTCAGCAATAGGCCACCACTTGTGACTTAAATCACACGAGACTAATGCGCCCTTCATCAGTTCATCCGCCCCATAGCGGGACATAAAGCGCTATCGGAACATTTCTCGTGGTCGACCGCATCGGCCGCGCACTGAAGCCCACTGCACCCGCCGGTCCACCCGCTTCACCCCTGGGAGTGACCGCGCCCCCCGTCCCGACCAGGACCCGCGCCGGTGGTCCTACGACCACGGCCCGATGCCGTCACCCGGGAGCGACGACTACCGTGCGGTACGTGTACTCGTCCCCGCAGCCCGAAGCTGCCCCCCACGCCACGCCCGACGAGTTCCGGGCAGCACTCTCCCAGCTCGCCGCCGGTGTGAGCCTGGTGACCGTCCACGACGAGGAGGACGGCGAGGACGTCGGCATGACCGCCACGTCCTTCCTGTCGGTGTCGCTGGACCCGCCGCTGGTGCTGATCTCGGTCCGCGAGGACTCCCGGATGGACGAGGTGCTCTCCCGCAACGACACCTGGGCGGTCTCGGTGCTCACCGAGGGGCAGAAGGCACTCGGCTCCCGCTTCGCCATGAAGGGCCGGCTCAGCGACCGGCTGCTGTTCGCGGAGACCCCGCACCGCCGCGGCGCGCGCACCGGAGCCCCGCTGATC
This sequence comes from Kitasatospora sp. NPDC023176, assembly GCF_055560495.1. NCBI lineage: Bacteria > Bacillati > Actinomycetota > Actinomycetes > Kitasatosporales > Streptomycetaceae > Kitasatospora > Kitasatospora sp. NPDC023176. The sequence continues at coordinate 61,774 of NZ_JBVHIP010000045.1, read as the reverse complement.
GAGGGCTCGCTGGCCACCGTCGAGTGCCGCACCGAACAGCGGATACCCGCGGGCGACCACACCCTGCTGGTCGGCCGCGTCCTGGAGGCCGCCGTGCCCGCCCCCGGCGGCCGCCCGCTGCTCTACTTCCGCGGCGGCTACCGCACCCTGGGCTGAACCGGACCGCCGGCAGGCACCTGACGGTGTCCGGGCCGAAACGGTTCGCCGGGCCGGACTACTCGCCGCGCGGCGACCGCCGCCCCTGCTTCAGCTCGGACCGGTGCCGCTTGTTCTCCAGCCGCCGCTCGACCTTCCCCCGACTCGGCCGGGTCGCCCGGCGGGCCTTCGGCGGCGGCGCGCACGCCTCGCTCAGCACCGCGGCCAGCCGCACCCCGGCCGCCTCCCGGTTGCGCCACTGCGAGCGGAACTCCGAGGCCTGGATCACCAGCACCCGGCCGTCCACCAGCCGGTTGGCCAGCCGCTCCAGAGCGCGGGTGCGCCACACCTCGGGCAGCGCCTTCGAGCCGGCCACGTCGTAGCGCAGCTCGACCTTGGAGTCGGAGGTGTTGACGTGCTGGCCACCGGGGCCGGAGGAACGCGAGAAGCGCCAGACGAGCTCGGCGTCGGGGACGACCACCGACCCCCGTACGCGGATGGGCTCGGACATGCGCCCATCATCCCGCGCGGGTCCCGCCCGGTCACCCGGTTATCCGTGACTCGCCCGCTCACCACCGCAGCGCTCCGACCCGGTGCCGACGGCCGGCGCCCCGCCGCTCTCCCCCGGCCTTCGCCCGGGGGCACCCCCACCGTCGCTTCCTCGCCGCTCCCCTTCGGCACCGGCGCGCCCCTGCGGCTCGGGGCGGGCCCCGGTTACCCGCACGCGCCCCGAGCCCCGACAATGGCCTGTGTGATCGAGCTCGGCTACTCCCTCTCCAACCGCTTCCCCGACCCCCCGCAGACCGACTACCGCACCGCCCCGGTGCGCTCGCTGCGGTACGACCTGTTCTGCGGCGACGTCTACCTGGACGCCGAGGGCGCCGAACTCTCCACCCGCTGGGGCTGGGTCCCGGTGCTGGACTTCGCCTGGGCGCTGTGCGACATCGCCGAGCAGCTCGACCGCGACCCGGACGGCTCCCGGGCCGCCCGGGTGCAGACCGCCGACCTCGACTTCACCCAGAACACCGAGCTGCTGCGCTTCGCCCGCCGCTTCAACTGGGTCGAGGTCACCGCGACCTGGCTGCGGGACGAGCCGCCCGCCGTGGTCCGGCACAGCGAGCTGCGGCGCGAGGCCCGGGACTTCCTCCAGGACACCCTCGCCGACCTGTTCGACATGCACCCCGGCCTGGCCGACAACCCGAACATCTGGACGCTCCAGGGCCGGTTCCCCCGGGTCTGACCCCCGGAACCGACCGGACCGGCCATCGCTTTGCCCATCCTTTGCCCGACTTTGACATCCGGGAAGAATTCACGGGATCTCCGGAACCAAGCCACCGGAGTACTGCGTTGTCCCGGGAAAGCGAACGAAGGGACTGCAATCGCCATGCCAGTGAGCCTCTCCAAGGGTGGCAACGTCTCGCTGACCAAGGAGGCCCCCGGCCTGTCCGCGGTCAGCATCGGCCTGGGCTGGGACACCCGCACCACGACCGGCGCCGAATTCGACCTCGACGCCAGCGCGATCGTCCTGAACGCGGACGGCAAGGTGCTCTCCAACGGGCACTTCGTCTTCTTCAACAACACCAGCACGCCGGACAACACCGTCGTGCACACCGGTGACAACCGGACCGGCGAGGGCGCGGGCGACGACGAGTCGATCAACGTCAACCTGGCCGGCCTGCCGGCCGAGGCCGCCAAGATCACCTTCCCGGTGACCATCTACGACGGCACCGCCCGCGGCCAGAACTTCGGCCAGGTCCGCAACGCCTACATCCGCGTGGTGAACGCGGCCGGCGGCGCCGAGATCGCCCGCTACGACCTCTCCGAGGACGCCGCCACCGAGACGGCGATGATCTTCGGCGAGCTCTACCGCAACAACGGCGAGTGGAAGTTCCGCGCGGTCGGCCAGGGCTACGCCTCCGGCCTGGCCGGCATCGCCCAGGACTTCGGCGTCCAGCTCTGACACGCCGCGGTCGCGAACGCCGAGGGGCGGGAAGTCGGTCGACTTCCCGCCCCTCGGCGTTTCCCGGGCCGCTCAGCGCGAGGCGCGCAGCTCCGGCAGCTCGATCAGCTCGGTCTCGTCCTCGGGCGTCAGGTCCACCACGGTCGGCCCGTCCGGCTCGGCGTCCTCGGCGCGCACCGGCCGCTCCGGCCGCACGACCGATCCGGCCTCCCGCGCCTCCCGCGCCTCCGCCTGGGCCTTCGCGGCGACCGCCTCGTCACCCACCACGTCCGCCAGGTCCGCGCGCTCTCCCAGCTCGGCGACGCTGCCCACCGCCGGCGCCGGCGCGGCCGCCCGCACCGCCGCGCCCGTACCGCGACCGAAGAAACTGAAGCCCTGCCCGCGCACCTGACCGGACTGCACCGGGCGCGGACGCTGCCGCTCCACCGGAGCCGGCACCGGCACCGGCGCGGCGGCCGGAGCACCGGGCGCCCCGCCGAGCTGACCGACCGTCGCGGTCAGCGCCGGGCGCGGCGGCGTGGGCCGCGCCGGCGTACGGCCCGCCGGCGCCTGCGCCGGGGTCGGCACCGAGGGCGCCACCGGGGCGGGCACGGACACCGACCCGGGCACCGGAGCCACGGCAGCGGCGGGCGTGGCCGCAGGGGCCGCGGCAACCGGCGCGGTAGCCGCCCGCAGCGCGACCTCCGCCCCCGCCGTACGCTCCCGCTGAGCCTCCTGCTCGGCGGCACGCCGCTCCAGCAGCCGCAGCACGGACGCGGCACGGACGAACGCGGCCGGGCTGGCCGGGTACTTGGGGCGGCTCGCGGCGAGCGCCCGCTGGGCCGCCTCGGCCTCCTTGAGCGCCTGCTCCGCGACCGCCACGGCCCGCTCCCGCAACAACCGGGCTATCTCGGTCTCGGCCTTCGCCAGCCGCGACTTCTCCGCCGTCAGCCGCCGCCCGAACCGGGTGGCCCGCTCCTCGGCGACCTCGGCCGCGTACTCGGCCTCGGCCAACTGCTCCTCGAACCGCTCCTCGGCCCGCATCCGCTGCGCCGCGGCCACCTCGGCGGCCGCCCGGGCCGCCTTGTCGCGCTGGCGCAGCAGCACCGCGAAGCCGAGCGTGGCGATCAGTGCGGCGATGCCCACCGAGCGCACCAGGACGGTGTCCTGACTGAAAAGCAGCGCGGCCAGTGCGGCGACCAGCAGTACGCCGGCGGCGGTGGGGGGAAAGACCCGGCCGAGGACGGAGGAATGACGGTGGCGTCCGCGAGACATGCCAAGAAACTAGCGTGCGAATTGGGGCCGTGTCAGCCCAGGGTCCCCTTCCGCCCTTGACAGTGCGCAGTTTTTACCGCACGTGCCCGGCTTTTCACTCAAGATCACGAAAAAGGCCCTGCTCAGCGAGGTCCGTCGGGAACCGGCCGTTCCGTCAGCGGGGCGAGGCCGCCGGACCGCTCGGATCGTCGTGGTTCTCCGGCAGCTTGCACACGTGCTGCAGCCAGAGCGCCGCCGCGATCACCGCGGCCCCCGCCAGCACCGAGAGCCCGGCGGTGACGGCCTGGTCCTTGCGGGCCGACACGTCCAGTTCGCCGAGCAGGTAGATCCCGGCCCCGGCGTAGATGCCGGTGACCACCGAGGAGACCAGCGCGCTGGCCTGTCCGAGCACCACCGCCCGGGCCGCCAGCAGCGGGTCGACCCGCTTCGCGCCGGGCTGCCGCTCGCGCACCGCCTTGAGCCGGGACCGCAGCGAGAGCGCGGTCGCCAGCAGGATCACCGCCACCGCCGCCAGCACCACGGGAGCCGCCGCCGGCACGGCCGGCAGCGTGTCCAGGGACGCCCACAGCTTGGAACCGGCCCAGGACAGCGCCGTCGTCGCGGCGGTGATGCCGATCAGCAGACGGAGGCGAAGCAGCTTCACTCGGAGGTGGTCCTTCCCGGGGTGCCAGAGCCGACCGCCCGCCCGGTGGCCCGGGACGGCGGCGTCAGGCCACCGTACCGGGACCGGACGGGCGGGCATCCACTCGTACGACCGGGCCCGGTGGCCGAGTTCCCGGCCGACCCGGTGGATCCGGGCGACCCGGCCGCCCGCCGGTCCTGCCCGGTCCTGCCCGGTGCTACTCCGGCAGCGTCAGCCGGATGTCCTCGCGCCGCTTCACGCCCTGCGCGTCCGGGCCGCCGAGCGCCTCCAGCAGCGCGCCGACCTGCCCGTGCCCGGGCACCTCGGCCTCCGGCTGGGCGTCCAGCCAGGGGGCGAGCACGAAGGCCCGCTCGTGCGAGCGCGGGTGCGGCAGCAGCAGCTGCGGGTCCTCGCTGACCACGCCCTCGTAGGCCAGGATGTCGACGTCCAGGGTGCGCGCACCCCAGCGGACCTCCCGGACCCTCCCGAAGGCGTCCTCGATCGCGTTGCCGCGCTCCAGCAGGTCCCGCGGGGGCAGCGTGGTGCGCAGCACCACGACCGCGTTGTAGTAGTTGGGCTGCTCCTCCGGGCCGCCGACGGCCTCGGTCTCGTAGATCGCCGAGACGGCCTTGATCTTCAGCCCGGGAGTGTCGGCGAGCGCGTCGACGGCACCCTGCAGGGTGTCCAGCCGGTTGCCCAGGTTGCTGCCGAGCGCGATCACCGCACAGCGCTGGCTGTGCAGCGTGGTGTCGGCGGAGTCCACCCGGCTCTCCAGGTCGAACGCGTTCGGCTCGGCGATCGGGTCACTGCTGTTCATCGAAGAAATCCCTCTGCATCGGAAACCAGGCGCGCGGTGGGGGTCATGCGCGGCCCCGGTGGATGGTCACGGTCACGTCGTCGAACGGCACGGTGATCGGGGCGTCCGGCTTGTGCACGGTGACCTCGACCTCCTCGACCGCGTCGTGCTTCAGGCACTGGTCGGCGATCCGCTGCGCCAGGGTCTCGATCAGGTCGACCGGCTCCCCGGCGATGATCGCGGTGACCTCCTCGGCCACGATGCCGTAGTGCGCCGTGCGGGTGAGGTCGTCTCCGGACGCGGCGGGGCGGGTGTCCAGGTACAGCACGAGATCGACCACGAAGGTCTGGCCCTCGACGCGCTCACGCTCGAAGACGCCGTGGTGGCCCCGGGCTCGCAGCCCCCGCAGGGTGACGCGGTCCAGCAAACGAATCACTGCTCCCAGTCGGACGGGCCCCACCCGGGAAAGGCATGGACGGGCAGGGCGAAGGCGGGCAGCACACCCGCCGCTCCGTTTCGAATCTACCCGCGAGCGCGGACAACGCCTGACCGTCCTACCCGGCACGAACCGTCGCCACGCGCACCGGAATGGCGATTGACGTGAACGTTCGGTGACCACCCGGAAATTCCCCGGCAACCGACCCGCGCAGATTTCCCGAAGCCCCCGGAATCAGTCCTCGTCGTCCTCGTCCCCGCTGGTCAGAACGGGTGAACCGTGGTGGGACCAGAGTTTCCACCCCGCCGGGGTGCGACGGAACAGATTGCTCGACACGACCTTTCCGCCGACCAGCGGCCCGAGTTCCCCCTCCTCCTCCGCCTCACCGCCGGAGAGGATGTTCTCGGTGCACGTGACAAGGGCCACATCTCCGTGGACCTCGGCCTCGACATCGGTCAGGAAGAACTGGATGTACTCCGTGTTCATCATGATCAGCATGTACGAGCGGGTCACCTGCGCCCGCCCGCGCAGCACCGGCCAGCCGGGGTGCACGCAGACCACGCCGCCCTTGTCGTCGGCGTGCTCCGGCCCCAGCCAGGCCTCCTCGACCGCCTCGACGTCCCCGCGCTCCAGCGCCTCGTAGAACGCCCGGTTCGCCGCGAGCACCGCCTCCAGGTCCACTTCCCGGGCCTTCCCGGCCGTCCCGCCGCTCAACCTGCCGTCACCTGTCACAGACCCTCCCTCACCCCAGCCGCGCCGCGCGCTGCCAGGCCGCGACCACGCGGACGGCGTCCGCCGTACCGGACACGTCGTGCACCCGTACCGCCCAGGCTCCGGCCTGGGCCGACAGCACCGAGACCGCGGCGGTCGCGTCGTCCCGCTCGCGGGCCGGGCGCAGGTCCCCGGTTTCCGGGTCGGCGAGCAGCGTACCCAGGAACCGCTTGCGCGAAGCCGCGACGAGGACGGGACGGCCGAGCGCGGTGAGCGCGTCCAGCCGGCCGAGCAGCGCCCAGTTGTGCTCGGGGGTCTTGGCGAAGCCGAGCCCCGGGTCGAGGACCAACTGGTCCTCCTTGACCCCGGCGGCCAGCAGCGCCTCCATCCGCCCGGTCAGCTCGGCGACCACGTCCCGCACGACGTCCTGGTAGACGGCCAGCCGGTCCATGTCGGCGGACTGCCCGCGCCAGTGCATCACCACGAAGGGCGCGCCGGTCTCGGCGACCACCCGGGCCATCGCCGGGTCGGCGAGGCCCCCGGAGACGTCGTTGACGATCGCGGCGCCGGCCTCGACGGCCCGCTCGGCGACCGAGGCCCGCATGGTGTCGACCGACACCATCACCCCGGCGTCGGCCAGCTCGCGCACCACCGGCAGCACCCGGCGCAGCTCCTCCTCCTCGGGCACCCGCACCGAGCCGGGCCGGGTGGACTCGCCGCCGACGTCCACCAGGTCCGCGCCGCGGGCCCGCAGGGCCAGCCCGTGAGCGATCGCCCTGGCGGGGTCGAGCCACAGCCCGCCGTCCGAGAAGGAGTCGGGCGTGACGTTGACCACGCCCATCACGGCGCAGCGGCCGAGCCGCGGCAGTCCGGCCGGCAGGGAGAAGGACGGCGAATCGCTCATGCCCCCATTATCGAACGGGGCCCCCGCCGAGGATTCTCGGCGGGGGCCCCGGACGGTGCGAGGTGCCTCAGGCGGCCTCGCCGACCCCGCGGGTCGACGGGACGGGCATCAGGCCCTCGCGCTGGCGCCTGCGGCCGAAGCGCGGCATCCCGAGGGTGATGAAGGCCTCCGCCTGCATCGCGGCGAAGCCGATCCGCGGCAGGTCCCGGGTGTTCGGGAAGACCAGGAAGCGCGGCTCCCACTCGGGCTGGAACTTGGCGTTGAACTTGTACAGCGACTCGATCTGGAACCAGCGCGACAGGAACACCAGCAGTCCGCGCCAGGCGCGCAGCACCGGGCCGGCACCGATCCGCTCGCCGCGGGCCAGCGCCGAGCGGAACATCGCGAAGTTGAGCGACACCCGGCGGATGCCCAGGGCCCCCACCTCCTGCAGCGCGGCGACGATCAGCAGCTCGTTCAGGCCCGGGTCGGCGGCGCGGTCGCGGCGCATCAGCTCCAGCGAGATGCCGTCCGGCCCCCAGGGCACGAAGTGCAGCACGGCCTTCAGGTCGTCGCCGCTCTCCCCCTCCTCCGGGGCCTTGTGGGCGGTGACCACCACGCAGTCGTCGTCCAGCGGGTCGCCGAAGCGGCCCAGGGCCATCGAGAAGCCGCGCTCGGTGTCGGTGCCGCGCCAGCGGGCGGCGGCGTCGGCGATCCGGTACTTCTCCTCGACGGTGAGGTCGGAGACCCGGCGCACCTTGCAGGAGTAGCCGTTGCGCTCGATCCGCTTGACCATCTGGCGCACGTTGCGCATGGCCCGGCCGGCGAGCGAGAAGGTGCTGGTGTCGACGATCGCCTCGTCGCCCAGCTCCAGCGCGTCCAGGCCCGCCTCGCGGGTCCAGACCTCGCCGCCGACCTCGCTGCAGCCCATCACGGCGGGCACCCAGGCGTGCTCGCGGGCCTCGGCCATGAACACCTTGATCGCGCCCGGCCAGGCCTCGACGTCGCCGACCGGGTCGCCGGAGGCGAGCATCACGCCGGAGACCACCCGGTAGGAGATCGCGGCCTTGCCGGTGGGCGAGAACAGCACGCTCTTGTCGCGGCGCAGCGCGAAGTAGCCGAGCGAGTCGCGCTCGCCGTGCCGCTTGAGCAGCTCGCGGACCTTCTCCTCGTCCTCGGCGGTGAGCTCCGGCTTCGGCTTGCCCGGGCGCAGGGCCAGGTAGGCGGTGGTGAAGGCGGTCAGCAGGCCGAGGCCGCCGAGCAGGTAGGCGACCAGGTCGGACATCCGCGCGTTGCTGTAGCGGACGGGGCCCTCGAAGCCGAACAGGCCGTACCCGACGTGCTGCAGCCGCTCGGACAGACCGGGGTGGCCGAACTCGTACCTGGTGCGGGTGCTCACGATCAGCAGGCCGAGGAGCACGCTGAGGGTGCCCATGACGACCAGGTTGACGACCGCGCCCCAGCGGGTGCGCGGGTCGGCCTTGGCGTAGAACTCGCGCTGGTGCACCAGCATCACGGCGAGGACCGCCAGCGAGACGACCGCCGGGCCGATCTGGTGCCAGCGCGCGATGTGCAGCGCGGCACTGAGCGGCAGCAGCACGCAGACCGCCCGCCAGGCCCGCCGCTTGCGCCGGCGCAGCGCGTGCGCCAGCGGCACCAGCAGGATGCCGACCATCAGCGTGCCGACCGCGGCCAGGCTGGTGGTGCCGCCCGGCAGCTGCCCGGCGAAGGTGTGCATCTTGGTGTGCCGGAGCTTGGGGAACACCGCGCTCGCGATGTCCACCAGCCCGATCAGCAGACAGGCGTAGCCGACCGCGCCGGGGAGCCAGGCCCTCGGGACGGCGGCCGCCTGGTTGCGCAGCGTCTGCAGACCGCGCCGACGGCGCGGCGGCTGCTCGGGGCTCGGCTCAACGGACACGGGAACGCTCATGGAAGCTCAGCGTAGAGGCTGCGGTGCGGTGTCCGTTCACTCCGGGGGAGCACGTGTGATGGACCTTCATGCCTATTCCTTCATCAGGCAATGCGCATACCAAGGATCCGGAAACGGACGGTAATCCGGTGCCGTGGGCGCGCTGCGGGTTGAGCCGGGGGTGGGAGCCGTGGGCCCGCCGCCGCGTGGCGGCGCAGGACCCTCCGGTACGCGTTACGTACGGTGGACGCCGCATTCTAGGGCGCCGGTTGCCCTGGGCCTCCCCCCGCCCTCCCGACCCCGCCGAGGCGTCCGGACAGCCTAGCTGCGGTGGCCCGGTCTGACGCCCCGCCAGACGATGAAGCCTGCACCGACAGTGTCCCACCGGAAGGCCGACCGCATGGAACTGACCAGCGACGTGCTGGTGAACTCGCTGCTCGCACTCGGAGCGGTGGCCCTGGTCACCACCTTGTGGATCTGGCCCCGGCTGGCGCGGCAGCGCCCGCTGCCGGTGCTCGGCCGGATCGGCCTGCTGACAGTCGTTCAAGTCTCGATCCTCGCGGTGCTGGCGCTGTCGGTGAACAACTCCTTCGGGTTCTACACCTCCTGGGACGACCTGCTCAACCCCGGCGGCGCCAAGCTCGCGCTGGCCGGCAACGAGAACCACAACGGCACCCCGGTCTCCGACCAGCTGGTCCAGCCGACCAACGAGGGGGGCCTGGAGGGCGTCGGCAACCTGCCGAAGGGCACGCCCGAGGAGGTCGGCAAGATCGAGTCGGTCCGGGTCAACGGCAAGGAGACCGGTTTCTCCGACCAGATGTTCGTCTACCTGCCGCCCGAGTACTTCGACCCGAAGTTCGCCCTGGTCCGCTTCCCGACCGTGGTGGCCATCGCCGGCTACCCGGGCACCACCCTGAACCTGATGAAGGAGCTGCCGCTGCTGCAGACCGCGATCGAGCTGCAGCACTCCGGCAAGATGCCGCCGACCGTCCTGGTGCTGGCCCGCCCGGCGGTCAACCCGTCCCGGGACACCGAGTGCGTGGACGTCCCCGGCGGGCCCCGCACCGAGACCTGGTTCGTCAAGGACCTGCCCGAAGCCCTGCACAGCACCTACCGGCTCGGGCGGGCGGCCGGCTCCTGGGGCCTGATCGGCTACTCCACCGGCGGCAGCTGCGCGATGCGCCTGTCGATGCGCTTCCCGAACGTCTACGGCAGCGCGGCGGGCCTGCACGGCGACTTCTCGGTGCGCCAGGACCAGTACACCGGCGGCGACCTCTTCAGCGGCGACAAGGCCCTCGCCCAGCAGCACGACCTCGGCTGGCGGCTGCAGAACCTCCCGGCCCCGCCGCTCAACCTGCTGGTGGTCTCCACCCGCAAGGAGGGGGACTACCCCCAGACCGTCCAGTTCGTCGACCAGGCCACCCAGGTCGCGGCCGCCAACCCGCAGTTCAAGGTGGAGTCGCTGTACCTGGACGACGGCGGGCACAACTTCGACAGCTGGACCAGGGAGCTGCCCGCCTCGCTCGAATGGCTGGGCTCCCACCTCGGCTAGCGCGTGCGGGTGACTACCCGCCGTTCGGCCCGCCCGGCCGGCGCTTCGGGGGGACGTATCGCGACCGCCCGTCCGGCCCCGGGCGGCCGCCGCCCCGGATCCGCGCAGGAGGCACCTTGCTGAGCACCAGATCGCTCTTCGACGAGATCTACCGGAACGACCAGGCGTACCAGCTGTTCTGCAGCATCGCGGCCGACGGGGAGGACCAGGGCGGCTGGGAGAACGAGCGGATCACCGCCCTCACCCGGGATCCGGTGCTCGCCCCGAAGATCGCCCGGCACGGCGCGGACGAGCGCAAGCACGGCCGGATCTTCAACCAGCTGCTGCACAAGCGCGGCCTGCCCAGGGTGCCCGTCCCCGACGAGGCCGACTACTGCATGCTGCTGGAGCGCCAGGGCGTCGGCCTCTCCCACGAGCGGCTGAACGGCGACGCCCCGCTGACCGACCGCGAGATCATCACCTACCTCGCGCACAGCCGGGTCACCGAGCAGCGCGCCGCCGAGCAGATGCGCCAGTTGGTCCGGGTGTACCGGGACAACCCCGAGCTGGGCCGGGCAATGCGGATGATCTCCGCCGACGAGGACAACCACCTCGCGTACTGCCATGAGGAGCTGCTGCGGCTGAGCGCCGAGGGCCACGGCCCGTACGTCCGGCACGCCCTGGAGACCAGCGCCCGCGGCGAGATCCGCACCCACCGGGACGTCGCGCTGGCCGTCACCGCCCGGATGGCCCGGATCCTGCGCTGGCCGCGCTGGCAGCTGGCCGTGGTCACCCTCGGGGTGCACGCGCTCTACCTGTACGACCGGGCCTTCGGCTGGCGCCGGATGGTGACGCTGCGGATGCCGGAGCGCCGCAACGCACTGGGCACCCCGGCTCCGCCGCACGCGGAGCCCGAGGTGCCCTGAGTCGTCGCCGGAGCGCAGCCCTGCCGGCCGACGCCCCTCCTACCGGTCTTACCGGCCGATGATGAGACTCATCGCCTCAGCCCGGGTGGCCGGGTCACGCAACTGGCCGCGGACGCAGGAGGTGATGGTCTTGGCGCCGGGCTTGCGGATGCCGCGCATCGACATGCACATGTGCTCGCACTCGACCACGACGATCGCCCCGCGCGGCTCCAGGATCCGCATCAGCGCGTCGGCGACCTGGCTGGTCAACCGTTCCTGCACCTGGGGGCGGCGGGCGTAGACGTCGACCAGCCGGGCGAGCTTGGACAGCCCGGTGATCTTGCCGCTGGCGGACGGGATGTACCCGACGTGCGCCACGCCGCGGAACGGCACCAGGTGGTGCTCGCAGACCGAGGTCAGCTCGATGTCCTTGACCAGCACCATCTCGTCGTGGCCGAGGTCGAAGGTGGTGGTCAGGACCTCCTCGGGCTCCTGCCACAGGCCCGCGAATATCTCCTTGTAGGCCCGCGCGACCCGGGCCGGCGTCTCCAGCAGGCCCTCGCGGTCCGGGTCCTCCCCGACGGCGAGCAGCAGCTCGCGGATGGCGTTCTCGGCCCGCTTCTGGTCGAAGGCACCGACGGCGGGCGGACCGTCGAGCGTCACCGGGTCGATCATGCGGGCCTCGCTTACTCGTGGGAAGACTCTGGCTGAACAGCACGGATGCCGCGCCTCCAGGGTACAAACCCTGGTGACGCGGCATCCATTCCCTACGGAGGCCGGATCAGCTCTCGGTCGGCGGCTCGGCGGCCGGCAGCGGCGGGAGCTTCACGATGTCGACCGGCACGGTGTCGGAGGCGGCGGCGCCGTTGGTGAGCGCCAGCTCCTTCGGCGACTGCACCGGCGGCCGGGTGGACGGCGTGCGGCGGGCGGAGCCCGTCCAGGCCGGCCGGGCCGGGCGCTTGACGATCGGGGCGAAGATCTCGGCGATCTGCTCCTTGTTCAGGGTCTCCTTCTCCAGGAGCTCCAGAACCAGGTTGTCGAGCACGTCACGGTTCTCGACCAGGATTTCCCAGGCCTCGTTGTGCGCGCTCTCGATGAGCTTCTTGACCTCTTCGTCGACCAGCCCGGCGACCTCTTCCGAGTAGTCGCGCTGGTGGCCCATCTCGCGGCCCAGGAACGGCTCCGAGTTGTCGTTGCCGAACTTGATCGCGCCCAGGCGCTCGGTCATGCCGTACTGGGTGACCATGGCCCGCGCCGTGGCGGTGGCCTTCTCGATGTCGTTCGAGGCACCGGTGGTGGGGTCGTGGAAGACCAGTTCCTCCGCCGCGCGGCCGCCCAGCATGTAGGCCAGCTGGTCGAGCATCTCGTTGCGGGTGGTGGAGTACTTGTCCTCCTCCGGCAGCACCATGGTGTAGCCGAGGGCCCGGCCGCGGGACAGGATGGTGATCTTGTGCACCGGGTCGCTGTACTGGCAGGCCGCCGCGACCAGGGCGTGACCGCCCTCGTGGTACGCGGTGATCTTCTTCTCCTTGTCGGACATGATCCGCGTGCGCTTCTGCGGACCGGCCACGACGCGGTCGATCGCCTCGTCCAGGATGCCGTTGTCGATCAGCTTCTTGTCCGAGCGGGCGGTCAGCAGCGCGGCCTCGTTGAGCACGTTCGACAGGTCGGCGCCGGTGAAGCCGGGGGTGCGCTTGGCGACGGCCGACATGTCGACGTCGGGCGCGATCGGCTTGCCCTTCTGGTGCACCTTGAGGATGTCCAGACGGCCCTGGAGGTCGGGGCGCTCCACCGCGATCTGGCGGTCGAAGCGGCCCGGGCGCAGCAGCGCCGGGTCCAGGATGTCGGGGCGGTTGGTCGCCGCGATCAGGATCACGCCGCCCTTGACGTCGAAGCCGTCCATCTCGACCAGCAGCTGGTTGAGGGTCTGCTCGCGCTCGTCGTGGCCACCGCCGAGGCCCGCGCCGCGGTGCCGGCCGACGGCGTCGATCTCGTCGACGAAGATGATCGCCGGGGCGTTCGCCTTGGCCTGCTCGAAGAGGTCGCGGACGCGGCTGGCGCCGACACCGACGAACATCTCGACGAAGTCGGAACCGGAGATCGAGTAGAACGGCACCCCGGCCTCGCCCGCGACGGCACGCGCCAGCAGGGTCTTGCCGGTACCGGGCGGGCCGTAGAGCAGCACGCCCTTGGGGATCTTGGCGCCGACGGCCTGGAACTTGGCCGGCTCCTGCAGGAACTCCTTGATCTCGTGGAGCTCCTCGACCGCCTCGTCCGCGCCGGCGACGTCGGCGAAGGTGGTCTTCGGGGTGTCCTTGGTGAGCAGCTTGGCCTTGGACTTGCCGAACTGCATGACCCGGGAGCCGCCGCCCTGCATCTGGTTCATCAGGAACAGGAAGACCAGGACGATGATCACGATCGGCAGCATCGACAGCAGCAGGCTGACGAAGGTGCTCTGCTTCTCCGGGCTGACGGTGTAGCCCTCGGTGAGCGAACTGCTCTTGTCGTTCATCTGCGACTGCAGCTTGTCCGCGATCGCGACGCCCTGGTCACCGATGTACGAGGCTTGGAACTTGCTGCCGGACGGGGCCTTGCCCGTCCCGGCCGAGGACAGCGTGGCGCCGTCCTTCAGCTGGATCTTGATGGTGTTCGAGTCACCGGTGGTGATCTGCGCCGACTTGACATTGTGCGCGTCGATCGCCGCGACCACCTGGCCGGTGTCCACCGTCTTGTAGCCGTTCGAATCCGAAACGACCTGCATCAAGACGATGACGGCGAGGACGGCCAACACGATCCACATGATCGGCGCACGGAAGTATCGCTTGACGTCCATCCATGCGGGGCGTTGCCGCCCCGTCCCTCCTGCCACTGAACGGCGCCGTGTGGCCGAGGGCCAGGGCGCATCCTGTCGGTGCTCATGTGAAGAGCGGTTTATTGGACCGTACCGCAGTCGGACCCACCCATGGCGGGAGCACAGCGACACGGTTTTGGTTCATTGTCCGACGGTCCAACGGGCGGGAACGGCCTACTGTTCCCACCCGTAGCCCGAACGGGCCCTCAGCCGCCGTAGACGTGCGGGGCGAGAGTACCGATGAAGGGGAGGTTACGCAGCTTCTCCGCGTAGTCCAGGCCGTAGCCGACCACGAACTCGTTGGGAATGTCGAAACCGACGTACTTCACGTCGATCTCGACCTTGGCCGCGTCCGGCTTGCGCAGCAGGGTGCAGACCTCCAGGGAGGCCGGGCCGCGCGAGCCCAGGTTGCCCAGCAGCCAGGACAGCGTCAGACCGGAGTCGATGATGTCCTCGACGATCAGGACGTCCCGGCCGGCGATGTCGGTGTCCAGGTCCTTCAGGATCCGCACCACACCGGAGGACTTGGTGCCCATGCCGTACGAGGAGACGGCCATCCAGTCCATGGTGACCTGCGAGTGCAGAGCCCGGGCGAGATCGGCCATGACCATGACGGCCCCCTTGAGGACGCCGACGATCAGCAGGTCCTTGCCTGCGTAGTCCCGGTCGATACGCTCGGCCAGCTCCTGGAGCTTGGCGTCGATCTCGTCCTTGCTGATGAGCACCTTCGCGAGGTCAGCGCCCATGTCGTTCTGGTCCACCGGGGATACGTCCTCAAACGTTCGGGGTCTGTGTGGCCGACGGCCGGCTCCCCCGGGACATGCCTCGCCCTCAGTCGCCCTGCCGCCGAAACACCAGCGTGCCACACCTGCGGGTGGCCTCGACGCCCCCGGGTAGGTGCAGCGGCCCCTGGCCGCGCCATCCGGTGACCAGCAGGTCCACCGTCTCCAGGTGCCGGGCGAACAGGTCCCCCGCCGGGCAGCCCGCGCGCAGCGCGGCCCGGCGCAGCACCCGGCGCCGCACGGCGGGCGGCAGCTCGGCCAGTTTCACCGCGTCCAGGGCGCCCTCGCCCGTACGGAGGTCGCGTTCGGCCAACGAGGCCCACTGGTCGAGGGCGTCGGCGTCGTCGCGGAACAGCCGGGCCGTCCGGGCCAGCGCCTCCACCACGCCGCCGCCGAGGTGCTTCTCCAGCACCGGCAGCACCTCGTGGCGGACCCGGGAGCGGGTGTAGGCGGGATCACAGTTGTGCGGGTCGTCCCAGACCGGGATCGCCTGGGCGGAGCAGGCCTGCCGGGTGGCCGCCCGGTCCAGCTCCAGCAGCGGGCGGCGGTAGCGGCCCTTCTGGGCGGGCATCCCGGCCAGCGACCGGGAGCCGGAGCCGCGGGCCAGGCCCAGCAGCACCGTCTCGGCCTGGTCGTCCCGGGTGTGGCCGAGCAGCACCGCGATCGCGCCGTGGCGCTCGGCGGCCTCGTCCAGGGCGGCGTAGCGGGCGTCCCGGGCGGCGGCCTCCGGGCCGCCGGAGCGGCCGACCAGCACCGGGACCGCCTCGACCGGGTCCAGGCCCAGGGAGCGCAGGCGCTCGGCCACCTGGGCGGCGCGGTCGGCGGAGTCGGCCTGGAGGCCGTGGTCGACGGTGACGGCGCCGACCCGCAGGCCGATCTTGGGGGCCTCGAAGGCGGCGGCGATGGCCAGCGCCATCGAGTCCGCGCCGCCGCTGACGGCGACCAGGACCAGCGGCGAGCCGGGGGCGGCCGGGGTGCGGGGCAACCCGGAGGGGTGGCGGGCGGCGTTGCCGATCAGGGTGGTGCCGACGGCGGCACCCACCAGCGGCGCCCCGGCCGGGCGCTCGCGGGGCTCGCGCACAGGCGCGGTGAAGGTGGTACCGGCCTCGGCGGCGAGGTCGGTGAGCGTGCGGCGGACGGCCAGGCGTATCGCGGCGACGGCGGGGTGAGGGCCCACGGCGGACGACTCCTCGACGGAGGGGACAGGACTGCGGCGGGCGGCCGGAACCGCGCGCCTGCATTGCGCCGCGTTACCGGGCGCTCACAGATGGTGGCAGAAAGTGGGGACCCACTACGCCACCCGCGCCACCGGTACGACCACCGTCCCACGTTCGGGTGAATGGAGAAACGTATCTTCACCCACCCTCTGCTCGATTGGACCACTCGTACGAGCGGGTTTGACCGCCGCCGACCGACGGCGGTCCCACTGCGCGCCGGGATTGCCCGATCGGGCCCCGGGGCTCCTCAGCGGGCGACCCGGGCGACCCAGGCGGCCGGGTCGTGGATCTCGTCCTTGGTCGGCAGGGTGTTCGGGGACGTCCACACCCGGTTGAAGCCCTCCATGCCGACCTGGTCCACCACGGCCCGGACGAACACCGCGCCGTCCTGGTACTGCCGCAGCTTGGCGTCCATCCCGAGCAGCCGGCGCAGCACCAGGTCGAGCCGGTTCGCCCCGCGGTCGCGGCGCTGCTGGAACTTCTCCCGGATCTCCGCGACCGTCGGCACCACGGCCGGGCCGACACCGTCCATCACCACGTCCGCGTGGCCCTCCAGCAGCGACATCACCGCCGTCAGCCGGCCCAGGATCTCGCGCTGCGCGGGCGACTGGACGATCTCCAGCAGGTTCCCGGCCGGGGCGCCGTCCCGGCTCTCCCGGCCGCCCGTCCCCGGCAGGCCGGCGCCCAGCGAGCCCGCCGCGTCGCGCAGCCGGTCCAGCAGCGCGCCCGGGTCCACGTCCGTCTCCGCCAGGAAGGACTGCACCTCGGACTGGATGTGGTCACGCAGCCACGGCACCGCGGTGAACTGGGTGCGGTGCGTCTCCTCGTGCAGGCAGACCCAGAGCCGGAAGTCGGACGGGTCGACGTCCAGCTCGCGCTCGACGTGCACGATGTTCGGCGCCACCAGCAGCAGCCGGCCCGGGCCCGGGCTCTCCGGGCCCAGCCGCGGCTTGTCGAACAGCGCCGCCGGGCTGTCCGGCGCCTCCAGCGAGGGCTCGGCCGGGGCGAAGGTCTCGTACTGGCCCAGCACCTTCGTCGCCAGGAACGCCAGCAGCGCCCCGACCTCGATCCCGGTGGCCTTCTCCCCCACCGCCCCGAAGACGCCCGCCGCCGCGCTGTTCGCCCGCCGCGCCTGCAACTTCTCCACCAGCGGCTGGACGACCGTGCGGAAGCCCGCCACGTTCGCCCGCACCCAGCCCGGACGGTCCACCACCAGCACCGGCGTCGCGGCGGCCGCGGTCAGGCTGCTGGACCGCATCCCGGTGAACACCCGTACGTGCTCCTCGGCCTCCAGCGCGTGCCGGCGCAGCTCGGCGACGACCGCCGCCGCCTCCGCCCGGCTCACCTCCGGCCCCGGGCGCACCAACCTGGTCGCGGTTGCGACCGCGAGATTCCAGTCGACCATGTCAGCCCCGCCACTCGCGCTCGTCATGACCTCACCGTACGTGCTCACCACCACCGACGGCAGCCACCCGCCGCGAACACCCAGCCGGTCCGGCGCACGGCCGGATCCGCCTCTCCCGCAGCTACCTTGCCCGCCCCCGCACCCCTTCGAACCCGGCCGCCACCGGCGGGGCGCGGGGCGGTCGGTGGCGGCCGCAGGAGGTCCGGCGGCGGCGAAGGCGAGCCGCCCACGGCCGGGCACGGGGTGGTCAGTGGCAGCCGCAGGAGGTGAGGCGGGCGGCGATGCGGTCCATGGCGGCGCGGGCGGAGTCGGCGGGGGCGGTGGTGCGGGTCATCACGGCGAAGGCGAGCAGTCGGCCGTCGGCGTCGACGACGGTGCCGGCCAGGGTGTTGACGCCGCTGAGGGTGCCGGTCTTGGCGCGGATCAGGCCGGCCGCGTCGGCGGCGCCGGAGCCCGAGCCGAAGCGCTTGTCGAGGGTGCCGGTGAAGCCCGCGACCGGGAGGCCGGTGAGGACCGGCCGCAGGGTGGGGTGCTGGTCGGAGGCGGCCAGCGAGAGCAGCTTGACCAGCACGGCGGGCGGGATCTCGTTGTCCGGGTGCAGGCCGCTGCCGTCATTGAGGACCACACCGGTCATCGGCACGCCGAGCTTGGTCAGCTCCTGGGAGACGGCGGTCGCCGCGCCCGCAAAGCCGGCCGGCTGGTGCCCGGCGAGGGCGACCTGACGGGCGATCGCCTCGGCGAGCTGGTTGTCCGACGTGGTCAGCAGGCGCTCGACCAGCCGCGCGACGGTGGGTGAGTCGACCTTGCCGAGGACGGCGGCGTCGGCGGCGGCCGGGGCGGCGGCCGGCTTGGCCTTGCCCTCGACGGTGACGCCCTGGGCGGCGAGCATCGCGGCGAAGGCCGCGGCGGCCGCGGCGGCCGGGTCGGCGACCCGGGCCGGGGCCTCCTCCTTGCTCTTCGGGTCGATCTTGGCCTCGTCCACCATCAGCGGGACGACCAGGGCGATGTTCTGGTTGTCGGGGTTCCTGTGCTGCGGGTTGCCGCTGTAGAGCGAGAGGTCGTAGTCCAGCTTGACCGTGGTGGTGCCGGCCGCCTTGAGGGCGGTGGCGGTCTGCCGGGCCAGGGCCTCCAGGGAGGCGGGGGCGGTGTCGGCGTCGGCGGGCTGGCCGCCGATCCGCACCTGGTCGGCGGGCAGCGCGGTGAGCGTCGGGTCGCCGCCACCGACCAGGGTGATGCTGCCCGGGTCCGCGCCGCGCACCACCCGGGTGGTGAGCCGGGTGTCGGCGGGGATCAGGGACAGAGCGGCGACCGAGGTGGCCAGCTTGGTGGTGGAGGCGGGGGTGGCCGGGGTGTTCTCCCCGGAGCCGTACAGGAGCCGGCCGTCGGCGGCGTCCGCGACGGCGATCGTCACGGTGCCCAGGTTCTTGTCCGCGAGGGCGGGGGCGAGCGCCTGCTGGAGCCCCTGCGCGGTGGGGACGGCGGCCTCCGGGCCGTTGCCGGCGGTGGCCAGCACGGCGCCCGCCCCGGGCACCGGGCGCGCGCCCGGCGAAGCGCTGTCACCGGGCGCGGCGCTGTCACCAGGCGCGGCACCGGGCGACTCGGCTCGGCGGGCGGGCCCGCCGGAGCTCTGACCCGGACCGGGCCTGGTCTTCCCCTGGTCGCCCTTGCGGCCGTCCCGGCCCCCCTGGTCGCCTTGACCGTCCCGGCCGTCCCGGTCGCCCTGGCTGTTGCCGTCCTCGCCCTGCCCCGCGCTGCGTCCGCCCGCGGTGGGGGACGGCTGCGCGTACGCACCGCCCGCCCCCAGCACCGTTCCGGCGACCAGCAGGGCCGCTCCGAACAGTCCGGCCGCCATCCTCCTGCGACGGCGCGCCGCCCCCACCCCAGCCCCCACCGACCGGCCCCTTTCCTGAGCACTCACTCCCGTAGGAGACACTTGGATTCTGTCAGTCCCTACCTTGGAGGAACCGTTGGAATTCGACGTCCTTATCGAAATCCCGAAGGGCTCTCGTAACAAGTACGAGGTCGACCACGAGACCGGCCGGCTGCGGCTCGACCGGATGCTCTTCACCTCGACCCGCTACCCGGCCGACTACGGCTACGTCGAGGGCACGCTCGGCGAGGACGGCGACCCGCTGGACGCCCTGGTCATCCTGGACGAGCCGACCTTCCCGGGTTGCCTCATCAAGTGCCGCGCCATCGGCATGTTCCAGATGACCGACGAGGCCGGCGGCGACGACAAGCTGCTGTGCGTCCCGGCGACGGACCCGCGCTGGGAGCACCTGCGCGACATCCACCACGTGTCGGAGTTCGACCGCCTGGAGATCCAGCACTTCTTCGAGGTCTACAAGGACCTGGAGCCGGGCAAGTCGGTCGAGGGCGCCAACTGGGTCGGCCGCGCCGAGGCCGAGGCCGAGGTCACCGCTTCGATCAAGCGCCTCGCGGAGCAGGGCGGCCACTGAGCCGTCGTTCCGATCTCGTTCGCTCCCCGTCCGATCGGGGGAGTTCGAGGTAGGTCGGGACAGCCTGGGCCGGGGTTCGCGGATTCGTCCGCGGGCCCCGGCCCCTGTCGTTTCCGGGGCAGGTGGCCGTACGGTTTTACCGACAGGCTGTCGGCAAGAGGATCACCTTAGGTTAGGCTAACCAAAATCAAGGGTGGATCCCGATCCCAGGAGGCTGCATGACCACGCCCGAGCCCACCCCGTTCTCCACGGTGCTCCGCACCGCCAGCAGCGAGGAGCACGAGGCCGCGGAACAGTCCTCGTTCATGAGCCGCCTGCTGGGCGGGCAGCTCGGGATCGAGGCCTACGCCGACCTGACCGGCCAGCTCTGGCACGTCTACCGGGCCCTGGAGAGCCGGGCCGGGCAGCTCGCGGAACACCCGCTGGCCGGGCCCTTCATCGACCGGGCGCTGCTGCGCACCGCCGCCGTCGAGCGCGACCTGGCGCACCTGCGGGGCCCCGACTGGCGGAACGGGCTGGCCCCACTGCCGGCCACCGCCGCACTGGTCGCCCGGATCGAGGAACTGGCCGCCGAGTGGCCGGCCGGATACCTGGCCCACCACTACACCCGCTACCTGGGCGACCTCTCCGGCGGCCAGATCATCCGCGGCGTCGCCGAGAAGACCTGGGGCTTCGAGCGCAAGGGCGACGGCGTGCGGTTCTACGTCTTCGAGGAGATCGACAACCCGGCCGCCTTCAAGCGCGAGTACCGGGCCAAGCTGGACGCGGCGGGCGCGGCGATGGACGAGGTCGAGCGGCGCCGGGTGGTCGAGGAGTGCAAGCGGGCCTTCGTGCTCAACGGGGCGGTCTTCCACGACCTGGACGCCGGCTACCCGCTGAGCGCCTGAGCCCCCGAGCCAACGGCGCCGGGACCACCGAGCCGGCCCCGGCGAGCAACCGTCCGCCGGGGCCGGCTCGCGTTCACGACCCGGCATCAGGCCTGAACTCCCGTGCGGCGGTGGCGAACCAGGACGGTGGCGCTGCCGCCGACCGGCAGGCCGGCCGCGGTGGCCGGCCGCAGGACCACCGGGGTGCCGCCGGTGCTGCCCGAGCGGGGCCCGGCCTGATCGGGCCCGCTCGGTCCGCCGGCCGCGATCTCAGTCCTCCAGCCGGAAGCCGACCTTGATGCACACCTGGTAGTGCTTGACCCGGCCGTCCTCCAGGTGGCCCCGGACCTGCGCGACCTCGAACCAGTCGAGGTTGCGCAGCGTCCGGGAGGCCCGTTCCACCCCGTTGCGGATCGCGGCGTCGACGCTCTCGGTCGAGGACCCGACGATCTCGGTCACCCGGTACACGTGGTCGGTCATGGCGGACTCCCTCAGCTGTGCGACGGCCCCCGGTCCACCGTGCACCGCCCCGGGTCCGCCCGCACCCCGACGGCCGCCGCGACCGCCGCCGGGGACCACCGGCTAGAACGCCGCCCGGACCAGCCCGACCGGGGCGCCGCCGCCGAGCAGCGGGGCCGCGCCGATCCGCTCCACGGTGTCCTCCGCGCCGGTCACGCCGAGCCGGCGCAGGGCCGCCGCGAGCACCGGGCCGCGGGCCCGCTCCGAGCCGTCGTCGATCTTGAAGGCGAGCGCCCGGCCGCCCGGCAGCGCGACCACCTGGACGGCCTCGGCGCCCATCTTGGACAGCGCGCCGGGAACGGCCCGCATCAGCCAGGTGTCGGCCCGGCGGGTGCCGGCCACGTACTCGGGGTGGGCGCGCATGGCGTCGGCCACCCGGCGCTGCGCGGTGCCCTCGGCGGCCAGCAGCAGGCTGCGGTAGCCGCGGGCCAGGCCGGTCAGCGAGACGGCCAGCAGCGGGGCGCCGCAGCCGTCCACCCCGGTGTGCGCGGGGGCCTCGCCGGTGGCCTCCGCGAGGGCCTCGCGGGCCAGCTCCTGGATCGGGTGCGCCGGGTCGAGGTAGGCCGCGGTGTCCCAGCCGTTGGCGACGCAGGCGGCCAGCCAGCCGGCGTGCTTGCCGGAGCAGTCCATCAGGATCGGGGCGCGCCGGCCGCCGGCCGCGAGCAGCAGCTCCGCCTCGGTCTCGTCCAGCGGGAGGTCGGCCGGGGTGCGCAGGGCCGACTCGTCGAGGCCGGCCGAGCCGAGGATGGCTCGCACACCATCGAGGTGAAACGATTCCGCAGAGTGGCTGGAGGCCGCCAGCGCCAGCAGCTCGCCCTCGATCGCCAGCCCGGCCCGCAGGGTGGCCACCGCCTGGAACGGCTTGGCCGTGGAGCGGGGGAAGACCGGCGCGTCGGGGTCACCGAGCGCGAACTCCACCGAGCCGTCGGCGGCGAGCAGGACCAGCGAGCCGTGGTGACGGCCCTCGGTGAAGCCCGAGCGTATGACCTCGGCGAGCACGGGCGGGTTGGCGGACTGGGACATCGCGGAGCCTTCCGGAGGCAGGGGTGTGGGCCGGGAGGAAGCCGGACCCCACCCGCCCGCGACGCCTCGACCGGTCAGAGCGGCCTCTCGGAGAGCAGGTCGTCGACCCGTGCTTCCCCATCACGGTACCTGCGGGTGATCTCGGCATTGCAACCGTCGGCCGTCCGCAGCAGCCGCTGGCGCCGGCCGGACACCTCGCGCTCGTGCGCGCGCAGCCGCTCCAGGGCGGCCAGCAGCTCCTCGGCCGGATGGGCCGGCAGGTCGGCGAGCTGGACGTCGCCCATCAGGGCGTCCGCCTCCAGCTGGGACTCCTGGGTGCGCGGCGGGCCGAGGGTGACGTGCCGGGCCGAGCGCCGCACGGTGGAGGGCGCGTCGGTCAGGATGGCCGGCAGCCGGTCCAGCAGGTCGCCGCCGAGCTCCTCGCCGGCCGCCCGGGCGCCGCTCCCCTCCCCGCCCGCCCGGGCCGGGTGGGCCGGGCCGCCGCCGGGGCGCCGGTCCAGTTCGGCGCGCAGGATGTCCATCCGCCCGTGCAGCAGCCGTCGCAGGTACGACAGGTCGGCCTCCTGCTCCAGGGTCTCCCGGCGCAGGATCCGCAGCTGGTCCAGGCCCAGGTGCTCCAGGTCGGGCTCGCCGTCCGGGCCGACCGCCCAGGAGGGGCCCCCGGGGGCCTGCGCCACCTGCCCGGATCGGCTCCACGCCGCACTGCTCGCGTCCATCATCCAGCCCACCTGCCGTCGTCCGATCCCGCCCGCTCGCGGCACTCCGTCCCTGCCGCCGGCCCGGCCCGTCCCCCGACGGGCTCGCGCGTCCCGTCCGTTGGCACGCCCGGGGGCCCCCGAGGGGTTCCGCTCCCCGATCGGGACCACCCGCCGGGGCGACCCCGCCAGAACACCTGACCTACCGCTCGACCACCCGGCCGAACCCCGGCCCGGTGCGGCGGACCTTCAGGCGCGCCGGGCCCGTCGTACGGTCCCCCAGCGTGCCACCCCACCCGGCGCGCGCGCACCGCCCGTGCACCCGAACGGCCCCCTGGCGAACGGGGGTGGCTGATATGACCGGGCCTTTTCGTACGGACAGCAGCGCCGACCCTGCGCAGGCGCGCGCCGCACGGCGTGCGCCACCCCTGTGCGCGCCTCTCATGTGCGCCCCTCGGGTGCCGGCCCCAGGGTCCCGCCCGGCCGAGCCGGGGCCCTGCCGAGCCGGATTCCCCGGGGCCCCGGCGGGGCGCTCCGGCGCTCCGGCACAATGGCGGCATGCGAGCAGTGGTGCAGCGAGTGACCGAGGCCCGGGTGACCGTGGCCGGAGAGACCGTCGGCGCGATCGAGGGGCCCGGCCTGTGCGTCCTGGTCGGCGTGACCCACGAGGACACCCCGGCCAAGGCGGCCCAACTGGCCCGCAAGCTCTGGACGCTGCGGATCCTGCCGGTCAGCGGCGAGGGCGTGGAGCAGAGTTGCTCGGACATCGGCGGCCCGCTGCTGGTGATCAGTCAGTTCACCCTCTACGGCGACACCCGCAAGGGCCGCCGCCCCACCTGGAACGCCGCCGCCCCCGGGCCGGTCGCCGAGCCGCTGGTGGACGAGGTGGTCGCCCAACTGCGCGCGCTCGGCGCCAAGGTGGAGACGGGCCGGTTCGGCGCCGACATGCAGGTGGCGCTGGTGAACGACGGCCCGTTCACCGTCCTGGTCGAGGTCTGAGCTACTGCGGGACGATCACGTCCTGGGTGCCCGGCACCGTCCCGGCCAGCAGCACCGCGTCCACCGGCACGTTCCGCTTGACGATCGCCAGCGCGATCGGGCCCAGCTCGTGGTGCCGCGCCGAGGAGGTCACGAAGCCCAGCGCCCGCCCGTCCGGGTCGGCGGCCAGCCGCACCTCGGTGCCGTGCGGGGGCAGGGTCTCCTCGGTGCCGTCCAGGTGCAGGAAGACCAGCCGGCGCGGCGGGCGGCCCAGGTTGTGCACCCGGGCGACGGTCTCCTGGCCGCGGTAGCAGCCCTTCTGCAGGTGGACGGCGGTGCGCAGCCAGTCCACCTCGTGCGGGATGGTCCGGTGGTCGGTCTCGAAGCCGAGCCGGGGCCGGTGGCCCTCGATCCGCAGCGCCTCGTAGGCCCAGACCCCGGCCGCCGGGCCGTACCCGGCGGTGAGCTTCTCCAGCTCGGCGCGCGGCACGAACAGGTCGCGCCCGTACGGGAGTTCGCGGACGGCGGCGGCGCCCTCGACGGAGGCGGTGGAGCCGGCCGGCAGGTGGACCACGGCGTGCTCGGCGGTCGCGTCGACGACCTCCACCCGGTAGAAGAACTTCATGCTCTCCAGGTAGCCGATCAGCGCGCCCTGAGTGCCGGGCTCGACGTGGGCCCAGGTGGTGGTGCCGTCGTCGACCAGGTAGAGCGCGTGCTCGACGTGCCCGTTCGGGGAGAGCACCAGCGCCTCGGTGGCGTGCTGCGGCTCCAGCCCGCTGACGTGCTGGGTGAGCAGCAGGTGCAGCCAGGCGAGGCGGTCCGCGCCGGTGACGGTGACCACGCCGCGGTGCGAGAGGTCGACGAAGCCGGTGCCCCGGGACAGGTTCCGTTGCTCGCGGAAGATGTCGCCGTAGTGGGCGGCGACGCCCTCGTCGGCCCCCTCGGCGGGGACGGCTCCGGGCAGGGCAAGCAGCGGGCTCTTCACACCGGTCATACCGGCCAGCTTACGACCGGTCGTCGGCCTGCCCGGCGGCGCAGTCGGCGCAGCGGCCGAAGATGGCGAAATGCTTGAGGTCGGTGTCGAAGCCGTGCTGCTCGCGCAGCCGGTCGATCAGCGGCTGGGCGATCTCGGTGCCGGTCTCGGTGACCTTCTCGCAGTCCCGGCAGACCAGGTGCAGGTGGTGGTGGCGGCCGGCCAGGTGGTAGGTCGGGGCGCCGTGGCCGAGGTGGGCGTGCGAGACCAGGCCCAGCTCCTCCAGCAGCTCCAGGGTCCGGTAGACGGTGGAGATGTTGATGCCGCTGGCGGTCTTGCGGACGTGGCAGAGGATGTCGTCGGGGGTCGCGTGGTCGAGGACGTCCACGGCCTCCAGGACGAGCTGTCGCTGCGGCGTGAGGCGGTAGCCGCGCTCGCGCAGGTCGGCCTTCCAGTCGCCGGAGAGCTGCCAGTCGGTGGTGCCGGTGTCCGCCACGGGTTCTGTCCCTGCCAAGGTCGGGGGTCCTGAGGCAAGTGTAGGGACCGGCCGGGGGCCGGTCCCTACCTCGTGCGCGGACAGTTCCTACTTGAAGAACGCGATGCCGTCGTCCGGCAGGTCGTTGATGTCCTTGATCAGCTGGGCCGGGCTGAGCACCTTCTTCAGCTGAGCGGACATGTACGGGCGCAGCGGCACGTTCGGGGCGGCCTTCTCGCCGACCCAGAGCAGCTCGCCGTTGACGAAGCCGTACAGCCGCTTGCCGCCGGAGTACTCCGGGGAGCCCTCGATCCGGGCCACGGCGTCGGTGGAGACGTCGACCTGCGGCTTGCCGTCGGCCAGTTCGCCGTACCAGATCTCGACCGTGCCGTCGTCACGGACGGAGGAGATCTCGATCCCCCGGGCGCCGCTGGTGCCGTCGTGGTTGCTGGTGATGCGCCAGAAGGCGTGCTCGTTCTCCAGCGGACGGACCTTCTCGCCCTCCTCGTCCAGCACCCAGGTGCGGGAGCGGAACTCCAGGAAGGGGCGGCCGTCGTGCCGGATCACGATCTCCTGGCCGAAGTTGCACTTCTCCGTGCCGGGGAAGTCGTACACACCCGCGCCCTCCCAGGTACCGAGGAGGAAGGCGAGCGGGACGACGTCCCTGTGGAGGTCAGAGGGGATCTCGATCATGTTCCTGGTCGCTGTCGTGGTCGGTGCGGTCTGCCCTCAACCGTACGGCAGGGTCAGCGCTGGCCCTGGTACAGCTTCATCACCGAGAAGATGGCGAACCAGGTGATCAGCACGGCCATCAGGGCCAGCAGACCGTCGAAGAAGATTTCCAGACCGGACACGGGGGGCTCCCAGGCGGCGACAGTGTGGTGGATTTTGCTCGCGCTCACTCTATCCGGAGGGCTCCGGCCGGTCGCGGTGAGCCCCACCACGTCGGGTTTCGCGCCCCGCCGGCCCGGCCCCGGCGCCGCCCGGCCGGGGCCGCGCCCGGGCGCCGTCCAAGGTTTGCCCAAGGGATTCCGCGATGACGGCGGGCGGGGGCCGCGCGGCCTCTAAGGTGGCGCCATGTCGAAGAAGCTCGTCATCAAGGTGACCGCCGGGGCGGACGCGCCCGAGCGGTGCTCGCAGGCCTTCACGGTGGCGGCCGTGGCCGTCGCCAGCGGGATCGACGTCTCGCTCTGGCTGACCGGGGAGTCCTCCTGGTTCGCCGTGCCGGGGCGGGCGGCGGAGTTCGAGCTGCCGCACGCCGCGCCGCTGCCGGACCTGCTGGAGTCCATCCTGGCGGCCGGCTCGGTGACCCTGTGCACCCAGTGCGCGGCCCGGCGCGGGATCGAGCAGAAGGACACCGTCGAGGGCGTCCGGATCGCGGGCGCGCAGGTCTTCGTCAGCGAGATCATGGCGGACAACGTCCAGGCGCTGGTCTACTGACGGCGGGCTCCTACCGGGGGCCGTCGCGTTCCTCGTGGTCGGGGCGGTCCCGGTCGTGGCCGGGGTCGTCCCACTTGGGGTCGTCCCAGCGCGGGTCGTTCCACCAGTCGTCGTCCGGGTCCCGCTTGTTGGCGAACACCGCGGCGGCCGGCGGGATGACCATCGCGACCACGCACAGGCCGACCGCCGCTCCCACCGAGAAGAACCGCACCACGCCCCAGGCCAGGACGAACAGGCCCAGGCACACGCCCATCATGGCGTAGTAGTAGCGCCGCCGACGCCTCGTCTGCACGTCTTCCACGGTACGACCGAGGGCCCCTGCGCGGCAGGGGCCCTCGGTGTGATCGTCCAACCCGGTCAGACCGCGATCGCGACCTCGACGGCGGTGCCCTGGGAGGCCACCACCTGACGGTCCACGGTCTGGCCCGGGACCAGCGCGCGCAGGGTCCACTTGCCCGGGCGGGCGAAGAACCGGAACTGGCCGGTCGCCGAGGTGGGCACCTCGGCCGTGAACTCGTTGTTCTCGTCCAGCAGCCGGACGTAGCCGTTGACCGGCTCACCGTCGCGGGTCACCGAACCCTGGATGATCGTCTCGTTCGCCACGTCAACTCCTGCCAGGTCCGGGCCGCCGGCCTTCGCACCGCACATGTCTGTCTCCTTCTGACTTACGGGTCGAGCCGGGGGCTCAGTTGTTGCCGAGCTCGATCGGCACGCCGACCAGGCTGCCGTACTCGGTCCACGAACCGTCGTAGTTCTTGACGTTCTCCTGGCCGAGCAGCTCGTGCAGCACGAACCAGGTGAGCGCGGAGCGCTCGCCGATCCGGCAGTACGCGATGGTGTCCTTCGCCAGGTCGATGCCCTCGGCCTCGTACAGAGCCTTGAGCTCGTCGTCGCTCTTGAAGGTGCCGTCGTCGTTGGCGTTCTTGGCCCACGGGATGTTGCGGGCGCTCGGCACGTGGCCGGGGCGCTGCGACTGCTCCTGCGGGAGGTGGGCCGGGGCGAGCAGCTTGCCGGAGAACTCGTCGGGCGAGCGGACGTCGACCAGGTTGAGGGTGCCGATGGCGGCGATCACGTCGTCGCGGAAGGCACGGATCGAGGAGTCGGCGGCCTGCGCCGTGTACTCGGTGGCCGGGCGGGCCGGGACCTCGGAGACCAGGTCGCGGGAGTCCAGCTCCCACTTCTTGCGGCCGCCGTCCAGCAGGCGGACGTCGCCGTGGCCGTACAGCTTGAAGTACCAGTAGGCGTACGAGGCGAACCAGTTGTTGTTGCCGCCGTACAGGACGACGGTGTCGTCGTTGGCGATGCCCTTGGCGCTGAGCAGCGCCTCGAAGCCGGCCTGGTCGATGAAGTCGCGGCGGACCGGGTCCTGGAGGTCCTTCTTCCAGTCGATCCGGACGGCGTTGCGGATGTGGTTCTTGTCGTACGCGGAGGTGTCCTCGTCGACCTCGACGATGACGACCTTCGGGTCGTCCAGTCGGGCCTGGACCCAGTCGGCGTCGACCAGGACGTCGCTGCGGCTCATGGTGGTGTTCTCCATCCGGGGGCGGTTGGCGGAAGGTGCTGCTCAACAGGTGCTGCAGAGGTGCCCGAAACGGGTGCGGTCCGAATACCCGTCCGAATGATGGGACGGAGGAGCGAAGCCGGGGACGACCGGGCGGGGAACTGCGGAGTACGGCGGCGACCAGCGGCCGCAAGGGCCCGACGAGGTCACCGGGAGATCGGCGGCGGGCGTCAACTGCCCTGCCAGGATGCCGACTTAGCGCATTCGACACAGACAGGCGGCCACGCGGCACAGGTCGACCGCCCGCCGCTTCGTGAGATCCGTCTGTCGCTTCATGCTGACGATGCTAGGGACACCGGAGGCCCGCTGTCATCAGCGTATCGAATGTCGAGATCGAAACGATCGAATACTGGGATTCGCGCTCGCGGCGGTCCGCCGGGCCCCGGCCGGGCAGCCGTCGGCGGCGCACAACGGGCGGAAACGACACCGCCCCGCGGTCCGCGCTGGACAGCGCGTCTCGCGGAGCGGAACGGTGGCGACCCCGGCCGGGCTCAGCCCAGCAGCTTCACGCCCTTGCCCTCGAAGGACAGCTGGAGGCCCTCCGGCAGCGGCGTCACACCGTCCTTCGCCGCCAGCTTCAGACCGGCCGGCATCGAGTCCAGGGTGAAGCCGGCCGGCTCGATCTTCCGGTTGGACAGCCCGGCGAACATCTCGGCCAGCGAACTCAGCCGGAGGCCGTCCACGGTGATCGTGTTGCCGTCGTTGTGCACGGTGGCCTCACCGACCGACACCGGCCCCAGCGAGGCCTTGACCTTGCCCGGACCGCCGTACGACAGGCTCAGCCGGGAGCCGCCGCCCACCGGCAGCGGGGCGCCGCCCAGCAACTGGGAGGCCGGGGGCAGCAGTTGGGCGAGGTCCTGGTAGGTGATCACACCGCTGCCGGTGCCACTGTCCACCGTGGCGGTGTTGAGGTTGTCGCTCACCGCGACCCCGGACAGCTGGGCCTTGAAGGAGTGCAGCGCCACCTGCTGGCCGTTGTTCTGCACGGTCAGGCCGTCCGAGGAGATCCGGACGTCGTCCAGCTTCTTCGACACCACCTGG
Source organism: Kitasatospora sp. NPDC023176 (assembly GCF_055560495.1). Lineage (NCBI taxonomy): Bacteria > Bacillati > Actinomycetota > Actinomycetes > Kitasatosporales > Streptomycetaceae > Kitasatospora > Kitasatospora sp. NPDC023176. The sequence goes on along the minus strand of NZ_JBVHIP010000045.1, from coordinate 32,347 downwards.
GTGAGGAACGGGAAGCCCTCGATCGTGACGTCCGGCCGCTTGCTCATCTGGCCGCTCTTCACCAGCTGGTCGGCGGCCTCGTCCTCGGCCACGCCGACCGCGATCCGGTCCGCGCCCAGCAGCAGCCCGGAGAGCACCGCCAGGCCGATCGTCGCCTTCAGCCATCCGCGCATCGTGTCCCCCGTCGTCGCCCGCTGTGGTCTCGTCGCCGTCTCGTCGCGGAGCCGCCCTGGGCACGGCTCCTCCCGCACGACCGTACGACGTCCCGCCCCGGACGGTGGTTCCGGGGCGGGACGCGGTCGTGACGTACCGAACTCAGCCGGCCAGCGGCCCGGTGGCCAACCAGATCAGCGGCGCGGCCACCGCCAGCGGCAGCGCCACGCCTGCCGTCATGTGCACGAAGCGGGACGGGAAGTCGTACGCCGCGACCCGGCGGCCGACCAGCGCCCCCAGCCCGGCGAGCGCCCCCAGCGCCACCGGCGCGCCCACCAGGAGGCCCAGCAGCACCGCCGCGACCAGGCCCAGCACCGGGCCCAGCTGCTTCGGCCCGGGCAGCGGCGCCGCCGCCAGCACGGTGGCCAGCGCCACCGCGCCCACCCCGGCCGGCACCCAGTCGGCCAGCAGCAGCGTGGTGCACAGCGCCGTCACCACGGTGGCCGAACCCAGCACGGTCAGCGCGTAGAACCGCTCCTTCGGGTCCGACGGACGGAACGTCTGCAGCACCAGCACCAGCAGGAAGAACCCGCCCAGGGTGCCCACCACCGCCGCCGCACCGCCGTCCGAGTCCGCCAGCAGCACGGCCACGTCCGCCACCAGCCCGGCCAGCGCCGCCAGCAGGATGCCCTGCCGGGCCGGCCACATGCCGTTCAGCCGGAACCAGCCGGCCGCCGTCAGCAGCTGCAGCAGCGCCACCACCAGGGCCAGCGCCACCTGCCCCAGCGCGGCACCGCCGGCCAGCAGCGCGGCCGCGCCGGCGGTGATCAGGGCGGGCTGCAGGCCCGGGTCGATGATCGGCGAACCGCTCCGGCCGCCCGGGGCCCCGACCGGCGGGGCGACCGGCACCGGCTGCGCCGGCAGGGCGCCGTACGGCGGGGCGGCGGGGGCGTCCGGGCGCTTGAGCGTCATGGTCGGCGGGTCGAAGCCGAGCCCGGCGGCGGGCGGCATCCCGGCGGCGGGGGGCCCGACGGGCGCGGCCTGCTGCGGAGCGGGCTGCGGCGCCGGGGCCGCGTGCCGCGCCCGCGACGGCTGCTGCGGCTGCTGTGACTGCTGCGGGTGCTGCGGGTGCTGCGGCGGCATCACCGGCTGCTGCTGCATCACCGGTTCCTGCTGCATCACCGGTTGCTGCACCGGGTGCTGCGGCGGCCGGCCCGGGTGCCGCGGCGGGGCGACCGGCATCGCACCGGAGACCCTCACCGGCGGCAGCAGGGTGGTGGCCGCCGCGTCGTCCAGCGGTGGGACGGGCGGCAGTAGCGCGGTCGCCGCGTCGTCCATCGGGGGCACCGGCGGCAGCAGGGTGGTCGCGGCCGCGTCGTCCAGCGGCGGGACGGGCGGCAACACGGTGGTCGCCGCCTCGTCGTCCACCGGATAGCCGTACGGGTGCTGCGGCGGGTACGGCGCCTGCTGCTGCGGATGCGGATAGGGCTGGCGGGGCTGCTGCGGCCAGTCGCCGTAGCCGCCGCCGTCGTTCGGGTTGTTCATGTCCGTCACGCCGCTCAGCCTCCCGCGAACGGCGGGAGGACCTCGACCGTCCCGCCCTCGGTCAGGGCCACGGTCGCGTGGTCCCGGCCGCCCACCTGCGCCCCGTCGACCAGGTACGAGCAGTGCCCGAGCAACCGGACGAGCTTCGGCCGGTCGGCGTGCCGCTCCCTGGCCGCCGCCAGCGCCTCCGCCAGGGTCGCCGCCTCGTACGGCTCCTCGGCCAGCCCGGCCTCGGACTTCGCCGCCGCCCAGTAGCGGATCGTCCCGCGCACCCGGGCGCCGCTCGCGGGCTCGGTGGTCGCGCCCATCGGGCCACCCCTTCCGTTCGTCCTCGCCCGGCCCCGGTGACCCGGTCCGGCTCGCCACCGGAACGCCGCCCGACCACCCGAACGATGGACCCCGACAGCGCCGCCGATGTGGGTCCCATGATGGCGTGTCCGCCGGTCCGAGCGGCAATCGCCCTGGCCGGACGGGCCCGCGGCGGCGCTCGAAGCTGTGTCCAGGCTCACCCGGCGTGCGCCCGGATTGGGCGAACCGCCGGATTCGCGCACTCCCGGCGCGGAGGGCAGTCGGCTATCCTCGTGCTCCAAGAGGGATCCGGGCAGAGTCGCCCCCGGGTCCTTTTGTGCTTTCAGGACGCCAGTACGGACGTTCGTGCGATTCGCCGGCCCACCCCCGGCGCGCCGCAGGGACCGCCCCGCCTCTCGCGGCACAAGGACGTGCCGGGTCGACGGGGTGACGCCACCCGGCGCCGGGCCGCCACCCGGGACCGGACCAGACCGGAGGTTCGTGGGATGAGCAGGGCAGAAACGGTGCGCCGGGGGTTGCGGGACCCTCGGCCCGCCGAGCGCTCCCCCGGCACCGCCCAGGCGTCCTTCCCCCTCCCCTCAGCACTTGCGCCCTCCGGCTGCGGCGGCAACCGTGGCGCTACCGCGACGACCCGGAAAGGGGACCACCGGGTATGAGTTCACTCCTCCTCCTCACCAACGCACTGCAGCCGTCCGCCGAAGTGCTGCCGGCCCTCGGCCTGCTGCTGCACAACGTCCGGGTGGCCCCCGCCGAGGGGTCGGCCCTGGTGGACACCCCCAGTGCGGACGTCATCCTGGTCGACGGGCGGCGCGACCTGCCGCAGATCCGCAGCCTGTGCCAGCTGCTGCGCTCCACCGGCATCGGCTGCCCGCTGATCCTGGTGGTCACCGAGGGCGGCCTGGCCGCCGTGACCGCCGAGTGGGGCGTCGACGACGTCCTGCTGGACACCGCCGGCCCGGCCGAGGTCGAGGCCCGGCTGCGGCTGGCCCTCGGCCGCCTCCAGGTCGCCACCGACGACAGCCCGATGGAGATCCGCAACGGCGACCTCTCGGTCGACGAGGCCACCTACTCCGCCAAGCTCAAGGGCCGGGCGCTCGACCTCACCTTCAAGGAGTTCGAGCTGCTCAAGTACCTCGCCCAGCACCCCGGCCGGGTCTTCACCCGGGCCCAGCTCCTGCAGGAGGTCTGGGGCTACGACTACTTCGGCGGCACCCGCACGGTGGACGTGCACGTCCGGCGGCTGCGCGCCAAGCTCGGCGTCGAGAACGAGCAGCTGATCGGCACCGTGCGCAACGTCGGCTACCGCTTCGTCGTCCCGGAGAAGCCCGAGAAGAGCGAGCGCCCGGAGCTCGCCCAGCGCCCCTCGGCCCCGCTGGAGGCCTGACCTCCCCGCCGGACGAGCCGGGTGGGCCGTCCCCCGCCCGGCTCGTCCGGATTGCTCCCGGTGCACCCTCGGAGCGGCCCCAGGTCCCACTGCCGCCCCCGGGGCCACACGCGTAGACTCCCCCCGTGGCCAAGGTGACGCGCGACGATGTAGCCCGACTGGCTGGGACCTCGACCGCGGTCGTCAGCTACGTGATCAACAACGGTCCGCGCCCGGTCGCGCCCGCGACCCGGGAGAAGGTCCTCGCGGCGATCGAGCAGCTCGGCTACCGGCCGAACAGCGTCGCCCAGGCGATGGCCTCCCGGCGGACCAACCTGATCGGCATGGTCGTCCCCGACGCCCGCCAGCCCTTCTTCGCCGAGATGGCCCACGCCGTCGAACGGGCCGCCTCCGAGCGCGGCAAGCTCGTGCTGATCGGCAACTCCGACTACGTCGACGACCGCGAGGTCCACTACGTCCGCGCCTTCCTCGGCATGCGGGTCTCCGGCCTGATCCTGGTCAGCCAGGGCCCCTCGCAGCGCGCCGCGGAGGAGTTCGCCGCCATGGAGGGGGCGAAGGTCGTCCTGCTGCACCGCCGCCCCGAGGCGATCGACGACGTCGCGGTGGTCACCGACGACGTGGGCGGCGCCGAGGCCGTCGTCCGCCACCTGCTGGAGGAGCACGGGCACCCGTACGTGGCCTGCTTCGGCGGCCCGGTGGAGTCCCCCGCCCCCGGCGACCCGGTCATCGACCACGTCGAGGGCTGGCAGCGCGCCATGGACGCCCACGGCATCCCCACCGCGCCGCACCTGATCGACGCGCCCTTCCACCGCTACGGCGCCTTCGAGGTCGCGCTCGAACTGCTGCGCTCCCCGGACCGGCCGCGGGCGATCTTCTGCTCCACCGACGACCAGGCCATCGGCGTGCTGCGGGCCGCCCGCGAGGTCGGCCTGCGCGTCCCCGAGGACCTCGCGGTGGCCGGCTTCGACGACGTGCCCGAGGCCGCCCTCGCCGACCCGCCGCTCACCACCGTCGCCTCCGACCGCGACGCGATGGCCCGGGCCGCCGTGGACCTGGTGCTGGACGACTCCCTGATGGTGCCCGGATCGGACACCGAGCGGGTCCGCAAGTTCCCGTCCCGCCTGGTCATCCGCCGTTCCTGCGGCTGCGACGGCGCCGCCCCCGGCCGGGCCCCGCTGGAGTAGCCGGAGCGGAAGCCTCCTGACCAGGCTTTATGAGAACCCAACGGGCTTCTCGGCACGTTCTGAGCCGCTTCTCATGCCGTCCTCATCCACCAGGCGGAGCTTGGTCGGCATGAGCGAACAGCAGCACAACCCCAGCGAGCAGTACGGCCAGTACGAGCCCCGCGTCATCGAGGGCACCGTGCTGGGCTCCGGCACCGGCGGCACCGACCCGTCCGCCGGGTACGGCCACCACGAGGGCGGCACCGACCCGAACACCGGGTACGGCCACCACGAGGCCGGCACCGACCCGAACACCGGGTACGGCACCCGCGAGGACCACTCCGGCGGCGCCTTCGGCGCGACGCCGCCCCCGCCGCCGATGCCGCCCGAGCCGCCCACGCTGTTCGGGCACCCCTCGGGCCCCCAAGGCCCCGGCAACCACGGCGGCCGGGGCCGGCGCGGACTGCTGCGCGGTCGGCTCGCCCTGGTCACCGCCGTCGCCGCGATCGCCGCCGTCATCGGCGGGGTCACCGGCGGAGTCATCGCCGCGGACCGGCAGTCCGCCGACACCCGGGTCAGCACCGTCGCCAGCCCCGTCTCGGCCCGCACCGACGGCACGGCCGACGTGCCCGCCATCGCCTCCGCCGTCTCCCCCAGCGTCGTGCAGATCACCGTCAAGGACCGCAGCGGCACCGCGACCGGCACCGGTGTCGTCCTGAACACCGGTGGCCAGATCCTCACCAACTACCACGTGATCGAGACCGCCTCCGCCGGCGGACAGATCACCGTCACCTTCAAGGACGGCTCCACCGCCGCCGCCACCGTCACCGGCACCGACAAGAACCTCGACGTCGCCGTGATCACCGCGAGCGGCGCCAAGAACCTCACCCCCGCCGTCCTCGGCGACTCCTCCGCCATGGCCATCGGCGACCCCGTCGTCGCCATCGGCAACCCCGACGGCCTCACCGGTACCGTCACCTCCGGCATCATCAGCGCCGAGAACCGCGACGTCACCGTCCAGCTCGACGAAGGCTCCACCAGTGGCAACGGCGGCTTCGGCCTCCCGTTCCTGCCCGGCCTGCGCGGCGGAGGCGCCCAGCAGCAGAGCAGCGGCAGCAGCACCACCTACAAGGCCTTCCAGACCGACGCGGCCCTCAACCCCGGCAACTCCGGCGGCCCGCTGATCAACGCCAACGGCCAGGTCATCGCCATCAACTCGGCGATGTACGCGCCCAGCGGCTCCAACTCCTCCGGCAGCAGCAGCGCCGGCAGCGTCGGCCTCGGCTTCGCCATCCCGATCAACGACATCAAGCAGGTCCTGCCGAAGCTCGAAGCCGGCCAGAGCCTGTGAGCCACAATCCGTAGGAACCGGTAAGCGTCCGCGAGGCGGACAATTGCTCCCAGCAGGCCCTCCACCCGACGAGAAAGGGCACCAGCCCATGACCCCGTCCGCCGACGACCGCACCCCCGCCGAGGCTGGCCACCCCTCCGCCCGGCTCCTCGTGGTCGACGACGAACCCGCCCTCCGGGACGCCCTGGAGAGCAGCCTCGCCTTCGAGGGCTACGAGGTCGCCACCGCCACCGACGGCTACGAGGCCCTGGAGTCCGTCGAACGCGACAAGCCCGACCTCGTCCTGCTGGACATCATGATGCCCCGGATGGACGGCCTCACCGCCGTCCGCCGGATGCGCTCCCGCGGCGACACCGTCCCCGTGCTGATGCTCACCGCCCGCGACGCCGTCGGCGACCGCGTCACCGGCCTCGACGTCGGCGCCGACGACTACCTCGCCAAGCCCTTCGAACTCGACGAGCTCCTCGCCCGCGTCCGCGCCCTGCTGCGCCGCAACGCCCTCGCCGCCGAGGCCGCCGCCCGCGCCGTCGTCGAGGACGCCAGCGAGGTGCTCGCCTTCGCCGACCTGCGGATGAACACCGCCACCCGGGAAGTCACCCGCGCCGGCAAGCCCGTCGAACTCACCCGCACCGAGTTCATGCTGCTGGAGATGTTCCTCTCCCACCCCCGGCAGGTCCTCACCCGCGAGCAGATCCTCAAGGCGGTCTGGGGCTTCGACTTCGAACCGTCCTCCAACTCCCTGGACGTGTACGTGATGTACCTGCGCCGCAAGACCGAGCAGGGCGGCATGCCGCGCCTCATCCAGACCGTACGCGGCGTCGGCTACGCCCTGCGCCCGGCCGCCGGCACCAGCGCGTGAGCACGGTTCCGCCTCCCCCTCTGGCGCCCCCGCGCGCCACCGGCCGCCGCGCACGCGTCGTCCACTGGTACCGCTCGCGCTCGCTCCGCGGCCGCCTCACCTTCCTGAGCGCGGCGGCGGTGGCGGTGGCCATCGCCCTGTCGGCGCTGGCCTGCTGGTTCATCGTCGACAAGCAGCTGTACGGCCAGGTCAGGACCGACCTGGTCAGCGCGCCCCCCGCCATGGCCGGGAAGAACCTCAACCTGTACGAGAGCCCGGAAGCCGCCCTGGCAGCCAACCAACCCCGTACCGGCACACCGGAGTTCAGTGGGGCGGCCACCCGGGACACGCAGTTCGTGACACCAGCCGGCGTGGGCCTGCCCCCCGGCTCGACCCGAGCGATCGTGATCCAGCCGGACGACGCCGCCGCGTTCCGGCTCAAGCCCGGTCAGTACATCATCCGTAACGGGCGCTACACGAACGGCGACCCGGCGCTCGTCCGGCTCACCTCCGTGTCGCACTACTCGCAGCCCACCGTCGCGATGGTCGCGACCGCCACCCAACCCATCGAGGAGTCCCTCCAGGGCCTCGCCATCCTCCTCGGCGCCGTCTCCCTCGGCGGCATCCTGCTCGCCGCCGCCGCCGGCCGCCTGGTGGCCCACTCCTCCCTCAAGCCCGTCGACCAACTCACCGACGCCGTCGAGCACATCGCCCGCACCGAGGAAGTCGGCACCACCATCCCGGTGAACGGCGACGACGAGATCGCCCGCCTGTCCACCTCGTTCAACTCGATGAGCACCGCCCTCGCCAACTCCCGCGAGCGCCAGACCCGGCTGATCGCCGACGCGGGCCACGAGCTGCGCACGCCCCTCACCTCGCTGCGGACCAACGTCGACCTGCTGATCCGCAGCAACGACACCGGCCGCCCGCTGCCTGCGGCGACCAAGACCAAGCTGCTGGGCAACATGAAGGCCCAGATGCAGGAACTCACCGTGCTGATCGGGGACCTGCTGCAGCTCTCCCGCCCCGACACCCCGAAGGCCGGGCCCAACCTCACCGTGGTCGCCCTGCACGAGATCGCCGGCCGGGCCGTCGAACGGGCGAAGCTCCGCGGTCCCGGGCTGGTCTTCGAGACGAGCACCGAGCCCTGGTACGCGCACGGCGACGCGGCCGGGCTGGAGCGGGCGGTGATCAACCTGCTGGACAACGCGGTGAAGTACAGCCCGCCCGGCGGCACCATCGACGTCCGGCTCCGGCACGGCGTGCTGACCGTCCGCGACCACGGCCCGGGCATCCCGCCGGATGAGCTCCAGTACGTCTTCGACCGGTTCTGGCGCTCCCCCTCCTCGCGTCAACTCCCGGGCTCCGGCCTGGGGTTGTCGATCGTCGCGCAGAGCGTCCGGGAGGCGGGCGGCGAGGTCACGCTCGGCCCGGCCGCGGACGGCGGCCCGGGCGCGCTGGCGACCGTACGACTTCCCGGCGGCCCCGCCCCCGAGTAGCCGCCGGGAAAGCGGGACGGGCGGGGCGCCCCGACAGCGCCCCGCCCGTCCTCAGGTCCCGCCTCCGGCGGGACGTCGTGCCCGGCCCACGGTCAGTCGATGTCGCTGCCCGGGCCGAGGACCTTCACCCGGTCCTGCGCCGGCGGCTTCAGCGGCGTGCCCGCCGAACTGTGGGCCGCCAGGTAGGCCGTGAGGACGTCCAGGTCGGAGGCGCCGACCAGCTTGTCGGTGCCGGCCGCGAAGGCCGGGAAGCCGTCGCCGCCGCCGGCCAGGAACTCGTTGGCCGCGACCCGGTACGTGGCGGCCGGGTCGACCGGCGCGCCGTTCAGCCGGATCGAGTCCAGGACGACCCGGTCCGCGCCGGTCTTGCGCATGTCCAGGGTGTAGTGGAGGTTCGAGGACACCTGGAGGATCTTGGGCGCCGCGTCGTTGAGCCCGCTCACCTGCTGCTGGAGCAACTGGACCAGCTGGGCACCGGTCAGCGTCTTGACCTGCATCATGTTGGTGAACGGCTGGACGGTGAACGCCTCGCCGTAGGTCACCACACCGTCGCCCTCACCGCCCGAGGCCTTGTAGACCAGGTCGGAGCGCAGGCCCCCCGGGTTCATGAACGCGACCTGGGCCCCGCCCTTGGCGGCCGGGGCGAGCCCCTCCAGCTGCGCGTCGGCGATCACGTCGCCGAGCGGCTTCTCCAGGTCGGCGCTGCCGCGGCCGTTGATGTCCGCGGAGATGTAGCCGATCGGGCGGTTGGCCCTCGGCGCGGCCAGCTTGGAGTAGTGGTCGATCAGCGCCGTCATGTCCGGGGCCTTCTCGACCGTGCGGCGCACCACGTGGTTCTCGGCCTTGACCGACGGGCGGACGATCTCGCCGGTGGTCTTGTCCAGCTTCATGTCGATCTCGGTGAACAGCCGGCCGAAGGAGGCGGCACTGGTCACCGAGCGGGGCACGCCGTCGGGGTCGGGGATGCTGCAGGCGTACGCGTTGTGGGTGTGGCCGGTGACGATGGCGCCGACCGCCGGGTCGATCTTCTTGGCGATGTCGACGATCGGGCCGGAGATGCCCTGGCCGGCCGCGCCGCAGTCGTAGTTGTACACGCCGCTGGCCGGGTAGCCGCCCTCGTGGATCAGCGCGACGATCGAGTTGACGCCCTTGGCCTTCAGCTCCGCGGCGTACTTGTTGATCGTGGTGACCTCGTTGGCGAACTTCAGGCCCTTGACGCCCTCGGCGGTCACGATGTTCGGCGTGCCCTCCAGGGTGACGCCGATGAAGCCGATCTTCACGCCCTGCGACTTGGTCACCCAGTACGGCGGCAGCAGCGGCTTGCCGGACTGCTCGTCGGTGACGTTGGCCGACAGGTAGTTGAAGTTGGCGCCCTTGAAGGTGCGGCCGGGTTCGTAGCAGCCGTCGGTCGGGTGGCAGCCGCCCTCCTGCTTGCGCAGCAGCTCCGCCGCGCCCTGGTCGAACTCGTGGTTGCCGACCGAGGTGACGTCCAGGCCGAGCTTGTCCATCGCCTCGATGGTCGGCTCGTCGTGGAACAGCGCCGAGGTGAGGGGGCTGGCGCCGACGATGTCGCCGGCCGCGACGGTGATCGAGTCGTCGGCCGGGATCCGCGCCTTGCGCAGCTCGGTGGCCAGGTACTCGATGCCGCCGGCCGGGGTCGAGACGACCTGACCGGTGGCCGGGTCGACCTCCTTGACCGTGCCGGAGGAGCCGGCCGGCGGCTCCAGGTTGCCGTGGAAGTCGTTGATCGCCAACAGCTGGAGGTTGACGGTCTTGTGACGCTTGGCGTTGGCGTCGGCGGCCTGAGCGGCCGTCGGCACGACCACCGTGCCGAACAGACCTGCGGCGGCGACGACGGCGAACGCCGCCCGTCGGGATCTGACGGTGAGCATGAGGGGTCCCCTGCACCTTGGAAGAGCACGCGGCGGCGGAGCGCACCGGCGTGGGCAATGTGTTGCGCGAGTGCAGCCTAGGGTCAACGCGCGTAGCTGTCAGGACGTCGGACGTAACGAGAGGATTACCTGCTGACGAACCATCGCCGTCGGAGCCGGACGGGCAGCCTGCGCACCATTCCCCCGGGCCCCGCCTCAGACCCCCGGCTCGGCCGCCAACTGCCGCTCGGCCCGGTCCCGTTCGGCCACCGCGTCCTCGGTCATCGCACGGTCGGTGTACACCAGCGGCCGCTCGGTGTCGGTGATGATGTGCTTGACCACCTGCACGTTGCCGTTGACGTCCCACACCGCGATGCCCGGCGACAGGGTCGGGATGATCTCCACCGCCCAGCGCGGCAGGCCCAGCACCCGGCCGGTGGCCCGCGCCTCCTCGGCCTTCTGCATGTAGATCGTCCGGGTGGAGGCCATCTTCAGGATCGCCGACGCCTCCCTGGCCGCCGCGCCGTCCACCACGTCCGACAGGTGGTGCACCACCGCCACGAAGGAGAGCCCGAGCCTGCGGCCGAACTTCAGCAGCCGCTGGAACAGCTGGGCCACGAAGGGGCTGTTGATGATGTGCCAGGCCTCCTCGACCAGGAAGATGCGCTTCTTCCGGTCCGGCCGGATCCAGGTGTGCTCCAGCCACACCCCGACGATCGCCATCAGGATCGGCATCGCGATCGAGTTGCGGTCGATGTGCGAGAGGTCGAAGACGATCAGCGGCGCGTCCAGGTCGATGCCGTCGGAGGTCGGACCGTCGAACATGCCGCGCAGGTCACCGTCGACCAGCCGGTCCAGCACCAGCGCCACGTCCAGGCCCCAGGACTGCACCTGGTCCACCGCCACGCCCAGCGACTCCACCGAGGACAGGTCGGGGTTGCGCAGGGTGTCGATGATGTCGTCCAGCACCGGCTGACGATCCTGCACCGAGGCCACCACATGGGCGTGGGCGGCCTTCAGCGCGAAGCCGGCCCGCTCCTCCAGCCCGCGCCCCATCGCCACCTCGATGATGGTGCGCAGCAGCGACAGCTGGCCGGTCTGGGTGATCGCCGGGTCCAGCGGGTTGAGCTTCACCCCGCCGTCCCGGGCCGCCATCGGATCCAGCCGGATCGACTTTATGCCCAGCGCGTTGGCGATCAGGTTCCACTCGCCGACGCCGTCCTCGCCCTGCGCGTCCAGCACCACCACCTGCCGGTCGCGGAACCTCAACTGCCGCAGCACGTACGTCTTCTCCAGCGCCGACTTGCCGTTGCCGGACTCGCCCAGCACCAGCCAGTGCGGGGCCGGCAGCTGCTGCCCGTACAGCTGGAAGGGGTCGTAGACGTAGCCCTTGCCGCTGTACACCTCGCGCCCGATGATCACCCCGGAGTCGCCCAACCCCGGTGCGGCGGTGGGCAGGTAGACCGCCTGCGCCTGGCCGGTGGAGGTGCGCACCGGCAGCCGGGTGGTCTCCACCTTGCCGAACATCAGGCTGGTGAACGCGTCGGTGAGGTTGCCGAGCGCCATGGGCGGCCTCCTGGTGCCAGCGGTAGGGGTGGGCGAACACGGTCCGGGTGGACCGGCGGGACGGTCAGCGGCGGATGCCGGTGGCGAACGGCAGGGTGTTGACGAACGCCCGGTGGTGCTCGCGGTCGCACCACTCCAGCTTGAGGTAGCTCTTGCCGGCCGAGGCCCGGATGGTCCGCTTGTCGCGGGCCAGGGCATCGGGGTTGCGCGAGGAGACCGTGATGTAGCCGACCAGGTTCACCCCGGCCGCGCCGGAGGCCAGGTCGTCACCGCGCTGGTCCACCCGGCCGGTGTGGGCCAGGTCGCGCGGATCGACCGTCCGGTTCATCTTGGCCGCGCGGCTGGCCTCCGCCTCGTCGTTGGTCTTCTCGGTCAGCATCCGCTCGATCGCGACGTCGGTGGGCTCCAGGTCCATCGTCACCGCGACCGTCCGGATCACGTCCGGGGTGTGCACCAGCAGCGGCGCCAGGAAGTTGACGCCCACCGGGGTGAGCGGCCACTCCTTGATCCACGCGGTGGCGTGGCACCACGGCTCCCGGGTCGCCGACTCGCGGGTCTTCGCCGTCAGGTACTGCGGGTGGGTCGCGTCCAGCTCGGCCGGCCAGGCGTTGCGCCGGGACATCGCCTGGAGGTGGTCGATCGGGTGGTCCGGGTCGTACATCGAGTGCAGCAACGAGGACAGCCGGGCCTGGCCCAGCGGCTGGCGCACCCGGATGTCCGCCTCCGCCAGCCGGGCGCAGATGTCGGTCAGCTCGCGGGCCATCACGGCCGCCAGCCCGTCGTCGTCCCGGGCCCGCCCGCCGGTGGCCGTGCGGCCCATCGCGTGCGCCTCGGCGGCCAGGTCCCGGGTGTAGTGCATGCAGGCCACCAGGTACGCCCGGTGCTGCTCCGAGGAGGTCGACACCATCGACTGCAGCTGGTCGTACGACTCCTGCAGCCAGCGCGGCGCGTCGTGGTCCCCGCGCCGCTCGACGTCCTTGGCGTGGGCGTCCGGGTCGGCCGGCAGGGTGCGGGCCAGGATCTGCAGCCGGGTCACGAAGCCGTCCCCGTTGGCGACGTGCTTCAGCAGCGTGCCGAAGCGGTCGACCAGCGTCTCCTGGTCCTCCGAGTCCCGCAGCCCGACACCCGGGCCCTCGATCTCGATCGCGGCCGTCACCGTCCGCCGCTCCAGGTGCATCAGCACCCCGACCTCGTCCGGCCCGAACGGCGCGGTCAGCCAGCGCAGCCGCCCCACCCCCGGCGGCGGGCCGATCTCCACCTCACGGCCGTCCATCCGGGTGCCCGCGTCCATCGCCTCCGAGCGCCACAGAGCGCGCCCGCTGCGGACCGTCCGGCGGTAGGTGCGGTTGATCTCCACCCACTTGTAGAACGTCCGCTTGCGGTACGGCACGTAGACCGCCGCGATGGCCAGGATCGGCAGGCCGACCAGACCGGCGATCCGCAGCGGCAGGACGGGCATCAGCAGGCCCCAGAGCATCCCGAGGAACGCCCCGAAGATGATCAGCACGATCTCGCCGGACTCCCGGTTCCGGCCGATCGGCGCGTTCGGGCGGGCCTTGCCGATCAGGTAGGTGCGGCGCTGGTGCACGTACGACTGGGCGTACTGGGCGCCGTACTGGCCGAGCGGTTCACTGCTCACTTACCCGTCACCCCCCCTTCGCTGGATTGCTGTCGCGGATCGAAACGGGGGCCTGCGGCGGCCCGGCCTGCGGCGGCGGGGCCGGCGTCCGGCCCGCGTGCGCGGCGATGCCGGGCGCGACCGAGCCGCCGCCCGCACCCCCGCCACCCCCGCCGGACGCCTGACCGCGGTCGCCGTGGGTGGTGATGCCCTGCTTCATCAGGTTCGCGGTGCCGTTGATCATCGCCGAGCCGGCCTGCACCGCGCTGGCCCGGGCCCGGCGCATGTTCAGCATCTCGTCACCGAAAGTCGGGACGAAGCGGTACACCGCGGCACTCGCGAAGATCGACAGGAACAGGATCGCCAGCCCGGACAGCACCCGGGAGAAGTCGTCATTGGCCCCGGCCCCGGTCGCCACCGCGCCCGCCAGCCCCAGGATGATCACGATGATCGGCTTCGCCAGGTCCACCGCCAGCATCATCCCGGCCCAGCGGCGCACGTGCTTCCACAACTGCCGGTCCACCAGCCCCGCGTACACCGCCGTCCCCAGCAGCGCCCCCACGTACAGCATCGCCGCCCGGATCACCAGCTCGATCCAGAGCACCGCCGCCGCCAGCACCGCGACCAGCGACACGATCACCAGGATCAGCGGCCCGCCGCCGACATCCCCCTTCTCCAGGGTGTCCGCGAACCCGCCCAGGTACGTCCCGGTGTCCGACTTGGTCCCGACCGAGATCGCCTTCGTCAGCCCGTCCGTCACGCTCACCACGGTGAACAGGATCAGCGGCGTGAACGCGGAGGCCACCACCGTCAGCCACAGGAACCCGACCGCCTCCGAGATCGCCGTCGTCAACGGCGCCCCCCGCACCGCCCGCTTGGTCACCGCCAGCAGCCACAGGACCAGCGTGATCACCGTCGACACCGCGAACACCACGGCGTACTGCTGCAGGAACGACTGGTTGGTGAAGTCCACCGCCGTCGTCCCGTCGATCGCCCCCGACAACTTCCGCACCACCCAAGCCGCCGCCTGGGCACACCCCTTGGCCAACGACCCGAGCGGATCGGTCACGGTCCCGACGGTGCTGCCACCGGGGAGCGAACCGCCACTGGGCGGGGCGCAGTAGACATCGTTGCCGGGGAGCGGAACTCCCGGGCACGCCGTATTGGTGACCCCGGAGCTGGGGGCGGGCGACGGATCCGCCATCGCGCGGCCGGTCGCCAGCACGACCGAGAGTGCGCCGAACAGCGCCGTCCCGGCCACACGACCGGCCATCCCCCGGATGGGACCCGAGTTGCCGTCAGCGGGCATAGCGGAAGCCTCCGAACTGCTCGACGGCACCAGTGATCTCCTCCGCGGTCGCGGCCTGCTGGTCCGGCGGGATCGGGGCCGGACCCGCCGCTCGGCTGTAGTCGGTGAGCTTCCAGTCCGTCCCGGTCCATCGCAGGCTGAGGTTGAGCGTGAACCACTCCTCGGACACGGGTTTGGTCGACCGCTCGCCAGCCAGCCCGAACAGGCCCGTGCACCAGACGTCGACCTTGACGCTCTCCGGGGTGTAACCGTTGGTCCTGGTCCCGACCGGAATCGTCCGGCTGACGAAGGTCAGGCCCTTGGGAGGGCGGCCCTGGGCGTCGACTCCGAACCGGGCCGCCGTCTCCGGCGAGAAGCCCTGGTCCAGCCGGCTCTGCAGGGCCCCCGCCGAGCCCGGGTCGGCGATGGTGGCGACGATGGTGTGGCGGCTGTCGGTGCGGAACATGTCCGCGGAGCCGATGGCCACCGCGTAGTTGGCGGCGGCGGACTGGGCACCCTGGTCGCTGTGCGGGAAGCCGGAGGCGATGCCGTTGGCGGTGGTGCCGACGGGCTGGTCGCCGCTGGGGGCCGGGCCGGCGCCGGTGCCCGTGGTGGGGGCGGCGCGGTCGGCGGAGCCGCCGTTGTTGCCGGGGCCGGGCTTGCCGCGGTTGGCGATGGAGATGGCGACGACGAGCAGGGTGACGACGACGAGGACGGTCAGCAGCGTTCTCAGTGGCCGGGACTGACGGGCGGTCGCCGGTGCGGAGGGCTGTTCGTCGACCGGCAGCCGCGTACGGGTGTGCGGCTGGTCGTCGGACAACGGCACGGCGGCCCTCCTGGTGCGGGGAGCCGGGGGGCTCCGGGGGCCTCCGTCCGGGGGCGGGCGCGGACGGAGGGTGGGAACGGGGGTGGACTCCTGGCGGTCGGCCCGCTGGGGAGGTCCGGGCGGGAACCTGCCCTCAGGGGGACCGGGTCACTGCTGTCCGATCGTCAGATAGCCATGCCGTAGACAATGGTGAACAGAGTGCCGAGTGATCCGATGATGAACACGCCGGTCAGGCCGGCGACGATCAGCCCCTTGCCCTGTTCGGCGCCGAAGCTGTCGCGCATCGCGGTCGCGCCGATCCGCTGTTTGGCCGCGCCCCAGACCGCGAGGCCGAGGCAGACGAGGATGGCGACGGCCATGATGACCTCGACCATCACCCGGGCCTCCGACCCGAGGCTCGCGAACGGGCCCCAGTCCGGGGCGATCCCGCCGATGATGGTGTCGATATTCGGCTTCTTGGGGGGGTCCTCGGCCAGGTGGCCGACCGCATAGGTGTGCACACTGCTCAGGTTCATTTCCATCTCACCGCCCGATCAGGCAAATTCAAGGGCCCGGACCCCGCCCGCGCGAAGGGTCGGTGCCTATTCTTGGCCAGATCTGATGTCGACTTGGCTACTTCTCGCGGATTGGTCGTGAGGCATCGGACACGTACGCGAGGATGTCCACCGTACGAAGGATAGCGCTCACTCTTTGTATCTCTGATGATTGCGGTGAGCAACGCCTTCCGGGACACTTCGACTGACGATTCGTCGGGATGGTGCTGATGGTACTCCGGAAGGGCGGTACGGCCGCCGCTGCTGCGGGAGTTGTTGCGTTCGGGTTCCTCGGTCTGGTGACGATGGGGACGTATGCGGCGAGCGGGACGCCGCAGCAGTCGGCGAATCGTTCCGCCCTCTCTCCGGGAACGGTCCCGGCGGCCTACCAGGACTCGATCCAGAAGTGGGGCTCGCTCTGTCCGGAGATCTCCCCGCCGATGCTCGCGGCGCAGCTGTACCAGGAAAGCGGTTTCGATCCCAAGGCCCAATCCGGCGTCGGGGCCCAGGGAATGGCGCAGTTCATGCCGGACACCTGGCCGGTGTACGCCACGGACGGTGACGGGGACGGCAGGAAGGACGTCTGGAACCCGTACGACGCGATCGCCACGGCGGCGGTCTACGACTGCGCGCTCGCCAAGGACGTGGCCGGAGTGCCGGGGGACGCGCAGGCCAACATGCTGGCCGCCTACAACGCGGGCCCGTACGCGGTGACGAAGAACCGGGGCATCCCGCCGTACAAGGAGACCCAGGGGTACGTGCGGAACATCCAGGCGATGGCCCGCAGCTTCACCGCGCCGACCGCGCCGGTGGAGGTGTCCGCGCAGTCGGCCGCGGCGATCTACTTCGCGCAGACCAAGCTCGGCACGCCGTACCTGTGGGGCGGTGACGGGGCGGCCTGGCAGAACGGGCGGTTCGACTGTTCCGGGCTCACCGTGGCCGCGTTCAACACCGTGGGCATCACCCTGCCCCGGGTGGCCAACGACCAGTGGTACGCCGGACCGCACCCGTCGCGGGATCAGCTGCGGCCGGGCGACCTGGTGTTCTTCGCGACGGACCTGGGCGATCCGCGGAGCATCCACCACGTGGGGATCTACGTCGGCGGCGGCTACATGATCAACGCGCCGCACACCGGGGCGGTGATCCGCTACGACAAGATCGACACCCGGGAGTACATCGGGGCGACCCGGGTCACCACGGACGGCGCCCAGGCACTGCCGACCCGGAACGACAACAGCGGCGCGGTCAACGCCCCGAGTCGTCCGGGCACGACGGCGCCGACCGGCCCGGCGGCCCCCGCCCAGCCCGCGGCCGCCGCCCCGCCCGCCCCGACGGCACCGGGGCGGCCCAGTGGAGGCGGCGGAACCGGTGGGGCGGGCTGAAACGTCCGTCCACCTGTGTGCGGCCTGTGGACGCTGAGTCAAGTTTCCATAACCGCGCGTTTCCGTGGAACGCTGTGTCCCGGCGATGACGTTGGGTCCGGTGGTCCCCCGTCAGCTTCGCGCGCCGGGCGGGCCCCGGTGGGAACGAACAGGTGCAGCGGACCAGAAGGAGGTGCGGCGTGTCGACGCCGCTTGCCGACACGACCAACCCCGACCTCGGCCTGCTCTACGCCGTCAACGGCCTGGCCAAGCGCTCCCCCCAGTGGCTGGACCACCTGGTCTCGTGGATCGGCGAGTACGGCATCCTGCTCGGCCTCGCGATGCTCGGGCTGGTGGGGTGGTTGCAGGCCAGACGCCGCCCGGACGCGCCGGTGGCGATCGCCGGGCTGCTCTGGGTGCCGCTGTCGGTGGCCATCGCCGAGCTGGCCAACCTGCCGATCGCCGCGATCGTGGACCGGCCGCGGCCCTTCGTCGACCACCCGGGACTGCTGGTCCTGGTGGACGGCAAGGCGGGCACCCACTCCTTCGTCAGCGACCACTCGACCATGACGATGGCCGTGGCGGTGTCGCTGTTCCTGGTGAACCGGAAGCTGGGCTGGATCGCCGGGGGGCTGGCCCTGCTGCAGGGCTTCTGCCGGATGTTCATGGGCGTCCACTACCCGACCGACGTGATCGGCGGCTTCGCGCTCGCCGTCGCCGTGGTGCTGCTGCTGGCGCCGATCGCGATGGCGGTGCTGGTCCCGTTCTGCCACGCGCTGAGCCGGACGGCGGTCGCCCCGCTGATCCGGGCGCCCGAGCGCGGCGGGGCCGGTGGGGCCGGTGGGACCGGCCGTGGCGGCGCCCCGCGCGGCCGCCGGCGCGGACGGGGGGCGGTGCGCTCCGAGGAGCAGCCGCCGGAGTCCGACCTCGCGGCCTGACCTCGCGGCCTCGACAACCGCCGGAGTCCGGCCTCGCGGCCTCAACGCCGCAGCGGTCTAGTCCGGCGCCTCGCCGCCGTACTCCGCGAGGTGGTCGGCCCCCTCGCGGCGGACCAGGTCGCGGGAGCGGCGGGCCGCGGAGTACCAGCCGCAGCTGCAGGTCGCGAAGGCGAAGGAGCCGCGTTCGCTGACCGCGACGCGGTGCTCGGGCATCGGGGTGGTGCCGGGGGCTACCGGCAGCTCACTGTGCACGGGATTCACCGTAACGCGCCGGGCGGGCCGGGCGCGACGCCCGTCGGATTCCGCCGGGCCGTAACCCTTGGCGGCCCAACTCGTTTGCCCGGAAAGAGCTCTGCCCACCCGGTGGTGTCCGGTGGGGCAGTCGGGCCCGAGGGGGTTGTCGCGAGGATGAAGATGACCGACCAGCAGCGAACCGGGCGGCCAGCGCGCCGCCCGGGGCCGTACCTGCGCTCGGCGGCCGGGGCCGCCCTGCTCGCCGCCGCCCTGGCCGCAGGGGCCGCCGGGTGCTCCGGCGGGTCCGGTGGCGGCTCCTCCGACCAGCAGTCGACCGCCCCGGACCAGCTGGCCGGCGACCCGGTGACGGCGGTGCGCAACGCCGCCGACATCACGGGTCGGACGGGTTCCGCGCACACCGCCACCGATCTGGTCACGGAGTCGGCCGACAAGAAGGCCTCCTTCTCCGGGACCGGCGGCTACGACTACGTGAAGCGGATCGGCCGGCTGGAGGTCCAGGTGCCGCCGGGGGCGGCGACCACCGGGAAGATCGTCGAGGTGGTCCTGCCGGGCACCGTCTACCTGCAGAACAGCGGTGCCAAGGTGCCTGAGGGCAAGTGGGTCAAGCTGGACGTGCGTCAGCTGCCGGACGGCAACCTGGTCAGCAGCGGCGCGACCGACCCGGCCACGGCGGCGGGGGCACTGCGCGGGGTGCAGAAGGCCGACCTGGTCGGCACCGAGACGGTGGACGGCACCCCGCTGCACCACTACCGGGGCACCCTGGACCTGGGCAAGGCCGCCGACGCCACCGGCGGCCGGGGCGGGGACGGCCTGCGGATGGGCGGGCAGACCTTCACCGTCAAGGAGGTCCCGTACGACGCCTGGCTGGACGACCAGGGCCGGCTGCACAAGGTGGTGGAGGTGTTCACCTTCGCCGGGGTCGCCGGGTCGAAGGAGGCCAAGGACCAGGTGAAGGTCACCTCGACGACCTCGCTGTCGGACTTCGGCAAGCCGGTCGAGGCGGCCGAGCCGGCGGCCTCGGACATCTACCAGATGAAGCCTTCGGAGAGCCCGAAGTAGGGCTGGTCGGCCCCGCCCTGGAGCCCGCCGGGGGCAGCGCTCCGGCGCCGGGGCGTAGCGGGGCGCCGCCGGAGCGGGTGGCCGTCCGGGGAGCGACGGCCACCCGTTTCGGCGGCGCCGAGATGGCCCGTCCGTGCCATGTGGACGGGCTCCGGAGTGCCTAGGCTGGACGCCGGGTGGCTGCCGCCCGGGCTGGCGAGGCACTGAAGGGGTGGTGCAGGTGGTGTCGTCCACGGGCGGCCGCAACGGCGGCCACGACGACGCGGCCCTCGACGAGATCGAGCTGGCCGGCGAGCTGATGATCGCCGCGACGGCCAGCGCCGGTGACCGGCTGCCGACCGAGCGGATCGACGAGGTGCTGCTGGACCGGGTGGACCCGGCCCGGGCCGAGCGGGAGGGCGACGGCTGACGGGCGCCCCGGGCCGTCCGGGGTCGGGTCAGCTGCGCAGCAGCCGGCCGATCGCGGCCGAGGCCTCCGCCACCTTGGCGTCCAGCTCGACTCCGCCCTGCTCGGCGGCTGCGGCGACGCAGTGCCGCAGGTGCTCCTCCAGCAGGGAGAGCGCGAAGGACTGGAGGGCCTTGGTGCTGGCCGAGACCTGGGTGAGCACGTCGATGCAGTAGACGTCCTCGTCGACCATCCGCTGGAGGCCGCGGATCTGGCCCTCGATCCGGCGCAGCCGCTTGAGGTGGGCGTCCTTCTGCGCGCTGTAGCCGTGCGGGCCGTGTCCGCCGCCGTGGCCCGCGGCGGCGGGGGTACCGGCCTGCGGCTCGGTCCCGGGCGCGTGGTCCGGCTCGGGCGCGTGGTCCGGCTCGGTGCGCGCTTGCGTCGTGGTCATCGGCCCGCCTTCGTCTGAGTGCCTGGTGGCTGCGTCGGCCACCAGTGTCCAACACCGGGGCCCCGTGTGGTGTTCCGACGGCTCACCCGGCATGTGCCGAAGGGCCTGGTGGGGGTCGTGGCGGGGTTCACCCGTCTGAGCGGCGCCCCGGGCTGCCGCACGCGGGACGGGGCAATCGTGCCGAGGTTCCGTCAGACTGAGTCCTTGCGTCCGCACCTGGCGGCGCGGTCCGGGCAGCTGGCGTGACAGCCGAACGGAAGAGGAGGTTCCGCCTCCCTGGCCACCACCCCGTTTGCGCGATCGCGCTTGGTTGCACCTAGCATCGTTCAGTCCGTACCCCGCACATCGGAGATTTCCGTGCGTTTTAGCCTGACCCCGAAGGAGACGAGTTTCTACGACATGTTCGCCGCCGCCGCGGAGAACCTCGTCGTCGGATCGAAGCTCCTGCTCGAACTGCTGGGATCAGACGTGTCGGCCCGCGCGGAGATCGTCGAGCGCATGCGCGCCGCCGAGCACGCCGGGGACGACACCACCCATGCCGTCTTCCACCAGCTGAACTCCTCCTTCATCACGCCCTTCGACCGCGAGGACATCTACAGCCTCGCGTCGTCGCTGGACGACATCATGGACTTCATGGAGGAGGCCGTCGACCTGGTCGTCCTCTACGACATCCAGACCCTGCCGAAGGGCGTCGAGCAGCAGATCGAGGTGCTGGCGCGCGCCGCGGAACTCACCGCCGCGGCGATGCCGAACCTGCGCAGCATGTCGAACCTGACCGAGTACTGGATCGAGATCAACCGGCTGGAGAACCAGGCCGACCAGATCCACCGCAAGCTGCTCGCCCACCTGTTCTCCGGTCAGTACGACGCCATCGAGGTCCTCAAGCTCAAGCAGGTCGTGGACGTCCTTGAGGAGGCGGCGGACGCGTTCGAGCACGTCGCCAACACGGTGGAGACCATCGCCGTCAAGGAGTCCTGACCCTCGTGGACATGGCTGCACTCATCGCCGTCATCGGCGTTGCGTTCTTCTTCACGTACACCAACGGCTTCCACGACTCGGCGAACGCGATCGCCACGTCGGTCTCCACCCGGGCGCTGACCCCGAGGGCCGCGCTCGCGATGGCCGCCGTGATGAACCTGGCCGGCGCCTTCCTCGGCAGCGGCGTGGCGCACACCGTCTCCAAGGGGATCATCGAGACCCCCACCGGCAACCAGGGGATGGCGATCCTCTTCGCCGCCCTGGTCGGCGCGATCGCCTGGAACCTGATCACCTGGTACTTCGGCCTGCCGTCCTCCTCCTCGCACGCGCTGTTCGGCGGCATGGTGGGCGCGGCTCTGGCCGGCGGCATCGGCGTGATCTGGAGCGGGGTCCTCGACAAGATCGTCATCCCGATGATCGTCTCGCCGATCGTCGGTCTGATCGGCGGCTTCGCCGTGATGCTGGCGATCCTGTGGATCTTCCGCCGGGCCAACCCGCACCGCGCCAAGCGCAACTTCCGGGTCGCCCAGACCGCCTCGGCCGCCGCGATGGCGCTGGCGCACGGTCTGCAGGACGCCCAGAAGACGATGGGCATCGTGGTCATGGCGCTCACCATCTCCGGTCACCAGACCACGGGCGACATCCCGGTCTGGGTGAAGATCTCCTGCGCGACCATGCTCTCGCTGGGCACCTACGCGGGCGGCTGGCGGATCATGCGGACGCTCGGCCGGAAGATCATCGAGCTGGACCCGCCGCAGGGCTTCGCGGCCGAGGCCACCTCCGCCGCGATCATGTACATCACGTCGTTCGTCTTCAAGGCACCGATCTCCACCACCCACGTGATCACCGCGGCGATCATGGGCGTGGGGGCCACCAAGCGGATCCGCGCGGTGCGCTGGGGCGTCGCGAAGAACATCGTGCTCGGCTGGTTCATCACGATGCCGGCGGCCGGCATCGTCGCAGCGCTGATGTACTGGTTCGTCCACCTGTTCTGGGGCTGATCCCCGGACGGCCGGCCACCAGGTCGGTACACCGCCCCGAGCCGCAGGCGAGCGGGCGCGGCGCAGAAGCAGAGCAGGGCCCGCCCCCACATCTCGGGGGCGGGCCCTGCTCGTGTCCCGCGGCGGCACCGCCATGCAGCACCGCGGGACGGCTGGGGTCCGGCTCAGCCGAAGCGGCCGGAGATGTAGTCCTCGGTCGCCTGCACCGACGGGTTGGAGAAGATCCGCTGGGTGTCGTCCAGCTCGATCAGCTTGCCCGGCTGACCGACGCCGGCCAGGTTGAAGAAGGCGGTGCGGTCGCTGACGCGGGCCGCCTGCTGCATGTTGTGGGTCACGATGACGATGGTGAACTGCGACTTCAGCTCGCCGATCAGGTCCTCGATGGCGAGGGTGGAGATCGGGTCGAGCGCGGAGCAGGGCTCGTCCATCAGCAGGACCTGCGGCTCGACCGCGATGGCGCGGGCGATGCACAGGCGCTGCTGCTGACCGCCGGAGAGGCCGGCCCCGGGCTTGTTCAGCCGGGTGTGGACCTCCTTCCAGAGGTTGGCGCCCTTCAGCGAGCGCTCCACCACCTCGTCCAGGACGGCCTTCTTCTTCACGCCGGCGAGCTTGAGCCCGGCGACCACGTTGTCGTAGATCGACATGGTCGGGAACGGGTTCGGGCGCTGGAAGACCATGCCGATGGAGCGGCGCACGGCGACCGGGTCGACGTTGGGGGCGTACAGGTTCTCGTCGTCGAGGAGGACCTTGCCCTCGACCCGGGCACCGGGGATCACCTCGTGCATCCGGTTGAGGGTGCGCAGGAAGGTGGACTTGCCGCAGCCGGAGGGGCCGATGAAGGCGGTCACCGAACGGGGCTCGATGCTCATCGAGATGTCCTCGATGGCCTTGGTGGTGCCGTAGTAGGCCGACAGTCCGCTGACGTCGATGCGCTTGGCCATGATCGTTGCTTCTCTCGTCTTCGTTCGTACGTCAGTCGGTCGCTCAGTGTCCGGCCTTGGGCGAGCGCCAGCGTGCGATGCCCCGGGCGATGAGGTTGAGCCCCATCACGAAGGCGATCAGCACCAGCGCGGCGCCCCAGGCGCGGGCGTAGCCGAAGTCGTTGTTGACCACCGAGTACTGCTGCCAGATGTACATCGGCAGGGACTGCTGCGGTCCGTCGAACGGGTTGCTGTTGATGTAGTCGGCGCCGAACACCAGCATCATCACCGGGGCGGTCTCGCCCGTGATGCGGGCGACCGCGAGCATCACGCCGGTGGTGATGCCGCCGATCGCGGTGGGGAGGACGATCTTCAGGATGGTCTTCCACTTCGGCACACCGAGGGCGTACGAGGCCTCGCGCAGCTCGTTCGGGACGAGCTTGAGCATCTCCTCGGTGGAGCGGACCACGACCGGGATTATCAGGATCGCCAGCGCGAGGCTGCCCGAGAAGCCGGAGTAGCCGAAGCCCAGGGCGAGGTTCCACAGCGAGAGGATGAACAGACCGGCGACGATCGACGGGACGCCCGTCATCACGTCGACGAAGAAGGTGACGGCCTTGGCGAGCCGGCCGCGGCCGTACTCCACCAGGTAGACGGCGGTCAGCAGACCGAGCGGGGCCGCCATCAGGGTGGCCAGGGCGACCTGCTGGAGGGTGCCGAGCAGCGCGTGGTAGATCCCGCCGCCGGGGCCGGACTGGATGACGCCCTTCATCGAGTGGCTCAGGAAGTTCCCGTCCACCACGCCGATGCCCTGCTGGATCGTGTAGACGGTCAGCGCGACCAGCGGGACGACGGCCAGGATGAAGGCGACCCAGACCACCGAGGTGGCGAAGCGGTCCTTGGCCTGGCGGCGGCCCTCGACCTGGGCCGAGATCAGGTAGCTGCCCAGCAGGAACAGCAGGGCCGAGATCAGGCCCCACTGCAGGTGGCTCTCCAGCCCGCCGGCGGCGCCGATCCCGCAGCCGACCGCGATCGAGCCGGCGGCGACGACGGGCGGGGTCCACCGGGGCAGCCGGTTGGCGGTGAGCTTCGGGCCGACCTGCGGCCGGGCGTCCTCGGGGACGGTGGTGACGGTGGTCATGCGTTGGCCCCCGAGTACTCCTTGCGGCGGGCGATGATCAGTCGCGCGGCACCGTTCACCAGCAGGGTGATGACGAACAGGACGAGGCCGGAGGCCATCAGCGCGTCGCGGCCGTTGTTGCCGGCCTCGGCGAACTTCAGCGCGATGTTCTGCGCGAAGGTGCCGCCGCCCGCGTCCAGGATGTGCAGCGACAGGACGCTGTTGGCGGAGAGCACCACCGCGACCGCGATGGTCTCGCCGAGCGCCCGGCCGAGGCCGAGCATGGAGGCCGAGATGATGCCGGGGCGGCCGAACGGCAGCACCGCGGTGCGGATCATCTCCCAGCGGGTCGCGCCGAGCGCGAGCGCCGCCTCCTCGTGCATCCGCGGCACCTGGCGGAACACCTCGCGGGAGACCGCGGTGATGATCGGCAGGATCATGATCGCCAGCAGGATGCCGACGGTGAACAGGTTGCGCGGGGTGCCGGTCTTGGTCTGGTCGAAGATGTACGTCCAGCCGAGGTACTGGTTGAGCCAGCTGGTCAGCCCGTCCATGTGCGGGACGAGGAACAGCGCGCCCCAGAGGCCGTAGACGATGCTGGGGACGGCGGCGAGCAGGTCGACCAGGTAGGCGAACGGCTGGGCGATCCGCCGCGGCGCGTAGTGCGAGATGAACAGCGCGATCCCGATGGCCACCGGGACGGCGATCGCCATCGCGATGAGGGCGCTGACGACGGTGCCGAAGGCCAGGACGGCGATGCCGAAGACCGGCTCCGGGGCGTCCGGCGTCCACTCGAAGGTGGTGAGGAAGTTGCCGTGGTTGTTGCTGAGGGCCTGGCCCGAGCGCCAGGCCAGGAAGCCGGCGATCGCGGCCATGATGACCAGCAGCAGGATGCCCGCGCCGCGGGCGAGGTTCATGAAGATCTTGTCGCCGACGCGGCTGTCGCGCGGTCGGCGTTCCCTGCCTCGCGGGGCGGCAGGGGAGGATGAAGTCATTGGTCTACTCCGGTCTGGTGGTACCGCCCCGGTAGGGGGACGGCACCATGGCGGCGGTGCCCCGGACGTTGGTGCTGGGTCGGTGCGTTCCGGTGGGACGGCCCCGGCCCCCCTCGCTCACGGGGCCGTCCCACCGGTGGTCCTGTTCGGTCAGGCGAGCGCGGAGACCGCGGTCTTGACCTTGTCGCCGATCGCGGCCGGCATCGGGACGTAGCCCTTGTCGCCGATCGACTTCTGGGCAGCGTCGCTGATGGTGTAGGTCAGGAAGGACTTCAGGGTGTCCAGGGTCTCGGCCTTGTTGCCCTTGTCGCAGGCGATCTCGTAGGTGACCAGGACGATCGGGTAGGCGTTGTCGGCCTTGGTCCCGTAGTCCAGCGCGAGCGCGAGGTCACCGTCGGTGCCCGAGACGGTGGAGGAGGAGAGCGTGAGGGCCGCGTTGGCGGCGGTCGCCTCGACCGGCTGAGCGGCACCGGTGGCGATCTTGGCGCTCTTCAGGTTGTTGGTCTGGGCGTAGGACAGCTCGGCGTAGCCGATCGAGTTCTTGACCTGCTTGATCTGGGCGGAGACGCCGGCGCTGCCGTTCGCGGACTGGCCGCCCTTGCCCTTCCACGCCTTGTTCGGCTCCGCGCTCCAGGCGCCGCCCGAGGTCTTGGCGAAGTACGAGGTCAGGTTGTAGGTGGTGCCGGAGTCGTCCGAGCGGTGGAAGCTCTGGATCTCGGCGTCCGGCAGCTTGGCGCCCGGGTTCAGCGCGGCGATGGCCGGGTCGTTCCACTTGGTGATCTGCGAGTCGAAGATCTTGGCGGCGGTCGGGCCGTCCAGGACCAGGTTGTCGACACCCTCGACGTTGTAGACCAGCGAGACCAGGCCGGCCACCATCGGCAGGTCGATCGCCTTGCCACCGGTGCAGACGGCCTTGGAGGCGTCGACGTCGGCCGGCTTCAGCGCGAAGTCGGAGCCCGCGAACGCGACCTTGCCCTGGGTGAACTGCTGGACACCGGCACCGGAGCCGCCGCCGCTGTAGTTGACCGTGGTACCGGAGCAGGACGAGCCGAAGTTGGTCTTCCACACGTCGATCGCCGGGGCCTGCGCGGTCGAACCGGCGCCGAGCAGCGTGCCGGGCTTGCCACAGGTGACCGCGGCACTGGCCGCGGCGGAGCTGCCAGAGCCACCGGACGCCTTGGTGGTGTTGTTGTCGTCCGAACCGCAGGCGGCGAGCGACAGCGAGCTGACGAGCGCCATGGCACCGATGGCGAGGGCCTTGGAGCGGCCGTTCCGCTGGAGCTTCACAGGGGTGTCCCTTTCTGTGGCATTGCCCGTCTCGCAGGCCGTGCGGACACGGCCGAGCGCGGGTTTTGCTGTGGTCCGGGGCCCGTTCGGCCCTCCGGTAGTCCCGAAGTTAGGCCGGGTAAGTGACGCGTCAGCCGGTCGCAAGTGAACGGGGAGTGAACCTCGAACGGATGGCAGGAAACTACGTCACGTAGTAACGGTTGCGTCACGCCCAGGGCGCGGGGAGATCACTTCCACCGGTCCTTCGCCGGCACCTGCTCGCCCGTGCGCACGGGCCTGGCACCCAGCATCACCAGCAACGCGTCGATCAGCAACCGGTCCCGGTCGTGGGTCAGCCGCGCCCGCGCCTTGCCCGCGGGCAGCCACTCCAGGCGGTCGACCTCCCGGTTCGGCCGGAAGGCGCCCCCGGTCGGCACCGCCGCCCAGTAGCGGACTTCCTTCGGACGGCCCTGCGCCAGGTAGTGCTGGGCGGGCAGCTCCGGGCCGAGCAGGCAGTGGAAGCCGGTCTCCTCCCGCACCTCGCGCAGCGCCGCCTCGACCACGCCCTCGCCCGGGTCGAGCTTGCCCTTCGGCAGGCTCCAGTCGTCGTACTTCGGGCGGTGGATCACCGCGATCCGCGGCCGACCCAGCCGGCCGCTGGGCTTCGGCCGCCCGGGCAGCCAGAGCACCCCGCCCGCCGCCAGGACCACCGGGGCCCGGCCCGCCCCGGTCGGGCGCGCGTCCACCGGCTGCCCGGTGCTCAGGCGATCACGCAATTCAGGCCGTCCGTGGTGCGGGGGAATGCCCCCAGCCCTCGGCAGGGGGGATCTCCAGCCAGCCGTCCAGACCCGGCGGGAGTTCGGGCCACCGGCGGCCGAAGGCGTACCGCGCCGCCTCCACCTCCAGTCGCTGATCAGCATGCACCACGCCCAGCACGTAGGCGGTCGCGGGGGTGATCCGCGGGGTGCGCGCCGCCGTCGCCGCGGTGACTGCGGCGTCCGCGGCCTCCTGGTGCCGGCGCAGCACCGCGTCCAGCTCGTCCAGCTCGGCGGACTGGCGGCCGCACACCTCCAGCGCGTACCGGGCCCGCTTCACCAGGATCCGCAGCCGGGACCAGGGCGCGTCGTCCGCCGCCAGCGCGGTGTCCGCGTCCGCCGCGCCGCGCGCCGGGGGCACCGCACCCAGCCGGCGCAGCCCGTCCCCGCCGTACGGCGTCGCGGCCCGCCGCAGCGGCAGCTGCTGGGCGCTCGCCGACAGCGCGGTGAACGCGGCCGCCGCCTGCGGCAGCAGCACCGCCGAGGGCCGGCCGCCCGCCGTCTCCAGCAGCGGCGCCTCGCCGACCAGCAGGGTCATCCGGTCCGCCAGCGCGTGCAGCCGGGCCGAGCGGAGCTCCTGGAGCACCGTGGAGTGCGCCCTGGTCCGGGCCAGGGTCAGCTGCCGGTCCAGCAGCGCCCGCGCCTTGGGGGCGCCGGCGTGCCCGGCCAGCATCCCCGTGCCCTCCGGGTCGGTGCCGCTCAGCGAGTCCACCGCGGCCAGCAGCCGGGCCGAGCGGCGGACGTAACCGGGCTCCAGCGCCAACAGGTTGAGCAGCCAGCGCAGTTCGGTGCGCGACTCCTGCGCCCAGGCCTGTTCGAAGACGGCCCCGAAGGTGTGCAGCAGTCCGCCGACCCGCCGTACGGACCGCAGCAGGTCGGCGGTGCCGCTCGCCGGAACGGCCGCGGCCGAGCCCGGTCTGGCGCCGACCTCGCCCACCGCGAGCGGCAGGGCGCGCAGGAACGCCCCCGCCTGGGCGGTGAGATGGCGGGAAAGGATGTCCCCGGCGGTCTCCGTGGAGGCCGCCTGGGCCGTCATCGGCGCATCGGTCATGGCGTGGTAGATCCCCGTTCCCCCGGGGCCCTTCCCCGGGGCTGGTGGCCGACCGCCGGAGCACGTCCCCCCGGGGCCTCGGGGGCCCCGACCGCTCCGGCGGCTCGCATCAGTGGACGCGTCAGCGCGAGGTGGCGGCCCGGCGGCGCTGGCGCGAGTCGATCAGCAGGTCCTGGACGTGCCGCAGCGGCCGGCCCTCGGCGTCCTGCGAGTGGCGCTCCCAGGCACCGTCCGGTCCCAGGTGCCACGACTCGGTCTCGGCCGAGACACCGAGGTCGATCAGTCCGGACAGTTCGGCGCGGTGCGCCGGGTCGGTGATCCGCAGCAGGGCCTCGATCCGGCGGTCCAGGTTGCGGTGCATCATGTCGGCGCTGCCGATCCACACCTCGGGATCGCCGTTGTTGCCGAACACGAAGATCCGGGAGTGCTCCAGGAAGCGCCCCAGGACGCTGCGCACCCGGATGTTCTCGCTGAGCCCCGGCACGCCCGGCCGGATCGCGCAGATCCCGCGCACCCAGACGTCCACCGGCACCCCGGCCTGCGAGGCCCGGTAGAGCGCGTCGATCACGGTCTCGTCGACGATCGAGTTGACCTTGATCTTCACGTACGCGGGCCGGCCCGCCCGGTGGTGGGCGATCTCGTTGTGGATCCGCGAGACCAGCCCGTCGCGCAGGCCGCGCGGGGCGGTCAGCAACCGGCGGTAGGACTCGCGGCGCGAGTAGCCGGACAACCGGTTGAACAGGTCCGAGAGGTCCGCGCCGACCTGGGGGTCGGAGGTGAGCAGACCGAGGTCCTCGTACAGCCGGGCCGTCTTCGGGTGGTAGTTGCCGGTGCCGACGTGCGAGTAGCGGCGCAGGGTGTCGCCCTCCTGGCGGACCACCAGCGACAGCTTGCAGTGGGTCTTCAGCCCGACCAGGCCGTAGACCACGTGGCAGCCGGACTCCTCCAGCTTGCGGGCCCACTTGATGTTGGCCTGCTCGTCGAAGCGCGCCTTGATCTCGACCAGCACCAGCACCTGCTTGCCGGACTCCGCCGCGTCGATCAGGGCGTCCACGATCGGCGAGTCGCCCGAGGTGCGGTAGAGCGTCTGCTTGATCGCCAGCACGTCCGGGTCGGCGGCGGCCTGCTCCAGGAAGGCCTGCACCGAGGTGGAGAAGCTGTCGTACGGGTGGTGCAGCAGCACGTCGCGCTCGCGCATCGCGACGAAGATGTCCGGCTGGGAGGCGGACTCGACGTCCGTCAGCCCGCGGGCCGTACCGGCCACGAACTTCGGGTACTTCAGCTCCGGCCGGTCCAGCTCGGCGATCCCGAACAGCCCGGTCAGGTCCAGCGGCCCGGGCAGCGGGAAGACCTCCGCCTCGGTGATGTTCAGCTCCCGCACCAGCAGGTCCAGGATGTAGGGGTCGATCGACTCCTCGACCTCCAGCCGGACGGGCGGGCCGAAGCGCCGCCGCATCAGCTCCTTCTCCAGGGCCTTGAGGATGTTCTCGGTGTCGTCCTCCTCCACCTCCAGGTCCTCGTTGCGGGTGACCCGGAAGGCGTGGTGCGCCAACACCTCCATCCCCGGGAAGAGCTCCTCCAGGTGCGCGCCCATCACGTCCTCCAGCGGGACGTAGCGCTGGGGCGAGGCCTCCAGGAAGCGGGCCAGCGACTGCGGCACCTTCACCCGGGCGAAGTGCTTGTGGCCGGACACCGGGTTGCGGACGACCACGGCCAGGTTGAGGGAGAGCCCCGATATGTAGGGGAAGGGGTGCGCCGGGTCGACCGCCAGCGGGGTCAGCACCGGGAAGATCTTCTGCCGGAACAGGGTGTGCAGCCGGGCCTGCTCCTTCTCGGCCAGCTCCGGCCAGCGGACCACCTCGATGCCCTCGGCGGCG
Source organism: Kitasatospora sp. NPDC023176 (assembly GCF_055560495.1). NCBI lineage: Bacteria > Bacillati > Actinomycetota > Actinomycetes > Kitasatosporales > Streptomycetaceae > Kitasatospora > Kitasatospora sp. NPDC023176. Next base: position 1,931 of record NZ_JBVHIP010000045.1, on the reverse strand, counting down.
AGGTCCGGCAGCACCTCCTGCTGGAAGGCGGCGGCATGACGGGCCATCAGCTCGCGCGACCTGGTCCAGATCAGGTCCAGCACCTCGCGCGGCTGGAGGCCGGACGCGCTGCGCTGGGCGACGCCGGTGGCGATCCGGCGCTTCAGACCGGCCACCCGGACCATGAAGAACTCGTCCAGGTTGCTGGCGAAGATCGCCAGGAACTTGGCCCGCTCCAGGAGCGGGATCCCCGGATCCTCGGCCAGTTCCAGGACGCGCTCGTTGAACGCCAGCCAGCTCCGCTCACGGTCCAGGAAGCGGCCCTGCGGCAGTGCTTCGAAATCCTGCTCGTCCGTGGTCGCCGGCTCCGGCGGGACGCCCAGCGCACCGGACATCCGGGCCGTGGGCGAGGGCGGGGCAGGGACGGGGCGGGGGATGCTCATGGGTTCCAGCTCCTCCAGCAGGACGGCGTCCGAACGCGAATGGCTCTGCGGGCCGTCGTCCTCGCCCCGGGTCGACCCCGGGGACAGCACCCACCCACCGGGCGCGGTCCGTACAGGACCGGCCGACGAAGGGCGGTCGACTCTGCACGAGCGAGACACTACGGACTTCATCCTGTGATCTTCGCGGCAGCAATTGAATCCACGGTAAACACCGCATGGCCAGGAGGAAAGCTGAGTCGGTCGGAGCAAGGGGTCGGCGGCCTTCCCCGCCCCTCGCCCGCGACCTCTCCGTTACCCCCGGGCCGCCCGTGGCCAGGGGGTGGGGACCACCCGGACGTGGCTGGGGAGGCGGGTCGTGGCTACGCGTGGGTGCCCGGCCGGACCGGCCGGTCCGCCTGGTACCGGGCGCGGTACATGAGGTCCACCTCGTGCACGGTGAATCCCAGTCGCTCGTACACCCGGACCGCGGCCGGGTTGTCGGCGTCGACGTAGAGGAGGACGGTCGCCAGTCCGCGCTCGCCGGCGCCTGACCCGGTCAGGTGACGCAGGCCGGCCGCGGTCAGCGCCCGGCCCAGACCGCTGCCCTGCTCGGCCGGGTCCACCCCGACGACGTAGACCTCGCCGAGCTCCGGCTCGGTGGCGGTGGCCGGGTGCACCTTCGTCCAGTGGAAGCCGACCACCCTGCCGTCCCGGGTCGCCAGGAAGAAGCCGGCCGGGTCGAACCAGGGCTCGGCGATCCGCTCCGCCAGGTCCTGCTCCGTCCAGGAGCCCTGCTCGGGGTGGTGGGCGAAGGCCAGGGCGTTCAGCCGCAGCCACTCGGCGTCGTCCTCCCCCGGGCGGAAGGTGCGGAGCTCGATGCCCTCGGGGACGGGCACGGCCTCGGTCTGCGGACCGGTGCGACGCATCTGCCGCAGCTCCCGGACCAGCTCGGCGCCGTACGCCTCGGCCAGGTGCCGGGCCGCCGGGTGACCGCCGTGCACCCAGAAGTCCACCGCGTCACGCCCGGCACCGTGCGCCTGCGCCAGGACGGCGTCGACCAGCGGGCGGGCCAGACCCCGGCCCCGGGCCGCCGGGTCGACCACCAGCTCGGCGGCCGGGTTGGCGGTCGCGGTGCCGGCGGCTGCGGTGTCGGCGCCCGTGGTCTCCGGCACCTCGAGCTGGCCGTAGCCGACGACGGACCCGCTCTCGCTCCCGATGACATGGGTGACACCCGGCCGGGCCGTCTCGGCGTTCCGCAGCCGGAGCCGGCCCTGCTCGGAGACGGCGGCCCGGCCGTCGACCGCCTGAGCCTCCGCCAGAACACGCAGGGCGCCGTCGCGCTGCTCGGGACGGAGCACGTTGTCCGCCATGACCGCTGTCTGATCGTCCATGCCCCGACGATACGTCAATGGAAATGCGAAAAGCCCCTGATCCATAAGGATCAGGGGCTTTTCTGAAGAATTGTTCGGCGGCGTCCTACTCTCCCACAGGGTCCCCCCTGCAGTACCATCGGCGCTGTGAGGCTTAGCT
>NZ_JBVHIP010000044.1:0-66476 GCF_055560495.1 Kitasatospora sp. NPDC023176 | reverse complement strand
GCAGCGAACTCGTATCCGAAGCCGTCTTGAAGTCGCACCGACGAACGGGTTCGAGTGCATCCCGGCTCCAGATTCTTGGAACTCGCGCGCTTCGCCCCATAGCAGCACCTCCTGAGATCGCCGATCGCTTGGGACTTCCCGCAGACACCCAAGTGCTGGCCCGGAAGCGCCGGTACTTCCGAGATGGGGTACCCACCGAGGAGGCCACGTCATACCTGCCGTGGGATGTAGTCAAGGACATCCCCGAAGTCTTCGCCGAGAACCCAGGTGGCGGCGGCATCTACGCCCGCCTCGAAGAGCATGGCCACTCCCTCGCCGAGTTCACCGAGTCCGTGCGGGCCAGGCTCGCAAGCAAGCCCGAGACCAAAGCGCTCACGCTGAGCCCTGGTGCGCCAGTGATCCATCTCGTTCGCGAGGCCATCACCACGGATGGTCGCGTGGTGGAGGTGTGCGACACCGTCATGGCCGCAGATCAGTTCGTTCTCGACTATCGCTTCCCCGCACATGACTGACTGACAATCAACTCTCTCAACCCGTCGCGAGGTTCCTCTCGCGACGGGTTGACTCATGTACAGGAGTCGGGCACTCTTCTACTCGTCACTCATGTACATGAGTGCATGGAAACACCTCATTTAGAGGAGATGGTCGTGTTCGAGGCCGACATCCTGGAAGTTCCCATGCAGCACGCTTCGATGGAGTGTCGTGCGACTCCTGGCACCGATTCGATGTCGGTGCTGCCGACATCGGACCTGCTGCTGCCCTACCAGCCGGAGTCGGTGGCAGCTGCGCGCCGGTTCGTCGGCGCGCAGCTGCGGGAGTGGGGGCCGAGCGACCTGGTGGACGACGCTGCCGTGATCGTCAGCGAGCTGGTCACCAACTCCCTCAAGACCGGCTGCCAGACCCGCCTGCTCGTCGGCATCCGCCGTCCGACCGACCACATCGTCCGCATCCTCGTCGGCGACGGCTCCCGGTCGATGCCCGTGATGGTCCAGGCCCGGCCCGACGCCACGTCGGGCCGGGGGCTGGCGATGGTCCACCGGCTCACCCATGGCCGCTGGGGCGTCACGCTTCTCCCCTTCGGCAAGGTCGTCCACGCCGACCTTGCGACACCTGCGCCGACCCCCCGGTGAACTCGCAACCCTCTGACGCCGATTGCGCCCCCGACGACGCGCCGCCACCGCCGTCCGACCCCGACCCCACGCAGGTCTGGGCCGCCTACGGCGTATCCGCCGCGGCCGGGCTGCACATCGTCGTCGCGGCCCTCGTACTGATCAACCGCTCCCACTGAACTCCCGTCCGCGCCGTCGGCCCGGCGGCGCGGACGGGATCACCAACACACACATCAACACCCAAGGAGGAAGAATGGGTTGGGGAACCGACAAGCCCAGCGGCGGCAAGCACGGCGGCAAGAAGGACCCGGGCACGAGCAAGCCGTCCCCCGACGGATCCCAGCCGGCGCCCGAGCCGAAGCACAAGAAGGGCGAGGGCGAGAAGTGACGGACCCCGTGCATCGACCGGAGCAGGCCGCCGTGCGCGGCCTGCACCGGGCCGTCGGCGAAGCGCTCGACGGCCCCGTTCCTCCGGAGTGGCAGAAGGCCATCACGGCGGTCCCGCGCCATCGCTTCCTCCCCGAACGGATCTGGCTGGAGAACACCCACGACGATTACGAACCGTGCGACCTCTCCACCGACCACCAACGTTGGTTCGAGGCGGCGTACGCGGACGCGCCCGTCGTCACCCAGGTCAACGACGGCCAGCCGGCCGCCGACCCGACCGCCGCCTGGCCGTCCTCCTCCGCCTCGGCCCCCTCGATCGTCGTCCGCATGCTCCGAGACCTCGACGTCCGCCCCGGCATGAACGTCCTGGAGATCGGCACCGGCACCGGCTGGAACGCCGCCCTCCTCGCCCACCGCCTCGGCCCCAGACACGTCACCTCGATCGAGATCGATCCCGAGGTCTCCGAACAAGCCTGGGCCTCCCTCAACACGGCAGGCCTGGACGTCGACCTCGTCCGCGGAGACGGCTCCCTGGGCTGGCCCCGCCGCCACCCGTACGACCGGATCGTCTCCACCTGCTCGGTCCGCCGCGTCCCCTGGGCCTGGATCGAACAGACCCGCCCCGGCGGCGTCATCCTCACCCCCTGGGACAACCCGATGCTCTGCTGGGGACTCCTCAAGCTCACCGTCGAACGCGACCGGGCCCAGGGCCGCTTCAGCCCCTACTCCGCGTTCATGCTGATGCGCAACCACCGGCAGGACCTGCGGATCTTCCGCGACGTCGTCCGGGACGAGCACGTCCCGGACGAATCCGAGACCACGCTGCCCCCGTGGGAGGTCACGGGCGACAACTGGGAGGCCCGCTTCGCCCTCGGCCTACGGCTCGGCGACGTGTGGACCGCCTGGGAACACGAGCCGGGCGTCGACGGCGTCGACGCCCGGCTCTGGATCGCGACCACCGACACCCGCTCCTGGGCCGCCGTCGACCACAACCATGACCGAGCAAACCGCTTCACCGTCTGGCAGTACGGCCCCCGCCGCCTCTGGGACGAGGTCACCGCCGCCCACCACTGGTGGGAGCAGCACGACCGCCCAGCCCCCACCCGCTTCGGCCTCACCGTCACTGCGAACACCCAGTGGCCATGGCTCGACCACCCCAGCCACCCTGTCCATCAGGAGGCGCAGCACAGATGACCACCGCACCGTGGGGCACCACCCGCATGGGGCCGTACCCGGAGTCCAGCCCGATCCCCGCCCTGACGCCCGTGATCGATCCCGAAACGCAGGTCGCCGTGTTCGTAGACGAGCACGGCCGCACGGTCGAGATGGGTGCGCACGGCACCAGCACCGAAACCAGCACGCCCACGAGCACGGGCGGCGGCGACGGCCAGAGCGGGCAGCAGAACCAGCCGACCGACATGGACAGCATGCCCGCGAACGACCAGGATCAGGGCGCGGGCTGACATGACACCGGATCGACACCGGGCGGTTCTGGTCCTGACCGGCCCCTACGACGTGACAGCCGACGTGGTCCTGCGCGTCTTGGCCGACCGTCGAGTCCCGGTCGTCCGGGTGGAAGGCCTTCGACGCGCGGGTGACCGCCGTCGGAGACCGCCTGTTCGGCGTCCGGATCGACAGCCCCGATCTCGACTGGCGCCACCGGCAGGACCGGATGACGTGCGCGCCGGTGGAGATCCCCGAACCGGTCGCGCGGTCGGTCGCCGCCTACCTCGTTGAATTCCGTTTGGTGTACGGCGCGTTCGACTTCGCCGTGACCGCCTCGGGCGACTGGTACTTCCTTGAGTGCAACCCGAACGGCCAGTGGGCGTGGCAGCCGGCCAGGACCAGCGCCGCGATCGCCCGCGCCATTGCCGATCAGCTGGAGAGAGGTCCCGACACGTGAGTACACCGGCTCAGCTCCGTACTGCCCTGGTGGACGGCTTCACCGGGGAGGACAAGATCACCGATCCCGCCTGGGAGCACGCCGCCAGAGCGGTCCCCCGGGAACTGTTCGTCGGTTCCTACTTCCTTCCGGTCGAGGGAAGTTACCCGACCGCCTACCGGCCCGTGTTCCGGGGCGAGCCCGGCTGGCTGGAGCAGGTCTACAGCAACGAAACGCTGATCACCCAACTCGACGGGCGCACCCGCCCCGAGGACGTGACCGGCGGCACCGTCACGGGGGTTCCGTCCTCGTCGTCCACCCTGCCGTCCCTGGTCCTGCGCATGTGGCACCAGCTCGGCGCCGAGGCCGGCCACCGGGTGCTCGAGATCGGCACCGGCACCGGCTACTCGACCGCCCTCGGCGCGCACCGGCTCGGGAACGCCAACCTCACCAGCGTCGAATACGACCCGGAGGTGGGCGAGGCCGCTGCAGCCGCCCTCAAGGCAGCCGGGTACTCCCCACGCCTGATCATCGGCGACGGACTGCTCGGCGACCCGGACGGAGGCCCCTACGACCGACTCGTCGCCACCTGTTCGGTTCGCTACGTGCCGCCCCCGTGGCTGCACCAGGTGAAGCCCGGCGGCCGGATCCTGGTCACGCTGTCCGGCTGGTCCTTCGGCTTCGGTCTCGCGCTGCTGGTCGTGACCGGTCCCGGAGAAGCCACCGGCCGATTCCTGCCCGGGTACACCAGCTTCATGATCGCCCGCCCGCACGACCGGCCGCCCCGCCAGAGCCTGTCACTGCTCCCCGGCGACGAACGCCCGACCCGGATCGACCCCCAGATCATCGGCACCTGGACGGGCAACTGGGTCTCCCAGCTCGCAGCGCCCTCGGCCGAGCGGATGGGCGTCGGCGGACAGCAGATCCTCTCCGACGTGGCCACGGGATCACAGGCCCGGACCATGCCGGCCCCGGGGAGGCGGCTGGACCGTCGTCCAGCGGGGCCCGCTCCGGCTCTGGGACCAGGTGGAGAGCGCCATCGAAGCCTGGCAGAGGGCGGGCGAGCCGCATCAGGAGGGCTTCGGGTTCACCGTCTCCAGGTCGGGACAACGCGTCTGGATCGGCCACGAGGACGGCCCTGGCTGGAGCCTCCCCATCTGAAACGGCCAACGGCCCGGCTCCCCCATCCGGGGAGCCGGGCCGTCGCACACACGAGACCGTGATCAGCCGCCGAGCTGCAGCCCCGCCATCCGCTTCCACTCGTACGGGCCGGTCTTCACCTTGAGGCCCAGCTCGCCCTCGAAGTCGTCGTGCAGGGTGAGCCCGGCCAGCTCGGCGGCCCGGCGGCCGACCGCGTACGTCGGGGCCACCTGGTCGCCCCAGGCGCCGTCCGCGCCGACCACGACGATCCGGGTGGCCACGGCGCCGACGTACTCGACGACCGCGTCGGCGCTGCCGCCGTGCTGCTGGGCGAAGCTGGTCAGGTGCTTGGCGATGCGCTTGGCGCGGCGCTCGGTACGGGCGTCCGGCGCGGCGGTGGCGGTCTCTGCGCTGCTCATGCCCGCATGCTACCCACCGGTAGACGACCTGGCGACAAGAGCACCCTGTGCACCGGGCCACATACTGGAGAGGTGACCTTCAAAGGCTGGCCGGCCGAGGCGCTGGACTTCTACGCGCACCTCGAAGCCGACAACTCGAAGACCTTCTGGCAGGCCCACAAGGAGCAGTACGACGACACCGTACGCGCCCCGATGGAGCTGCTGCTCGCCGAGCTGGAGCCGGAGTTCGGGCCGGGGAAGATCTTCCGCCCCAACCGCGACGTCCGCTTCAGCGCCGACAAGTCCCCGTACAAGACGCACATCGGCGCGCATCTGGAGTCGGGCGGCTACATCCAGCTCTCCGCCGACGGCCTGGCCTGCGGCAACGGCATGTACCAGCTCGCCCCGGACCAGCTGGAGCGCTACCGTGCCGCCGTCGCCGAGGACGTCAGCGGCGCCGAACTCCTCAGGGTGATCGCCCGGGTGGAGAAGGACGGCCCGCAGGTCCACGGCCGGGACTCCCTCAAGTCGGCTCCGCGCGGCTACGCCAAGGACCACCCGAGGATCGAGCTGCTGCGCCACAAGGGCCTGGTGGCCTGGCAGGAGTGGGAGCCCGCCGAGTGGCTGGGCACCCGCACGGCCCGCACCCGGATCGCCGCGTTCCTGCGCGCCTCCCAGCCACTCCGGGACTGGCTGGACGACCACGTCGGCCCGTCCGAACTACCCAGCCGCTGAACTCCGAACTACCCGGCCGCCGAACGCGGAACGAGCCCCGGAAAACCGAGGACCCCGGACACGCGAGGAGCCCCGGTCCACCAGGACCGGGGCTCCTCGCCGTCCGACAAGCCTTACTTCACTTCACGAACGGATCGATCGCGCACACCACGAACAGCAGCGACAGATAGGTGATCGACCAGTGGAACAGCCGCATCTCCTTCAGCTTCGCGCCCACGATCCCGGCCTTGGCCCGCGCGTACAGCGCGTGCGCCTCGCGCAGCCAGAAGCCGCCGAGCAGCACCGCGGCGACGGGGTACAGCCAGCTCATGTGCCCGAGCGGCCAGACCGCCAGGGAGACCGCCACCATCACCCAGGAGTAGGCGACGACCTGCTTGCCGACCGCGACGTTGCCCTTGATCACCGGCAGCATCGGCACGCCGGCCCGCTCGTAGTCCTCGCGCACCTTCATCGACAGCACCCAGGTGTGCGGCGGCGTCCAGAAGAACACCACCAGGAACAGCGCGACGGCCGCCCAGGACACCGAGTTGGTCACCGAGGACCAGCCGATCAGCACCGGCATGCAGCCGGCGATGCCGCCCCAGACGATGTTCTGCGAGGTGCGCCGCTTGAGCCCCAGCGTGTAGACGAACACGTAGAACAGCAGCGCGCCGAGCGCCAGTCCGGCGGAGAGCCAGTTGACGCCGTAGCCGAGCACCAGGGTGGAGACGACCCCGAGCGTGATGCCGAAGACCAGTGCCTCGCGCGGGGACACCATCCCGGTGACGATCGGCCGCCGCTCGGTACGGGTCATCAGCGCGTCGATGTCGCGGTCGATGTACATGTTGAGGGCGTTGGCGCCGCCCGCCGAGAGGTAGCCGCCGACCACGACCTTCAGCACCAGCAGCATGTTCGGCACGCCCTGTTGGGCCAGGAACATCACCGGCACCGTGCTCATCAGCAGCAGCTCGATGATCCGCGGCTTGGTCAGTGCGACGAAGGCGCCGACACGGGCCCCGATGGGCCGGTGCGCAGGAGTCGCCCCGGTGACCCCGGCGGGACGGGTTTCGACGGCGGTCACTAACACCCCAACTGAAGATGAATCCTCGCAGGCGGCCACAGGAACGAAGGGTCCCGAATCGTCCGCTCTGCGCGTACCACGCCACCTTAGACGCTCCATATATCCCATCCGGCTCCGGGGTCCCCCGGCGAGGCGGATGGCACACCCCGGGGTGAGCCGACTGGGTGAAGCCACGAAACGGCTCCGGCGCGGCTCCGCAACCCGTCCCGACCACCCGGGCGGCAGGCCCCGGCAAACCGGGAGAGCCTGGGACAAAACAAGTCGTAACGCCCTAGTGGGAATCACCATGCGGAAATCCCGGTTGTCCCGGCACGGAGGGTGAGCCCCGGCCCGGACGGTAGGCTCGCACGCAGAAGCGGGATCTACCCTCCGTGACCGGCACCATCCACAGTCGGGACCACAGCGCCGTGGCCGACCCGGTCCCCATTCACGGGGTCACTCTTCACAATGGAAGGAGCCCTGAGACAGGGTGAGCACTGCGCCGACGAACGCATTCGAGTGGAGCGACCTGGACGAGCGCACGGTTGACACGGCGCGGGTCCTGGCGATGGACGCTGTCCAGAAGGTCGGTAACGGGCACCCCGGGACGGCCATGTCGCTGGCCCCCGCTGCCTACCTGATCTTCCAGCGCTTCCTGCGCCACGACCCGACCGACCCGGCCTGGGTCGGCCGCGACCGCTTCGTCCTCTCCCCCGGGCACACCAGCCTGACGCTCTACACCCAGCTGTACTTCTCCGGCTACGGCCTGGAGCTGGATGACCTCAAGGCCTTCCGCGTCGCGGGCAGCCGCACCCCGGGCCACCCCGAGCACGGCCACACCGCCGGCGTGGAGACCACCACCGGCCCGCTGGGCCAGGGCATCGCCAACGCGGTCGGCATGGCGATGGCCGCCCGTTACGAGCGCGGTCTGTTCGACCCGGAGGCGGCGGCCGGGGAGTCCCCCTTCGACCACACCATCTGGGCCATCGTCTCCGACGGCGACCTGGAGGAGGGCATCTCCGCCGAGGCCTCCTCGCTGGCCGGCCACCAGAAGCTGGGCAACCTGGTCGCCCTGTACGACGACAACCACATCTCGATCGAGGGCGACACCGAGACGGCCTTCTCCGAGGACGTCCTCAAGCGCTACGAGGCGTACGGCTGGCACGTGCAGCGCGTCACCCCGAAGGCCAACGGCGACATCGACGTCGAGGCCCTCGCCGGTGCGCTGGCCGCCGCCAAGGCGGAGACCTCCCGCCCGTCGCTGATCGCGATGCGCACCATCATCGCCTGGCCTGCCCCGGACGCCCAGAACACCGCCAAGGCGCACGGCTCGGCGCTCGGCGCGGCCGAGATCGCCGCCACCAAGAAGGTCCTGGGCTTCGACCCGGAGAAGACCTTCGAGGTCAGCGACCAGGTCATCGAGCACGCCCGCCAGGTCATCAAGCGCGGCAAGGCCGCCCGCGACCAGTGGCAGCAGGGCTTCGACGCCTGGCGCGCCGCGAACGCCCACCGGGCCGCCGAGTTCGACCGCATCCAGGCCGGCGAGCTGCCCGAGGGCTGGAAGAAGGCCATCCCCTCCTTCCCGGCCGGCAAGGCCGTCGCCACCCGCAAGGCCTCCGGCGAGACCCTCAAGGCGCTCGGCGCGGTGATCCCGGAGCTGTGGGGCGGCTCGGCCGACCTCGCGGAGTCCAACCTCACCACGATCGACGAGGACAGCTCCTTCCTCCCCGAGGGCAACCCGCTGAAGTCCGCCAGCCCGTACGGCCGGACGATCCACTTCGGCATCCGCGAGCACGCCATGGGCTCGACCATGAACGGCATCGCGCTGCACGGCGGGACCCGCGTGTACGGCGGCACCTTCCTGGTCTTCGCCGACTACATGCGCCCGGCCGTCCGTCTGGCCGCGCTGATGAAGCTGCCGGTCACCTACGTCTGGACGCACGACTCGATCGGCCTCGGCGAGGACGGCCCGACCCACCAGCCGGTGGAGCACATGGCCTCGCTGCGCGCCATCCCGGGCCTGGCCATGGTCCGCCCGGCGGACGCCAACGAGACGGCCGTCGCCTGGCGCACCCTCATCGAGCGCCAGAGCAGCCACCCCGGCCCGGTCGGCCTGGCGCTCACCCGTCAGAACGTCCCGACCTTCGACCGCGAGGTCTTCGCCTCCGCCGAGGGCACCGCCAAGGGCGCCTACGTGCTGGCCGAGGCCGGCAACGGTGACCCGCAGCTGATCCTGCTGGGCACCGGTTCCGAGGTCCAGCTGGCCGTCCAGGCCCGCGAGGTCCTGGAGGCCGAGGGCATCGCCACCCGCGTCGTCTCCGTCCCGTCCTTCGAGTGGTTCCAGGAGCAGGACCAGGCCTACCGCGACAGCGTGCTGCCGCCGTCGGTCAAGGCCCGCGTCTCGGTGGAGGCCGGCATCGCCCAGGGCTGGCGCGAGCTGGTCGGCGACCACGGCCGGATCGTCTCGCTGGAGCACTTCGGTGCCTCCGCCGACTACCAGGTGCTGTTCGAGGAGTTCGGCCTGACCGCCGAGCGCGTGGTGGCCGAGGCGCACAACGCCCTGCGCTCCCTCGAGGCCGTCAACCGCTAACGCGTTCCGGGCCGCGTGCCCGCCCGCACGCGGGCACGCGGCCCCCTCTGACTACCCCACGAAGCAGAAGAACAAGGGACTGAAGCACCATGACTGACGCACTGAAGCGCCTCAGCGACGAAGGCGTTGCGATCTGGCTGGACGACCTCAGCCGCAAGCGGCTGAACTCCGGCAACCTGGCCGAGCTGGTGCAGAACAAGCACGTGGTGGGTGTCACCACCAACCCGACCATCTTCCAGAAGGCCATCGCCGGCAGCGGCGACAGCTCCTACGACAGCCAGCTGCGCGACCTCGCGGTCCGCAAGGTCACCACCGACGAGGCGATCCGCATGATCACCACCTCGGACGTGCGCGACGCCGCGGACGTGCTGCGCCCGGTCTACGACGCCTCCAACGGCCGCGACGGCCGGGTCTCCATCGAGGTCGACCCGCGCCTGGCGCACGAGACCGCCCCGACGGTGGCCGAGGCCAAGCAGCTGTGGTGGCTGGTCGACCGTCCGAACGTCCTGATCAAGATCCCCGCCACCAAGGCCGGCCTGCCCGCCATCGCCGAGGTCATCGGCCTGGGCATCAGCGTCAACGTCACGCTGATCTTCTCCCTGGACCGCTACAGGGCCGTCATCGACGCCTACCTGACCGGCCTGGAGACCGCCAAGGCCAAGGGCCTGGACCTCTCCCAGATCGAGTCGGTCGCCTCCTTCTTCGTGTCCCGCGTGGACACCGAGATCGACAAGCGCCTGGACAAGATCGGCGGCGACGCCCGGAACCTGCGTTCCAAGGCCGCCCTGGCCAACGCCCGCCTCGCCTACCAGGCGTACGAGGAGGTCTTCGGCAGCGTCGACGGCAAGACCGCCGGCAACGCCCGCTGGAAGGCCCTGGAGGCCGCCGGCGCCAAGCCGCAGCGCCCGCTGTGGGCCTCCACCGGCGTCAAGGACCCGGCCCTGCCGGACACCCTGTACGTCACCGAGCTGGTCGCCCCCGGCACCGTCAACACCATGCCCGAGGCCACCCTGGACGCCACCGGCGACCACGGCGTGATCACCGGCAACACCATCGTCCCCAACTACGCCGACGCCAAGGCCGTCCTGGACGCCATCGCGGCCGCCGGCGTGGACTACGACGACGTCGTCCAGGTGCTGGAGGACGAGGGCGTGGAGAAGTTCGAGCAGTCCTGGCAGGAACTGCTCGACACCGTCACCGCCTCGCTGGCCTCCTTCGCCAACGAGAAGTGACCCCCGCTCACACAGCCAGCGCACGAAAGCGGAGCACACCAAGTGAGCACTGATTTCCCCGAGTTGACGTCGGAATCGGACGCGGACGACCTCCCGCCCGCTCCGGTCAACCCGCTTCGTGACCCCTCCGACCGGCGGCTCCCGCGCATCGCGGGGCCGTCCGGCCTGGTCATCTTCGGGGTCACCGGCGACCTGTCCCGCAAGAAGCTGATGCCGGCCATCTACGACCTGGCCAACCGGGGTCTGCTGCCGCCGGGCTTCTCCCTGGTGGGCTTCGCCCGCCGCGAGTGGGAGGACGAGGACTTCGCCAAGGAGGTCCACGACGCGGTCAAGGAGCACGCCCGGACCCCGTTCCGTGAGGAGGTCTGGCAGCAGCTCGCCAAGGGCATGCGCTTCGTCCAGGGCACCTTCGACGACGACGAGGCCTTCGACAAGCTCCGCGAGACCATCGAGGAGCTGGACAAGGCCCAGGGCACCGGCGGCAACTTCGCCTTCTACCTGTCCGTCCCGCCGAAGTTCTTCCCGACCGTCGTCCAGCAGCTCAAGAAGCACGGCCTGGCCGACCCGCCGCAGGGCTCCTGGCGCCGCGCCGTCATCGAGAAGCCCTTCGGCCACGACCTGGAGAGCGCCCAGGAGCTCAACAAGGTCGTCCACGAGGTCTTCCCGCGCGACGAGGTCTTCCGGATCGACCACTACCTGGGCAAGGAGACGGTCCAGAACATCCTGGCGCTGCGCTTCGCCAACCAGATGTTCGAGCCGATCTGGAACCGGTCGTACGTCGACCACGTGCAGATCACCATGGCCGAGGACATCGGCATCGGCGGCCGGGCCGGCTACTACGACGGCATCGGCTCCGCCCGTGACGTCATCCAGAACCACCTGCTGCAGCTGATGGCGCTCACCGCCATCGAGGAGCCGGCGTCCTTCCACCCGAAGGCGCTGGTGGCCGAGAAGCTCAAGGTGCTCAGCGCCGTCAAGCTCCCGGCCGACCTCGGCCGGCACACCGTGCGCGGCCAGTACGCGGCCGGCTGGCAGGGCGGCGAGGAGGTGGCCGGCTACCTGGACGAGGACGGCATCGACCCGGACTCCAAGACCGACACCTACGCGGCGATCAAGCTGGAGATCAACAACCGCCGCTGGGCGGGTGTCCCGTTCTACCTGCGCACCGGCAAGCGGCTGGGCCGCCGGGTCACCGAGATCGCGGTGGTCTTCCAGCGCGCCCCGTACCTGCCGTTCGACTCCTACGCGACCGAGGAGCTGGGGCAGAACGCCCTGGTCATCCGGGTCCAGCCGGACGAGGGCGTGACGGTGCGGTTCGGCTCCAAGGTGCCGGGCACCTCCTTCGAGGTCCGGGACGTCACGATGGACTTCGCCTACGGCGAGTCCTTCACCGAGTCCAGCCCGGAGGCGTACGAGCGGCTCATCCTCGATGTGCTGCTCGGCGACGCCAACCTGTTCCCGCGTCACCAGGAGGTCGAGCTCTCCTGGCAGATCCTCGACCCGATCGAGAAGTACTGGGACGCCCACGGCAAGCCCGCCCAGTACCCGGCGGGCACCTGGGGCCCGTCCGAGGCGGACGAGATGCTCGCACGAGACGGCAGGAGCTGGCGCCGGCCATGAAGATCGACCTCACCAACACGACCTCCAGCAAGATCAACGCCCAGCTGATGGAGGCGCGCCGGGCCAGCGGCTCCACCGCCGCCGGCATGGTGCTCACCCTGGTGATCGTGACCGACGAGGGCAGCGCGTACGACGCCCTCAAGGCCGCCAACGAGGCCTCCCGTGAGCATCCGATGCGCACCCTCGCGGTGATCAAGCGCGCCGGCCGCTCGCCCCGGGCCCGTGCCGAGACCCGGCTGGACGCCGAGATCCTGGTCGGCTCGGACGCCGGCTCCGGAGAAACGGTCATCCTGCGCATGCACGGCGAACTCGCCTTGCACGCCCAGTCGGTGGTCCTGCCGCTGCTGCTGCCGGACGCCCCGACCGTGGTCTGGTGGCCGGACAACGCGCCGCAGCACCCGGCGCAGGACCCGCTGGGCGCGCTCGCCCAGCGCCGGATCACCGACGCCGTCACCGCCGAGTCCCCGGTCGGTCAGCTCGCCCAGCGGGCCGAGAGCTACACCCCGGGCGACACCGACCTGGCCTGGACCCGGATCACCGGCTGGCGCTCGATGCTGGCCGCCGCGCTGGACCAGCGGCCGTCCGCCATCACCTCGGTGATGGTCGAGGGCGAGTCCTACAACCCCAGCGTCGAACTGCTCGGCCTGTGGCTGCTCAACCGGCTGCACGTGCCGGTCGAGCGGGTCGTCACCGGCGGCCCCGGCATCACCGCGGTGCACCTGCGCACCACCGGCGGGGACATCACCCTGGACCGCCCGGACGGCCTGATGGGCACGCTCTCCATGCCCGGCTCGCCGGACCGCCAGGTGGCGCTCAAGCGGCGCGAGACCGCGGAGTTGATCGCCGAGGAGCTGCGCCGGCTGGACCCGGACGACATCTACTCGACGGCCGTGCGCACGCCCGTCGAGCGGCTGCGCGAGCACGCCGAGTCCGGCCCGGCGGCCGACCCGGCGCTGGCCGATCCGGCCGCGGCCGATTCGGTCGGCGAGGCGGCGGCCGCGGCCGCCGACGCCGCGGTGGCCAATGCGACCCGGGTGACCGCCGACGCGGAGAAGCCGACCGCGAGGAAGGCCGCGGGCAAGCGCGCCGCCAAGGGCAGCGCATGACCGCCGCGACCCCGCAGCTGGTCGTCCACCGGGACAAGGAGCTGATGGCCCAGGCGGCCGCGGCCCGGCTGATCACCCGGATCGTGGACGCCCAGGCCGCCCGCGGCTCCGCCTCGGTGGTGCTCACCGGCGGCCGTAACGGCAACGCCCTGCTGGCCGCGATCGCCGCCTCCCCGGCGCGCGACGCGGTCGATTGGGGCCGGCTGGACCTCTGGTGGGGCGACGAGCGCTTCGTCTCCGCCGCCGATCCGGACCGCAACGCCGTCCAGGCCCGCGCCGAGCTGCTGGACGCCGTTCCGCTCGACCCGGCGCGGGTGCACGAGATGCCCGCCTCGGACGGCGTGGACGGCTCGGACGTGGAGGCGGCCGCCGCCCGTTACGCGCAGGAGCTGGCGAAGGCCGCCGGACCGGGCGACCGGTTCGGCGTCCCGGCCTTCGACGTGCTGCTGCTCGGCGTCGGCCCGGACACCCACGTGGCCTCGCTCTTCCCGGAGCACCCGGGCGTGCGGGAGACCGAGCTGACCGTGATCGGCGTGCGCGGGGCCCCCAAGCCCCCGCCGACCCGGATCTCGCTCACCCTCCCGGCGATCCGGGCGGCCCGTGAGGTCTGGCTGCTGGCCGCCGGCGAGGACAAGGCGGGCGCGGTCGCGCTGGCCCTGTCCGGCCCCGGCGAGCTGCAGGCCCCGGCCTCCGGCGCGTACGGCCGCAGCCGCACCCTGTGGCTGCTGGACCGCGCCGCCGCCGAGCGGATCCCGCCGCAGCTGTACCCGCCGGCCTCGGCGTAACAGCGGGAACGCCGAAGGGCGCCGCCGTCACTCGACGGTGGCGCCCTTTGTCGTCAGTCCGTTCGGCGCTCGGCTCGCCCCGGATCTCGCTCGTGCGTCAGATCTCGCCGCGCAGCTTGGCCAGCGCCTCGGCGAGGATCGCCTCGCCGTCGGCGTCGGTGCGCCGCTCCCGGACGTAGGCGAGGTGGGTCTTGTACGGCTCGTTGCGCGAGGGTGCGGGCGGGTTGTCCTCGTCCTGGCCGGCCGGAAAGCCGCAGCGCGGGCAGTCCCAGGTGTCCGGGATGACGGCCTCGGCGGCGAAGCTGGGCCGGGTCTCGTGCTTGTTGGCACACCAGAAGGAGATCCGGTTGCGCGGAGCGGACTCACCGCGCTCCGCCTCCCCCATCGGGCCTGCCCCGACCCTGCTGCCACGGATGGCGTTGCCACTTGCCACGGTCTGACTCCCTGCGTGCTGTTGCGCCGACCCGCCGCGGTGCGCGTCGGTGGCGAAAGTCGTCCTAGTGTAAGCAGGACTTAAGCTTCCGCCACCATCGCCTCCGCCCCCGACCGTCCCAGGATAGGCGCTCGGGCGACGGGGCGTCAGGGTTGCGTCAGCTCTTGTACTTCATGACCAGGCTCAGCACGATGATGCAGGCGAACCAGCCCACGCCGACCACGATGGTGATGCGGTCCAGGTTGCGCTCGGCCACCGCCGAACCGCCGCCGGTGGACATCGCGCCACCGCCGAACATGTCGGAAAGACCGCCGCCCTTCCCCTTGTGCAGAAGCACCAAGAGGATCATCAGCGCACTGAAGATGATCAGGGCAATCGAGAACCCGAGAACCACGACGGGACCAACTCTCTCGTATCTTCGCGAAGGGGCCGGGCCGCGTACGGCGGTCCGGCCCCAAAGCCTACGTTGCTGCGGCGGCGTTAGCCTACTGCCTGCTCACGGTAGCGCACGATCTTGACGAACTCGTCGGCGTCCAGCGAGGCACCGCCGATCAGGCCGCCGTCGATGTCGGGCTTGGCCATCAGACCGGCCGCGCTCGACGACTTGACCGAACCGCCGTACAGCACACGGACCTTGTCGGCCAGCTCGGCGGAGTACAGCTCGGCGAGCCGCCCGCGGATGGCGGCGCAGACCTCCTGCGCGTCCTCCGGGGTGGCCACCTCGCCGGTGCCGATCGCCCAGACCGGCTCGTAGGCGACCACGATCGACTCGGCCTGGTCCGCCGGGACGCCCTCCAGGGCGCCGTCCAGCTGGGCCAGGGTGTGCTCGACGTGGGTGCCGGCCTTGCGGATCTCCAGCGGCTCGCCGATGCACAGGATCGGGGTGACCCCGGCCCGGTAGGCGGCCTTGACCTTGGCGTTGACGATCTCCTCGTTCTCGCCGTGGTACTGGCGGCGCTCCGAGTGGCCGATCACCGCGTAGGTGCACTGGAGCTTGGCCAGCATCGGGCCGGAGACCTCGCCCGTGTAGGCGCCGCCGTCGTGCTGGGAGATGTCCTGCGAGCCGTACTTGATCTTCAGCTTGTCGCCGAAGACCAGGGTCTGCACCGAACGCAGGTCGGTGAACGGCACCAGGACGGCGACCTCGACGGCCTCGTAGTCCTTGTCGGCCAGCGCGAACGCCAGCTTCTGGGTGTGCTGGATGGCCTCGAGGTGGTTGAGGTTCATCTTCCAGTTGCCCGCCATCAGCGGGAGACGCTCAGTCATGCTTTCAGCCTTCCAGGGCGGCGAGACCGGGGAGGGTCTTGCCCTCCAGGTACTCGAGGCTCGCGCCACCGCCGGTCGAGATGTGCCCGAACTTCGTCTCGTCGAAGCCCAGGATGCGGACGGCCGCGGCGGAGTCGCCGCCACCGACCACGGTGAACGCGTCGCTGTCGACCAGGGCCTGCGCGACGGCCTTGGTGCCGTTCGCGTAGTCCGGGTGCTCGAAGACGCCCATCGGGCCGTTCCAGAACACGGTGCCAGCGTCGGCCAGCTTCGCCGCGTACAGCTCGCGGGTCTTCGGGCCGATGTCCAGGCCCTCCTGGTCGGCGGGGATCCTGTCCGCGTCGACGGTCTGGAAGGTGGCCGGGGTCTTGCCCTTGAGGTCCGGGAAGTCGGCCGAGACCAGGACGTCCTTCGGCAGGACGAACTCGACGCCCCGCTTCTCGGCCCGGTCCAGGTACTCCAGGACGGTCGGGATCTGGTCCTCCTGCAGCAGCGAGATGCCGACCTCGTGGCCCTGGGCCTTGAGGAAGGTGTACGCCATGCCGCCGCCGATCAGGATCCGGTCGGCCTTCTCCAGCAGGTTGTCGATCACGCCGAGCTTGTCGGACACCTTGGCGCCGCCGAGCACGACGACGTACGGGCGGGCGACGTCCTCGGTGAGCTTCTTCAGCACGCCGACCTCGGTGGCGATCAGGTCGCCGGCGGCGTGCGGCAGCAGGCCCGGCAGGTCGTACACCGAGGCGTGCTTGCGGTGCACGGCGCCGAAGCCGTCGCCGACGTACAGGTCGGCCAGGGCGGCCAGCTGCTCGGCGAAGGCCTTGCGCTCGGCGTCGTCCTTGCTGGTCTCACCGGCGTTGAAGCGCAGGTTCTCCAGCAGCGCGACCTCGCCGCCGGCCAGCGCGGCCACGGCGGCCGTGGCGGAGTCGCCCACGGTGTCGGTGGCGAAGGCGACGTCCCGGCCGAGGATCTCGCCGAGGCGGACGGCGACCGGGGCGAGCGAGAACTGCGGGTCCGGCGCGCCCTTGGGGCGGCCGAGGTGGGAGGCGACGACGACCTTGGCGCCGCGCTCGACGAGCTTGGCGATGGTCGGGGCGACGGCGCGGATCCGGCCGTCGTCGGTGATCCGGCCGTCCGACAGCGGGACGTTCAGGTCAGCGCGTACGAAGACGCGCTTGCCGGCGACGTCCAGGTCTTCGATGGTCTTCACGGGTTCTTCGGTCTCCTGGCGAGATGGTTGATGCGCAGAGGCGGCACGGCGCAGGGGCCGCCTGAGAAGTCCTTGTACGCAGAGCGAGGGCCCGGTCGGCTCGTTTCGCCGTCCGGGCCCTCGCCCCTACATCACGTCAGCTCCCACCGCGTCAGAGCTGGCCACCGACGAGGGTGACCAGGTCGACGACGCGGTTCGAGTAGCCCCACTCGTTGTCGTACCAGCCGAGCACCTTGACCTGGTTGCCCTGGACCATGGTGAGCTGGCTGTCGAAGATGCAGGAGGCCGGGTCGTTGACGATGTCCGAGGAGACGATCGGGTCCTCCGTGTAGGCCAGGATGCCCTTGAGCGGGCCCTCCTGCGCGGCCTTCTGGAAGGCCGCGTTGACCTCGTCCTTGGTGACCTCGCGCTCCAGGGTGACGACCAGGTCGGTGATCGAGCCGGTCGGGACCGGGACGCGCAGCGAGGTGCCGTCCAGCTTGCCCTTCAGCTCCGGCAGGACCAGGGCGGTCGCCTTGGCGGCACCGGTCGAGGTCGGGATGATGTTCTGCGAGGCCGCACGAGCACGGCGCAGGTCCTTGTGCGGGAAGTCCAGGGTCACCTGGTCGTTGGTGAACGCGTGGACGGTGGTCATCAGACCCTTGACGATGCCGAAGCTCTCGTTCAGCACCTTCGCCATCGGCGCCACGCAGTTGGTGGTGCAGGAGGCGTTGGAGATGATGTGGTGGTTGGCGGCGTCGTACTTCTCGTCGTTGACACCCAGGACGATGGTGACGTCCTCGTCGGTGGCGGGCGCCGAGATGATGACCTTCTTCGCGCCGGCGGCGAGGTGCTTCTTCGCGGCCTCGGCCTTGGTGAAGATGCCGGTGGACTCGACGACGATGTCGGCGCCCAGGGCGGCCCACGGCAGGTTGGCCGGGTCACGCTCGGCGGTCACCTTGAAGGTGTGGCCGTCGACGGTGATGCTGTCCTCGGTGTGCGAGACCTCGCCCGGGAAGGTGCCCAGGGTGGTGTCGTACTTCAGCAGGTGAGCCAGGGTCTTCGTGTCGGTGAGGTCGTTGACACCGACGATCTCGATGTCCGCGCCCTGGGCCTTGACGGCGCGGAAGAAGTTGCGGCCGATGCGGCCGAAGCCGTTGATGCCTACCCGGATCGTCACGAACCGATCTCCTCGTTAGGTACGCCGGCGCTGAGCCGACGGGGATGAGATTTGGGAAGTCCCCGACCGCCTACGACCCTACCCCTCCGGACCCTGGGAGGGCACATCGCGCCACCTGGCAAGACGTGGCGTGGCGTGATTCCGGGCCCTCCGTCCTTGCCCGCCGGGGCCGTTGGTCCTGGTCAAGTGGTCTTGACCAATTTCGGCTCCCGGCGCGGGCCCGGACACGACGACGGCCGGTGCCCGGAATCCGGACACCGGCCGCTGTTGCCCACCCACTCGCCGCCGGGCCGCTCGGACCTTCGACTCGGGGCGGGCGCGCCCTGCGGAACAGATCAGTTGAGCGCCATCTCGTCGGTCAGGTTGGCCTCGGTGCTCGGCAGGCCGAGCTCGGCGGCCCGCTTGTCGGCCATCGCCAGCAGGCGGCGGATCCGGCCGGCCACCGCGTCCTTGGTCAGCGGCGGGTCGGCGAGCGCGCCCAGCTCCTCCAGCGAGGCCTGCTTGTGCTGCATCCGCAGCTGGCCGGCCGCGGCCAGGTGCTCGGGCACCTCCTCGCCGAGGATCTCCAGCGCGCGCTGCACCCGGGCACCGGCCGCCACCGCGGCACGGGCCGAGCGGCGCAGGTTGGCGTCGTCGAAGTTGGCGAGCCGGTTGGCGGTGGCCCGGACCTCGCGCCGCATCCGGCGCTCCTCCCAGGCGAGCACCGACTCGTGGGCGCCGAGCCGGGTCAGCAGCGCGCCGATGGCGTCGCCGTCGCGGATGACCACCCGGTCCACCCCGCGCACCTCGCGGGCCTTGGCCGGGATGCCGAGCCGGCGGGCCGCGCCGACCAGCGCCAGCGCCGCCTCGGAACCGGGGCAGGTGATCTCCAGCGAGGAGGAGCGGCCCGGCTCGGTGAGCGAGCCGTGGGCGAGGAAGGCCCCGCGCCAGGCCGCCTCGGCATCGCAGGTGGCGCCGGAGACGACCGCCGGGGGCAGGCCCCGGATCGGCCGGCCGCGGCCGTCCACGAGACCGGTCTGGCGTGCCAGCAGCTCGCCGTCCTTGACCACCCGGACGACGAAGCGGCTGCCGCGCCGCAGCCCGCCGGGGGCCATCACCACGAGGTCGGAGGAGTGCCCGAAGATCTCCAGCAGGTCCTTGCGCAGCCGCCGTGCCGCCGCCCCGGTGTCCAGCTCTGCCTCGATCACGATGCGGCCGCTCACGATGTGCAGTCCGCCCGCGAACCGCAGGATCGCCGACACCTCCGCCTTGCGACAGCAGGCCCGGGTGACCGGGAGCCGGCTGATCTCGTCCTTCACCGCTGGAGTCATCGCCATGGCCCGATCCTTCCATGTGTCCGGAAAATCCGGTCGTACGCGGCTGCCAACAGCTCCGGGTCGTGTCGCGGGGTGCCGTCGGTGCGGGCCACCGTACCGAGCACCAGAGCCGCGCCCATCCGCTCGGCGGCCTTCTCCAGACCGGCCAGGTCCGCCTGGCCGAAGGCACCGCCGGTGACGGCGCGCTCGTCCACCAGGATCGCATCGACGGCGAGGTCGGGAGCGTGGTCGGCGATGACCTCCAGGTGACGCTGCGGGGTGAAGCCCTCGGTCTCGCCGGGCTGCGGGGCCAGGTTCAGGGTGAGCAGGCGGCGGGCGCGGGTCTCGACCAGCGCCTTGGCCAGCTCGGGCACCAGCAGGTGCGGCAGCACGCTGGTGAACCAGGAGCCGGGGCCGAGCACCACCCAGTCCGCCTCCCGGACGGCGGTGACCGCCTCCGGGACAGCGGGCGGCCCGTCCGGCAGCAGCCGGATCGACTGCACGGTGCCGGGGGTGACCGCGACGCTGGCCTGGCCGCGGACGGCCGAGACCTCGGCCGGGCGGTCCGGGTCGTGGCCGCGCACGGCGGCCTCGATGTCCAGCGGCACCGCCGACATCGGCAGCACCCGCCCCTGGACGTTCAGCAGCCGGCCGACCCAGTCCAGCGCCGCCACCGGGTCGCCGAGCTTCTCCCAGAGGGCGACGATCAGCAGGTTGCCGACCGCGTGGCCGCCCAGCTCGCCGTTGCCGGTGAAGCGCTGCTGGATCACCTCTGACCAGGTGCGGCCCCAGTCGTCGTCGCCGCACAGCGCGGCCAGCGCCTTGCGCAGGTCCCCGGGCGGCAGGACGCCCAGCTCCTCGCGCAGCCGCCCGCTGGAGCCGCCGTCGTCGGCGACGGTGACCACCGCGGTGAGGTCGCTGGTGAGCCGGCGCAGCGCCGACAGCGAGGCGGACAGGCCCTGGCCGCCGCCCAGCGCGGTGATCCTAGGGGCCGGATTGGCCCGGGCGGGACTGCTCCGCAGACGGTTCGGCGAGGGGCTGCCCGCCCGTTCGCCGGTCCTGCTCTGCGGCTGCCGCCCGGGCACGTATCCCGCCACAATCACCTCGCGTTCCTCTGACCCGCCACCGGCTCCGCCGGCGGCCCGGCAGGGAAGGCGGCGGTTACTCCCGTCCCATGTCACGGTGGACGAGCACCGTCTCGACTCCGTCGGCGATGAGACGCTTGGTCAGACGCTCGGACATGGCGACGCTACGGTGCTTGCCACCGGTGCAGCCTACGGCAAGCGTCATGTAGCGCTTCCCCTCCCGTCGGTACCCCTCGGTGATGATGCGCAGCAGCTGGGCGTAACCGTCCAGGAACTCGTTGGCGCCGGGCTGCTGGAACACGTAGTCGGCGACGTCCGCGTCGGTGCCGGTACGGGCCCGCAGCTCGGGCACCCAGTGCGGGTTGGGCAGGAAGCGGCAGTCCACCACGAGGTCGGCGTCGACCGGCAGGCCGTACTTGAAGCCGAAGGACATCACGGTGGCGCGCAGCTCGGGCTCGTCGTGGTCGGCGAACTGGGCGTCCAGCTTGGCGCGCAGCTGGTGCACGTTGAGGTTGGAGGTGTCGATCACCAGGTCGGCCTCGCCGCGCAGGTCGCGCAGCAGGTCGCGCTCCTGGGCGATGCCGTCCACGATCCGGCCGTCGGCCTGCAGCGGGTGCGGGCGGCGCACGCTCTCGAAGCGGCGGACCAGCGCGTCGTCGGAGGAGTCCAGGAAGACCACCTGGAGGCGGACGCCGCGCTTCTCCAGCTCGTCGAGCGAGGTGAGCAGGTCGTCGAAGAACTGCCGGCCGCGGACGTCCACGACCACGCCGATCCGGGCGACGTTGCCCTGGGAGCGGGCGCCCAGGTCGACCATGGTCGGGATCAGGGCCGGCGGCAGGTTGTCCACCACGAACCAGCCCAGGTCCTCCAGGCACTTCGCGGCGGTGGAACGGCCGGCTCCGGACATACCGGAGATGATCACCAGCTCCGGCGCGTTCTCGGCCACGTCTGACACGGTCACTTCGGTTCCCCGCTCTCGGTCTTTCTGCTGAGGAGAACGCGCACGGCACGGCCGCCCTTCCCCGTCCCGGACAGGCGGGCGGGGTCGGGGCGCGCCGACGGACGGGCGGCGTCGGCCGTCATGGCGTCTCCTGGGATGGTGCGGTCTGCGGTACTGCGGCCACCGGCTCGGCGGCCCCGTCGTCGATGATCTCGCCGGTCGCGGTGTTGACCGCGGGTGCGGCGGGTGTACGGGACGACAACGCCGCCGCAACAGTCTCCGCGGTGCGGCGCCCGATGCCGGGTACCGTGCAGATCTCGTCGACGGTGGCGGCCCGGAGCCTCTTCAGCGAGCCGAAGTGCTTGAGCAGCGCCCGGCGGCGAGTCTCTCCGAGGCCCGGGACGGAGTCCAGTTCCCCGGCGGTGAGTCGCTTGGAACGCTTGGCGCGCTGGTAGCCGATGGCGAAGCGGTGGGCCTCGTCGCGCACCCGCTGGAGCAGGTAGAGGCCCTCGCTGGAGCGGGGCAGCACGACCGGGTCGTCCTCGCCGGGCAGCCAGACCTCCTCCAGGCGCTTGGCCAGGCCGCACAGCGCGACATCGTCGATGCCCAGCTCCGTCAGGGCGCGCTGGGCGGCGGCGACCTGCGGCTGGCCGCCGTCGACCACCAGCAGCTGCGGCGGGTAGGCGAAGCGCTTGGGGCGGCCCTCCTCGTCGCGGGTGCCGGTGTCGGGCTCGTCCTCCTCCGGGACGGCCCACTCGCCGGTCTGCTCGCGCTCCTGGAGGTAGCGGCGGAAGCGCCGGCTGATCACCTCGTGCATCGAGCGGACGTCGTCCTGGCCCGCGAAGCCCTTGATCTGGAAGCGCCGGTACTCGCTCTTGCGGGCCAGGCCGTCCTCGAAGACGACCATCGAGGCGACCACGTCCTCGCCCTGGAGGTGGGAGATGTCGTAGCACTCGATGCGCAGCGGGACGGAGTCCAGCTCCAGGGCGTCGGCGATCTCCTGCAGGGCGCGGCTGCGGGTGGTGAGGTCGGAGGCGCGCTTGGTCTTGTGCAGCGCCAGCGCCTGCTGGGCGTTGCGCTGCACGGTGGCCATCAGGTCCTTCTTGTCGCCGCGCTGCGGGACGCGCAGGTCGACCTGGCTGCCGCGCAGCCCGCTGAGCCACTCCCGGACGGGGGCGGCCGGTTCGGGCAGGGCGGGGACGAGCACCTCGCGCGGGACGGACTCGTTGCGCTCCTCGGAGGCGGCGCCGCCGTAGAGCTGCTGGAGGGCGTGCTCGACCAGGCCGGCGGTGTCGACGTCCTCGACCTTGTCGGTGACCCAGCCGCGCTGGCCGCGCACCCGGCCGCCGCGGACGTGGAAGATCTGGACGGCGGCCTCGAGTTCGTCCTCGGCGAGGGCCAGCAGGTCGGCGTCGGTGGCGTCGGCGAGCACGATGGCGTTCTTCTCCATCGCGCGCTTGAGGGCGCCGATGTCGTCCCGCAGCCGGGCCGCCTTCTCGTACTCCAGGTCGGCGGCGGCCTCCTGCATCTGGTCTTCCAGCCGGCGCAGGTAGTTGCCGGTGCGCCCGGCCATGAAGTCGCAGAAGTCCTCGGCCAGCGCCCGGTGTTCGTCCGCCGAGACCTTGCCGACGCAGGGTGCGGCGCACTTGCCGATGTAGCCGAGCAGGCAGGGGCGGCCGACCTGCCGGGCGCGCTTGAAGACGCCGTTGGAGCAGGTGCGGACGGGGAAGACGCGCAGCAGCAGGTCGACCGTCTCGCGGATCGCCCAGGCGTGCCCGTACGGGCCGAAGTAGCGCACGCCCTTCTTGTGCGCCCCGCGCATCACCTGCACCCTCGGGTACTCCTCGTCGAGGGTGACGGCGAGTTCCGGATAGCTCTTGTCGTCGCGGTACTTGACGTTGAACCGGGGGTCGTACTCCTTGATCCAGGAGTACTCCAGCTGGAGCGCCTCGACCTCGGTGGCGACCACGGTCCACTCCACCGAGGCGGCGGTGGTGACCATGGTCGCGGTGCGCGGGTGCAGTCCGGCGAGGTCCTGGAAGTAGGACGACAGCCGCGGCCGCAGGCTCTTGGCCTTGCCGACGTAGATGACCCGGCCGTGGGCGTCACGGAACTTGTAGACGCCCGGGGAGGTCGGGATCGCGCCCGGCGCCGGGCGGTAGGTGCTCGGGTCAGCCATGGGTCCACCGTACCGAGTGCGGTCGGGGCCGTGGGGAGGAGATCGATCGGGAGGCGCTCAACTGCTTCAGCTCGGGGTCACCTTGAGGTTCCCGCCCTCGACCGTGACGGTGTAGGCGGGCAGCGGACTGGGGGCCGGGCCGTCCTGCACCGCGCCGTCGGCGATGGCGAAGCGGCTGCCGTGGCAGGGGCACTGGATCTGCTGGTTCTTGACCTGGTCGACGATGCAGCCGGCGTGGGTGCACTTGGCGCTGAACGCCTTGTACTGGCCGGCGGTCGGCTGGGTCACCACGATCTTCTGCTCGCGGAACACCGTGCCGCCGCCCTCCGGCACGGCCGAGGCCGGGCCGAGGTCCACCGGGCCCTTGGGGGCGGCGCTGTTGGAGTTGCTGGAGCCGGCCGAGGAGGCGCAGCCGGTGACCGCCACGGTGCCGCCGGCCGCCAGCACGGCCGCGGCGCCGCAGAGCAGGGTGCGGCGGGAGGTGGCGGGGCTCTCGGGGGCCTCGGACATCGGTGCGCTCCTACGGTTGTTGCTGCTGCGAGGGACCACGGAAGTCTATGCCGCACGCGCCCCGCCGCTCCCGGGACGTCCTGGGAGCGGCGGGGCGGTCGGGGTCACTTCTTCGCCGCGACGGCCCGCTTGCTCGGGGCCTTCTTGGCGGCCGCCTTCTTGGCCGGTGCCTTCCTGGCGGGCGCCGGGACCGGGGCGTCCGCGAAGTCGCCCGGCAGGATGTCCCGGAGGAACTTGCCGGTGTGGCTCTCCGGGACGGCCGCGATCTGCTCGGGGGTGCCCTCGGCGACCACCATGCCACCGCCGGAGCCGCCCTCGGGGCCCATGTCGACGACCCAGTCGGCGGTCTTGATCACGTCGAGGTTGTGCTCGATCACGATCACCGTGTTGCCCTTGTCGACCAGCCCGCTGAGCACCGTGATCAGCTTGCTGATGTCCTCGAAGTGCAGGCCGGTGGTGGGCTCGTCCAGCACGTAGACCGTCCGCCCGGTGGAGCGCTTCTGCAGCTCGGAGGCGAGCTTGACGCGCTGCGCCTCGCCGCCGGAGAGCGTCGGCGCGGACTGGCCGAGCCGGACGTAGCCGAGGCCGACGTCGTTGAGCGTCCGCAGGTGGCGGGCGATCGCCGGGACGGCCTCGAAGAAGGACAGCGCCTCCTCGATCGGCATGTCCAGCACCTCGGCGATGGACTTGCCCTTGTAGTGCACCTCCAGCGTCTCCCGGTTGTACCGGGCGCCGTGGCAGACCTCGCACGGCACGTAGACGTCCGGCAGGAAGTTCATCTCGATCTTGATGGTGCCGTCACCGGTGCAGTTCTCGCAGCGGCCGCCCTTGACGTTGAACGAGAACCGGCCGGGCAGGTAGCCCCGGACCTTGGCCTCCTGGGTCTCCGCGAAGAGCCGTCGGACGTGGTCGAACACCCCGGTGTAGGTGGCCGGGTTGGACCGCGGGGTGCGGCCGATCGGCGACTGGTCGACGTGCACCACCTTGTCCACCAGGTCGGTGCCGGTGATCCGGGTGTGCCGGCCGGGCACGCTGCGGGCGCCGTTCAGCTCCCGGGCGAGGTGGGTGTAGAGGATGTCGTTGACCAGCGTCGACTTCCCGGAGCCGGAGACCCCGGTGATCGCGGTGAGCGTCCCGAGCGGGAAGCCGACCGTGACGTCCTTGAGGTTGTGCTCGCGGGCGCCGTGGACGGTCAGCTGGCGCTTCTTGTCCCGGTCGCGGCGGCCCGCCGGGATCGGGATGGACCGCTTGCCGGAGAGGTACTGGCCGGTCAGCGACTCCTTGTTGGTCAGCAGCTGCTTCAGCGAACCGGAGTGCACCACTTTGCCGCCGTGCTCGCCGGCGCCCGGGCCGATGTCCACCACCCAGTCCGCGGTCTTGATGGTGTCCTCGTCGTGCTCGACCACGATCAGGGTGTTGCCGATGTCGCGCAGCCGCACCAGCGTCTCGATCAGCCGGTGGTTGTCCCGCTGGTGCAGGCCGATGGACGGCTCGTCCAGCACGTACAGCACGCCGACCAGGCCGGAGCCGATCTGGGTGGCCAGCCGGATGCGCTGGGCCTCGCCGCCGGACAGGGTGCCGGCCGCACGGTCCAGCGACAGGTAGTCCAGGCCGACGTCGACCAGGAAGCGCAGCCGCTCGTTGACCTCCTTGAGGACCCGCTCGGCGATCTGCTTGTCCCGGTCGTTGAGCTTCATCGCGCCCAGGAACTCGGCGCAGTCGCTGATCGACATCGACGAGACGTCGGCGATCGACTTCTCCTCGACGGTGACCGCGAGCACCACCGGCTTGAGCCGGGTGCCCTGGCAGGTCGGGCAGGGCACCTCGCGCATGTAGCCCTCGAAGCGCTCGCGGCTGCTGTCGCTCTCCGCCTCGGTGTGCCGGCGCTGGATGAACGGGACGGCGCCCTCGAAGCCGGTGCTGTACGAGCGCTCGCGGCCGAAGCGGTTGCGGTAGCGGACCTGCACCTGGTGCTTGTGCCCGTACAGCAGCGCCTTCTTGGCGCGGGCGGGCAGCCCGGCCCAGGGGAGGTCGGTGCGGAAGCCCAGCTCCTCGGCCAGCGCGTCGATCAGGCGCTGGAAGTACTCCTTGGCGTGCCCGGCCGACCAGGGGTGGATCGCGCCCTCGTCGAGCGAGCGCTCGACGTCCGGCACGACCAGCTCCGGGTCGACCTCCATCCGGTTGCCCAGGCCCGAGCAGTCCGGGCAGGCGCCGAACGGCGAGTTGAAGGAGAACGAGCGCGGCTCCAGCTCCTCGAACGACACGTCGTCGTACGGGCAGTAGAGGTGCTCGGAGTACATCCGCTCGCGCTCCGGGTCGTCCTCCGGGAGGTCGACGAAGTCGAGCACGACCATGCCGCCGGAGAGCCGCAGGGCCGTCTCCACCGAGTCGGTGAGCCGGCGCTTGGCGCTCTCCTTGACGGTCAGGCGGTCGATGACCACCTCGACGGTGTGCTTCTCCTGCTTCTTGAGCTTCGGCGGCTCGGCGAGCTGGATCGTCTCGCCGTCGACCCGGGCGCGCGAGTAGCCCTTGGACTGGAGGTCGGCGAACAGGTCGACGAACTCGCCCTTGCGCTCGCGCACCACCGGGCTGAGCACCTGGAACCGGGTGCCCTCGGCCAGCTCCAGCACCTTGTCGACGATCGCCTGCGGCGACTGCTTGGCGATCGGGCGGCCGCAGTGCGGGCAGTGCGGCTTGCCGATCCGGGCGAACAGCAGGCGCAGGTAGTCGTAGACCTCGGTGATCGTGCCGACGGTCGAACGGGGGTTGCGGTTGGTGGACTTCTGGTCGATCGAGACGGCCGGGGAGAGGCCTTCGATGAAGTCCACGTCGGGCTTGTCCATCTGCCCGAGGAACTGGCGGGCGTACGAGGACAACGACTCGACGTAGCGGCGCTGGCCCTCGGCGAAGATCGTGTCGAAGGCGAGCGAGGACTTGCCGGAGCCGGAGAGGCCCGTGAAGACGATGAGGGAGTCGCGGGGCAGGTCGAGCGAGACGTTCTTGAGGTTGTGCTCGCGAGCACCGCGGACGATGAGGCGGTCGGCCACTGCTTCTGGCGCCTTTCTCCGGACGAGAGGGCTTGCGGTGTGTGGGGTGTTCTTCTTCCAGGATGCGGCAGCCAGCCTATAGCTCAGACGTTCGAATCTCGACTTTGTCCAGCGGAGTCCACCCGAACGAGTGAGAGCGCCCGCCGGACCGTCCGTACCCGGACCGAAAAAGGCCCTGCTCAGGGCTCGGATTCGGCGGTAGCGTCGACGGGTCAACGAGCGAGGCCCGCTCCGGGCAACGCGCCGCCCCGTACAGAAGGCAGATTCGATGACCGACCCGCAGTCCGCAGCCGCCCACGCCGCCGAGCGGCTCGCCCTGGTGGCGGACAGCACCCGGGAGCTGTTGCAGACCGTCGCCGAGCTCAAGCCGGAGGCCGTCACCGAGCCCTCCGCGCTCCCCGGCTGGACCCGCGGCCACGTCCTGACCCACATCGCCCGCAACGCCGACTCCCTGGTCAACCTGCTGACCGGCGCCCGCACCGGCACCGACATCCCGCAGTACGCCAGCGAGAACGCCCGCGAGGAGGACATCCAGGAGGGCGCCGGCCGCCCGCTGGACGAGCAGCTCGCCGACCTGCGCGAGTCCGACGAGCGCTTCCTCGCCGCGGCCGCGCTGATGACCGACGAGGACTGGGCCGCCGAGGTGCGGCACCGCTCGGGCGCGGTCTTCCCGGCCTGGGAGCTCGTCTGGAAGCGCCTCGGCGAGCTCGAGTACCACGCGGTCGACCTGGACGGCGGCTACACCCCCGCCCGCTGGCCGGAGGCCTTCGCGGTCGTCGAGTTCCGCAAGCTCGTCGCCAAGCTGGCCGGCGCCGACCTGCCCGCCGTCGAGCTGGTCACCGAGGACACCGGGGACCGCGGCCTGATCGGCACCGGCGAGCCCGCCCTGACCGTCCAGGGCCCCGTCCGCGCCCTCCTCGCCTGGCTCTCCGGCCGCTCCGACGGCGCCGACCTGAAGCGCACCCCCGACACCGCGCTCCCCCAGCTTCCCCCGCTGGGCTGACGGCGCGAGGATGATCCTGAACCCTGTAGCAACCGGACCCGGACGAGGAGCGGACGGATGACGTACCACGGAGCGGTCAAGGTCGGCGGGCCGCCGGACGTGCGGGAGCTGGCCCACCTGATCATCACCAAGGTGGCCGTCGGCCCGTACGACAACAACGCCTACCTGCTGCGCTGCCGGGCCACCGACGAGCAGCTGCTGATCGACGCGGCCGCCGACGCCCCGGCGCTGCTGGAGACGGTCGGGGACGAGCTCGCGACCGTGGTCACCACCCACCGGCACCACGACCACTGGGGGGCGCTGGCCGAGGTGGTCGCCACCACCGGCGCCCGCACCGCCGCCGGGGAGCACGACGCCGAGGGCATCGACGTGCCCACCGAGCTGCGGCTCGCGGACGGCGACACGCTGCGGGTCGGGGAGGTCGGGCTCACCGTCCGGCACCTGGTCGGGCACACCCCGGGCGCGATCGTGCTGGTCTACGACGACCCCCAGGGCCACCCGCACGTGTTCACCGGCGACTGCCTCTTCCCGGGCGGCGTCGGCAACACCTGGGGCGACCCGGAGGCCTTCAAGACCCTCTTCCGGGACGTCACCGAGAAGATCTTCGACGTCCTGCCCGACGAGGCCTGGGTCTACCCCGGCCACGGCAACGACACCACCCTCGGCGCGGAGCGCCCGCACCTCGACGAGTGGCGCGAGCGGGGCTGGTAGCGCGCCCGGACGCGCGGGGGCCCCGCGACGCGGTCTGCGTCGCGGGGCCCCCGCGCGGTCGTCGGACGGCTCAGGCGTCCAGCTTCTCGGGCTCCCGCCGCTCGGCCTGCTCGGTCTGCTCGGCCTGCTCGGCGCGCTCGGCCTTCTTCGAGGCCATCAGGCTGGTCACCGTCGTCACGGCCAGCACCACCACGATGAAGCCCAGCGAGAACGGGATGCCGATCTCCGGGACGTGCGCGCCGGCCTCGTGGGCGGCGTGCAGCACCAGCTTCACGCCGATGAAGCCGAGGATCACCGAGAGGCCGTAGCTCAGGTGGACCAGCTTCTTCAGCAGCCCGCCGATCAGGAAGTACAGCTGGCGCAGGCCCATCAGGGCGAAGGCGTTGGCGGTGAAGACGATGTACGGGTCCTGGGTCAGGCCGAAGATGGCCGGGATCGAGTCCAGGGCGAACAGCACGTCCGTGGTGCCGATCGCCAGCATGACGATCAGCATCGGGGTGATCAGCCGGCGGCCGTTCTCCACCACGAACAGCTTGGTGCCGCGGTAGTCGTCGGTGGACGGGAAGCGCCGGGTGATCGACTTGAGCAGCCGGTTCTCCTCGAACTCCTCCTCTTCCTCGTCGGCCCTGGCTTCCTTGATCAGCTTCCAGGCGGTCCAGATCAGGAAGGCGCCGAAGAGGAAGAACACCCAGGAGAACTGGGTGACCAGCGCGGCACCGCCGGCGATGAACCCCGCCCGCAGCACCAGCGCGATGATCACACCGAACATCAGCACGCGCTGCTGGTAGATCTTCGGCACCGCGAACTTGCCCATGATCAGGATGAACACGAAGAGGTTGTCGACGCTGAGCGACTTCTCGGTGATGTAGCCGGCGAAGAACTCACCCGCCGGCCGCCCGCCGGAGTGCCACCAGAGGAAACCGCCGAAGAGCAGGGCCAGCACGACCCAGACGACCGTCCAGATCCCGGCCTCCTTGATCGAGACCTCGTGCGGCTTGCGCCCTCCGATGAAGAAGTCCGCCGCGATCAGTGCGATCAGCACACCGATCGTGGTGGCCCACATGGTTACGGAAACGTCCATTACTGCTCCTCCGGCAGCTAGGCGAGACAGATCGTCACTGCCGGAGGTCTCTTCCGCCCACAGGCTCACCCGGGACCAGCGCCCCGGGGTGCCACGACGGGCACCCGTGATGACGGGGTCGGCTGTCGAGGAATACTCCCCTCCGCTGCCATCGAGAGTAACAGGGGAGGCAAGGAAAGGTAAAGAAGGTAAAGAACCGTCAGAGGAACGGCTCGATCGCCGGCAGCAGGTCCTGGAAGGTCCGCCCCTTCGCCGGGGCGCCGATCGCCTGCATCTCCCAGCCGCCGTTGCCGTCCCGGACCACCTTCGCCATGATCTGCCCGGTGTGCGGCCCGCCGCCCGCCAGCTCGTACCGGGCCAGCTCCAGCCCGGTGGTCTCGTCCACCAGCCGGCAGTGCGCCTGGCGCACCTCGGCGAAGGTCTGCCCGGTGTACGAGCTGACCGTGAACACCACCTGGGTGATGTGCGGCGGCACGTGCAGCAGGTCGACCAGGATCGCCTCGTCGTCCTCGTCGCCCGAGCCACCCTCCAGGTTGTCCCCGGTGTGCCACACCGAACCGTCGGTGGACTCCAGGTGCTGGAAGAACACCACGTCGGACGGGGTCCGCTCGGCGTACAGCAGCGCCGAGGCGTCCAGGTCGATCTTCCTGGTCCGGCTGCCGAACAGGCCCCGCTTCGGGGCGGCCTGCCAGCCCAGCCCCATCCGCACCACGGTCAGGGTGGCGCCCGCCCCCTTCTGGAGGCTGACCCGCTGCCCCTTGGCCAGGTTCACCGACACGACGTTGTCCTCTCTGCCGGCCACGCGGTCGCTGCCGCACGGCTCCCCGGTGGAACACCCCGTCGCCGTCCCCCGGCTGAGGCCCCCTCTGCTGACGGCCCGCGACCCCGTCCCGAGGGCGCGATGCCGCAGGCCAGCCTAGGGCCTGCGGCACCCGCGACTCCTCCGGGTTACCCGGTTTGTGGCAAGGCTGAGACACCGCCGAGCTTGACCGGTGCCGAACCGGCCAAGCCCGGCGCCCCGCGATCAGGCCACACCGGCCTCGCGCATCTGCCGCAGCTCCTTCTTCAACTCCTTGACCTCGTCGCGCAGCCGGGCCGCCACCTCGAACTGCAGGTCGGCGGCGGCCGTGTGCATCCGGTCCGTCATCTCCTGGATCAGCTCGGCCAGCTCGGCGGCCGGCAGCGACTTGGCCGGCTTGCGCTCCGCGCCCAGCATCGGCACCGGGGCCTTGCCGCCCTTCTGGCCCGCCCCGCGGTAGCCGGTGGAGAGCAGCTCGTCGGTGTCCACGTCCTCCCGGGCCAGGGTGTCCAGGATGTCGCCGATCTTCTTCCGCAGCGGCTGCGGGTCGATCCCGTGCTCCTTGTTGTAGGCCTGCTGCACGGCCCGGCGGCGGTTGGTCTCGTCGATCGCCTTCTCCATCGACGGGGTGATCCGGTCCGCGTACATGTGCACCTGGCCGGAGACGTTACGGGCGGCACGGCCGATCGTCTGGATCAGCGACGTGCCGGAGCGCAGGAAGCCCTCCTTGTCCGCGTCCAGGATCGCCACCAGCGACACCTCGGGCAGGTCCAGGCCCTCGCGCAGCAGGTTGATGCCGACCAGCACGTCGTACCGGCCGGCCCGCAGCTCGCGCAGCAGCTCCACCCGGCGCAGGGTGTCCACGTCGCTGTGCAGGTACCGGACCCGGATGTCCAGGCCCAGCATGTAGTCGGTGAGGTCCTCGGCCATCTTCTTGGTCAGCGTGGTCACCAGGACGCGCTCGTCCCGCTCGACCCGCTGACGGACCTCGTGCACCAGGTCGTCGATCTGGCCCTCGGTCGGCTTGACGATCACCTCGGGGTCGATCAGACCGGTCGGGCGGATGATCTGCTCGACCTGCCCGTCACCGCGCGACAGCTCGTACGGGCCCGGCGTCGCCGACAGGTACACCGTCTGGCCGGTCCGCCCCAGGAACTCCTCCCACTTCAGCGGGCGGTTGTCCATCGCGGACGGCAGCCGGAAGCCGTGCTCCACCAGCGTGCGCTTGCGCGAGGCGTCGCCCTCGTACATCGCGCCGATCTGCGGCACGGTGACGTGCGACTCGTCGATGACCAGGAGGAAGTCCTCCGGGAAGTAGTCCAGCAGGGTGTTCGGCGCCGAGCCGGGCTCGCGGCCGTCGAAGTGCATCGAGTAGTTCTCGACGCCCGAGCAGGTGCCGATCTGGCGCAGCATCTCGATGTCGTAGGTGGTGCGCATCCGCAGCCGCTGGGCCTCCAGCAGCTTGCCCTGCTTCTCCAGCTTGCCGAGCGTCTGCTCCAGCTCCTGCTCGATGCCGGTGATCGCCCGCTCCATGCGCTCGGGGCCGGCCACGTAGTGCGAGGCGGGGAAGACGTAGATCTGCTCGTCCTGGCTGATGATCTCGCCGGTGAGCGGGTGCAGGGTGTAGAGCGACTCGATCTCGTCGCCGAACATCTCGATCCGGACGGCGAGCTCCTCGTAGACCGGGAAGATCTCGATGGTGTCGCCGCGGACCCGGAAGGTGCCGCGGGTGAAGGCCACGTCGTTGCGGGCGTACTGGATGTCCACGAAGCGGCGCAGCAGGACGTCGCGGTCGATCTCCTGGCCGACCTTGAGCGGAACCATCCGGTCCACGTACTCCTGCGGGGTGCCGAGGCCGTAGATGCAGGAGACGGAGGCGACCACGATCACGTCGCGGCGGGTGAGCAGCGAGTTGGTCGCCGAGTGCCGCAGCCGCTCGACCTCCTCGTTGATCGAGGAGTCCTTCTCGATGTAGGTGTCCGTCTGCGGGACGTACGCCTCGGGCTGGTAGTAGTCGTAGTACGAGACGAAGTACTCGACGGCGTTGTTGGGCAGCAGCTCGCGGAACTCGTTCGCCAGCTGGGCCGCCAGGGTCTTGTTCGGCGCCATCACCAGGGTGGGGCGCTGAAGCTTCTCGATCATCCAGGCCGTGGTGGCCGACTTGCCGGTGCCGGTGGCACCGAGCAGCACGACGTCCTTCTCCCCTCCCCTGATCCGCCGTTCCAGCTCGGCGATCGCCGCCGGCTGGTCACCGTTCGGCTGGAAAGGGCTGACGACCTCGAAGGGCGCCACGGACCGCTCAATACTCGTGATGGGACGCACGCCTCCACCGTACGACCCCCCACCGACAACCGACGCCGTTCCGGTCAGGCCGCGTGGGCCTCGAACCTTCTGGCAGGCTCGCGGGCCGGGTCGATGCGGACCGCGGCGTCGAAAGCCGCGGCGAGCAGTTCGATCAGCGGCCGGGTCGGGTCCACCCCGCTCGCGGTGAGGATGCGGCGCAGGGCGTGGAGGTCGGCCTCGGCGGACGCGGGGTGGTAGTCGAGCTCGTCACAGCGGTGGTGGGTGAGGGCGAGATCGACCACGGCGAGGGCGAAGGCCCGGCCGCGTTCCGGGTCCGGGCCCCAGTCGAGCGCGTCGAGGTCGAGGCCGACCGTGCCGCGGCCCATCAGGTTCTGGTCCTGGCGGGCCAGCTCGGCGGCGAAGGCGTGCTGCCAGTCGTCCCGGGCCGGGGCGGTGACCGCGAGCATCAGGACCTCGACCAGCACCTCGGTGGCGCCGTTGCCGAGGTCGAGCTCGTGGCCCCCGCCCCGGAAGGGGTTCATCCCTGCTTCAGCTTCTCGCTGTCGCGGGCGAGGGCGACCAGGCGGGAGATGGCGCGCAGGTACTTCTTGCGGTAGCCGCCGCGCAGCATGTCCTCCGGGAAGACCTGGTCGAAGGGCAGGCCGGAGGCGGTGATGGGCAGTTCGCGGTCGTACATCCGGTCGGCGAGGACGACCAGGCGCAGGGCGGTGGACTGGTCGTCGACCTGCCGCACGCCGCGCAGGCAGACCGCCGTGACGTCGTCCAGCAGCGCGCCGTAGCGGCTGGGGTGGACGGCGGGGAGGTGGGCGAGCAGGGCGTCGAAGTCGTCCAGCGAGGCGCCGGGGGTGCGGGTGGCGACGGCCTCGACGGCGTCGTCGGCGTACGGCGGCGGGGCGTCGGGCAGGCCGCGGTGGCGGTAGTCCTGGCCGTCGATCCGCATCGGGCGGAAGTGCGCGGACAGGCCCTGGATCTCGCGCAGGAAGTCGGCGGCGGCGAAGCGGCCCTCGCCGAGCTTCTCCGGCAGGGTGTTCGAGGTGGCGCACAGCTTGACGCCGTTCTCGACCAGCCGGCCGAGCAGGGTGGAGACCAGTACGGTGTCGCCCGGGTCGTCCAGTTCGAACTCGTCGATGCACAGCAGGGTGTGCCCGGAGAGGGTCTGGACGGCCTGCTGGAAGCCGAGCGCGCCTACCAGGTTGGTCAGCTCGACGAAGGTGCCGAAGGCCTTGGGGCCGGGGGCGGCGTGCCAGAGCGAGGCGAGCAGGTGGGTCTTGCCGACGCCGTAGCCGCCGTCGAGGTAGACCCCGGCCGGGCCGGTGGGCGCGGGGGCGGAGCGGCGGAACCAGCTGCGCTTGGGCGCGGAACCGTTTCCTCCTCCGAGGGTCGCCGCGAACTCCTCCAGGACCTGGACGGCCTCGTACTGGCTGGGCTGGGTCTGGTCCGGGATGTACGTCCCGAAGCTCACGTCGGCGAACCGGGGCGGCGGGACCATCTCGGCGACCAGGCGCTCGGCGGGCACGACGGGGCCGCGGTCGGTGAGCGCGATCGGGGCGCCGGCCGCGCTCGCGGCGGCTATCGACTCGGTCGCGGTGGCGGGGCGGGAGGCTGCGGGCACGGTAGTAGAGGGTACGCCTGGTCCCGGTCGCCCCTGAAACCCCTCCGGAGGACCCGCGGTGGAACACTGAGGGCATGCACCAGTTGATCAGCCCGCTGGGCGCTCCGGTCGCGGATCCGTCCGACCTGGAATCGCTCGCCGCCGTCTACGCGTACCCCGACCAGGTGAATCGGGGGCGCCCGTGGCTGCGCGCCAACATGGTGGCCGGGCTGGACGGCGCGGCGAAGCTCGACGGGCTGTCCGAGGGGCTGTCCGGCGACGCCGACAAGCGGATCTTCGGCGTGCTGCGGGCCCTGTCGGACGTGGTGCTGGTGGGCGCCGAGACGGTCCGGGCGGAGGGTTACCGGCCGGCCCGGGCGCGCCGGGAGTTCGCGGCCGCGCGGGCGGCGGCGGGGCAGTCGACGGCCCCGGCGATCGCGGTCGTGAGCCGTTCGCTGAACCTCGACCTGGGCGCGCCGCTGTTCACGGAACCGCTGGTCAGGACGGTGGTGATCACCGTCGAGGACGCCCCCGAGGAGCGCCGCCGGGAGGTCGCCGCGGTGGCCGACCTGGTGCTCGCCGGGCGCGGCTCGGTGGACCTGCGGACGGGCGTGGCGGCCCTGGTGGAACGGGGCTGGACGCGGCTGCTGACCGAGGGCGGACCGCGGCTGCTGGGGCAGCTGGCGGCGGCGGGCCTGCTGGACGAGCTGTGCCTGTCGCTGGCCCCGCTGCTCACCGGCGGCGACGCGCCGCGCATCGTCCACGATGCGGAAATGCCTGACGTGCAGCGGATGCGGCTGGTCTCATTGATCGAGCAGAAAGGATTCCTCTTCACTCGCTACCTGCGTCACCTGGGTTCGGATGACCCCGTGACCCCCCGATCGTGATCCCGTTATGCGATGCCGGGGCCCGGGGGCCGGCCACTGGAAGGGACTCACGTGTTCAAGACGGTACTGATGATCGAAAAGGCGCTCTCGGACGCGGACGTGGAGCTCGTCACCACGCTCCACAGCGACGAGAAGGTGTCCTTCGTCGTCCTGATGCAGCCGCGCGGCAAGCAGGACGAACTGCTGCGGGCGCTCGACGACGTCGCCCTCGGCCACCTCGACAAGGTGGTGCACGAGCACGACGAGTCCGAGGGCGGCCCGACCGTGGCCGGCGAATCGCTCGAGCACAGCCTGCGCCACCTGCGCCGGGCCGGCGCCGAGGCGATCGGCGAGCTGGTCGAGGAGAAGCCGCTGGACCGGCTGCGCGCGGCGGTCGAGGAGCACCGGGCGGACGAGGTGGTGGTGCTCACCTCACCGCACTTCGTGGAGGAGTTCTTCCACCGCGACTGGGCCTCCCAGGCCCGCCACAAGGTGGGGGTGCCGGTGCTGCGGCTGTTCGCCAGCGACTCGTAGCTCCGCGTAGCACCGCGCGCCGGTGGTGCAGAATCGTCCTTGCGGTCCCTCCGCGAGGACGATTCGCGCGTCTCGTACGCGTCGCACCTCTCGCGCGTCCCGCACCTCGCCGGACCCATCTGCCCACACAGCCATCGCCCGTACGGAGCCACGCCTTGAACGACGCCGCGCACGACCTGCACGCCCCGCACTTCATCGGCATCGGCGGCGCCGGGATGTCCGGCCTGGCGAAGATCCTCGCAGTGCGCGGTGCCAGCGTCTCCGGCAGCGACTCCAAGGAGTCCGAGACCGTCCTCGCGCTGCGCGCCCTCGGCGCCGCGGTGCACGTCGGCCACGCCGCCGAGCACGTGCCGGACGGCGCCAGCAGCATCGTGGTCTCCAGCGCGATCCGCGCCGACAACCCGGAGCTGGTCGCCGCCCACGAGCGCGGCATCCCGGTAGTGCACCGCTCCGACGCGCTGGCCGCGCTGATGGGCGGCCGCCGGGCGCTGGCGGTGGCCGGCACCCACGGCAAGACCACCACCACCAGCATGCTCGCCGTCGCCCTCGGCGAGCTGGGTCTGGAGCCGTCCTACGCGATCGGCGGCGACCTCGACGCGCCCGGCTCCAACGCCCAGCACGGCACCGGCGAGATCTTCGTCGCCGAGGCCGACGAGAGCGACCGCAGCTTCCACAAGTACGCGCCCGAGGTGGCGATCGTGCTCAACGTGGAGCTGGACCACCACGCCAACTACGCCTCGATCGACGAGATCTACGAGTCCTTCGAGACCTTCGTCGGCCGGATCACCCCCGGCGGCACCCTGGTGGTCTCCGCCGACCACGACGGCGCCCGCGAGCTGACCGCCCGGGTGGCCGGCCGCGAGGGGCTCAACGTGGTCACCGTCGGCGCCGCCGAGGACGCCGACCTGCGCGTCCTGTCCGTCGTCGCCCGCGGTATGACCAGCGAGGTCACCGTGGAACTGGACGGCGCCGAGCTGGCCTTCACCGTCTCGGTGCCCGGCCGGCACTACGCCCACAACGCGGTCGCCGCGCTGGCCGCCGGCGTCGCGCTGGGCGTCCCGGCCGCCGACCTGGCCAAGGCGCTCGGCGCCTACACCGGCGTGCGCCGCCGCCTCCAGCTCAAGGGCGAGGCGGCCGGCGTCCAGGTGATCGACTCCTACGCCCACCACCCGACCGAGATGACCGCCGATCTGGAGGCCATCCGCGAGGGCCTGGAGGGCGCGGGCCGGGTGCTGGTGGTCTTCCAGCCGCACCTGTTCAGCCGCACCCAGCAGCTCGCCGAGGAGATGGGCCAGGCCCTGGCGCTGGCCGACGCCTCGGTGGTGCTGGACATCTACCCGGCCCGCGAGGACCCGATCCCGGGCGTCACCAGCGAGCTGATCATCGACGCCGCCCGCCGGGCCGGCGCCGACGTCACCCCCGAGCACGACTTCGCCGCCGCCCCCGCCCTGCTGGCCGGCCTGGCCCGCTCGGGCGACCTGCTGCTCACCATGGGCGCCGGCGACGTCACCAACCTCGGGCCCGAAATTCTGAAGCACCTCGCGAACGTTGCCTCCAACGTCTGACAACGTCCGACAAGGTCCGACGTACGCCGAGCGGGAGTCGTGATGAGCTACGAGATCCAGAAGACCGAGGCCGAGTGGCGCGCCCAGCTCAGCCCCGAGGAGTACCACGTGCTCCGCGAGGCGGGCACCGAGCGCCCGTTCGTCGGCGAGTACACCGACACCAAGACGGTCGGCGTGTACGGCTGCCGGGCCTGCGGGGCGGAGCTGTTCAGCTCCGAGACCAAGTTCGACAGCCACTGCGGCTGGCCCTCGTACTACGCGCCGCTGGCCGAGGACCGGGTCCAGTACATCGAGGACACCACCCTCGGCATGCGCCGGGTCGAGGTGCGCTGCGCCAAGTGCGGCGGGCACCTGGGGCACGTCTTCGAGGGTGAGGGCTACGGCACGCCGACCGACCAGCGGTACTGCATCAACAGCATCTCGCTGACGCTGCGGCCGGCCGAGTAGCAGCCGGCACCGAAGGCCCGGACGATCGCCGTCCGGGCCTTCGGGCTATCCGGCCAGCGGCGCGAAGCGGACCGGCAGGTGCACCAGGGCTCGGTGGAAGGGCCCCGGGCGCCAGAGCAACTCCTCGGCCGGAGTGGCGAGTTCGAGGTCGCTGAGCCGGCTGGTCAGCTGCTCGATGGCGGTGATCGCGATCAGCAGGGCCGGGTCCCGGGCCGGGCAGGCGTGCGGGCCGGCCGCCCAGGCCAGGTGGGCGCTCTCGCCGCTGCGCAGCCCGTCGCCGTCGGTCGGCGGCGCGGCCTGGGAGTTGGCGGCCGCGTACGAGACCAGCACCAGCGAGCCGGCCGCGATCTCCCGGCCGTGGAAGGTGATGTCGTACCGCGGATAGTGGGCGGAGAGGTTGGCCAACGGCGGCTCGTGCCACAGCACCTCGTCGATCGCCTGGTGGGCGGTCATCGCGCCGCCGAACAGCGAGCCGGCGTAACGGGCGTCGGTGAGCAGGCGCAGCAGGGCGTTGCCGATCAGGTTGGTGGTCGGCTCGTGTCCGGCGATCATGGTCAGGGTGATCTGCCGGATCACCTCGTCGTCGTCCAGCCCGACCGGGTGGGTGACGAACCAGGAGGCGAGGTCGTGCCGGGGGCGCTCGCGGCGCTCGGCGACCATCGCGGTGACCACCGCGACGAGCTTGCCGTACGCGGCGCCGGCCTTCGCGGTGGACTCGATCAGCCCGGTGATCGCGGCGACCACCTGGGCGTGCTCCTCCTCGGGCACCCCGAACCAGGTGGTCAGCACGAAGGCGGGCAGCTGGCGGGCGTACTCGGCGATCAGGTCGGCGCTGCCGACCGCCGCGAAGCGGTCGATCAGCTGGTGGGCGACCTCGGCGACCTGGCGTTGCAGCCGGTGCGGTTCGAAGAGGGCGAGGCCGTCGGTGATCACCGCGCGGTAGCGGGCGTGCGTCGCGCCGTCGCTGAACAGCGCGGTCGGGCGGTAGCCGAGCACCGGCAGCAGCGGGGAGTCCGGCGGGACGGTCGCCTGCCAGGCGCGGGAGTCCTTGGAGAAGGTGTCGGTGTCGCGCAGTAAGTCCAGGGCGGCCCGGTAGTCGGTGACCAGCAGGGCCGCGACCCCGGGGGCGATCTCCACCGGGGCGACCGCGCCGTGGCGGCGCAGCCGCTCGTACACCAGCTGGGGGTCGGCGGCGAAGACCGGGCCGTAGATCGGGGTCGGTCGGGTTTCGGTGGTCACTGTCCCTCGTGGGTGTCGGGGCCTGCGGGCAGGGTGTCGAGGACGTGCTCGGCCAGGGCGATCAGCGCGTCGATGCTGCTGCCGCGCTCGCGCGCGTCGCACAGCAGCAGCGGGGTCGCCGCGTGCAGGTCCAGGTGGGCGCGCAGCACCTCGGGCGGGTGGTCCGGGGAGTCCGGGAAGCGGTTGACGGCGACGGCGTACGGCAGGCCCTGCT
Source organism: Kitasatospora sp. NPDC023176 (assembly GCF_055560495.1). NCBI lineage: Bacteria > Bacillati > Actinomycetota > Actinomycetes > Kitasatosporales > Streptomycetaceae > Kitasatospora > Kitasatospora sp. NPDC023176. The sequence goes on along the minus strand of NZ_JBVHIP010000044.1, from coordinate 26,978 downwards.
CCTCGACCATGTCCATGATCTCGAAGGAGTCGGCCAGCCGGCGGGTGTCGGCCAGCACCAGGGCGCCCAGGGCGCCGCGGGCGATGTCCTGCCACAGCGGGAAGAAGCGCCGCTGGCCGGGGGTGCCGAACATGTAGAGCACCGTGTTGCCGGGCAGCGTGAGCCGGCCGAAGTCCACCGCGACGGTGGTGGTGGACTTCTCGGGCAGGCCCGCCAGGTCGTCCACCGGCCGTCCGGTCTCGGTCATCGCCTCCTCGGTGTGCAGGGTGGCGATCTCGGAGAGGGTGCGGATGAGCGTGGTCTTGCCGACCCCGAACGGGCCGGCGACCACCAGCTTCATCAGTGTCTGGTCCCGGTCGGGCAGGTAGCCCACCCGGCGCGACCGCCCGGCGGGAGAGCCGGGGCCGGGGTCACCGGAGCGCACGGAGTCCAACGAGGAGCCTCTCGACGATGGAGCGGTCGGTCTGCTGGGCCCGCGGGATCGGCGCGCGGGCGTGCAGGCAGCCGGCCTCGACCAGGTCGGCTGCCAGGAAGACGGTGGCGCTGACCGGCAGGCTCAGGTGCGCGGCGGCCTCCACCACCGTCAGCGCGCCGGGGCGCAGCAGTTCCCAGAGCCGGCGGTGTTCGGGTTCGAGGTCGGCCGGCGGTTCGGCCCGGTCGGCCCGGTCCGCGAACAGCACGGTCAGCCGCTCGAAGCCCTCGGTGCCGGGGCGGCTGCGGCCGCCGGTGGCCAGGTAGGCAGGCACCATCCGCCTGCGGGGGACGGCGCTCATGCTTCCACCTCGCTTCGCTCACTCATCCGCGCACGCTCGTTCATGACCCGGCGGCGGTGCCCTGCGACCCGGCGGCCCGCTGCCCGGTGGCCCGCCGGCCGGCGCCCTGCGGCCCGGCGCTCTGCTGCCGGGGCGGGCTCGCGAGCGCCCGGCCCAGGGCGGCGACCTGGAGCTGCATCTGGTAGGCCACGTTGCCGAGCTGGGCGTCCGGGGCGGTGAACACGGCGAGCGAGGTGTTCTCTCCGGCGGGGACGACGATGGCGTAGCCGAGGTCGGACTCCACCACGGTCTGGGCCAGCCGCGGCCGCTCGGTGTCGGTGAACGCGGTGGTGAAGGCGCGGGCGGCGGCGTGCACGGTGGCCGTCATCGCGGCGACCCGCTCGGCGGAGGCCCGGCCGAGGCCGTCGGAGGCGGCCTCGACGAGGCCGTCACCGGTGGCGACCACCGCGTGCAGCACCCCCGGCAGCTCCAGCAGCGGGCTCAGCACCCAGGAGATCTCGGCGGCGGTCGGGCTGGGCGAGCTGCTCACTGCTCGGCTCCTTCTAAGGTCGGTCCGGTGGTGTGGTCACTGGCGTCGCGGCCGCCGGTGCTGCTGCTCCCGCCGGTCGCGGTGGTGTCGCCCGGCTCACGGGTCCCGGCGCTGCCGGCGGCACCGGCGGCGGAGGCGGCGGCCCGGCCGGAGTCGGTGCCGCGTTGCAGTGCCTGCCAGTGGGCGGCGGCCTGCTCGGGGCTGCGGACGTACGGTGCGGGCCGCTCCCCCGGGCCGCCCGCCGGCTCCGCCGCCGGCGCTCCCGGGGCCGTCCCCGGCTCCTCGTTGGTGAGCGGACGGCGCCGGCGCCGACTGGGCAGGCCGCTGCCGTCCCCGTCGGGGGCGGCGCCCGCATCGGGGTCGGGCACCACGTGGATGGCGGGTGCCGGGTGCGGGCCGGGCTGGTTGTGGCGGTCGGCGAGCACCGGCGGCTCCTGCTCGTCGGCGTCGCGCATCGGCGGGACGGCCGCGACGGCGGGCGCCGGGACCGGGCCGTTGCCGGCCCGCAGCGGCAGCGGGGTGAGCACCGACAGCGGCTGCTCGTCGTCCACCGTCGTCACCAGCGCGGCCGGGATCCGCAGGATGGTCCGCATGCCGCCGTACGGCGAGGGCTCGATGTGGCAGGTGAAGCCGTACTGGCGGGCCAGCTTGCCGACCACCGCGAAGCCGGTCTTGGGCGGGTTGCCCAGTTCGGTGAGCAGCACGTCCGCCGGGCCGGCCAGCAGCCGGCGGGCCCGGCGCAGCTGGTCCTCGTCCATGCCGATGCCGCTGTCGTCGACGATCACCAGCGCGCCGCGGCCGCCCTGCTGGACGGTGACCGGGACGTCGGTCTCCGGGTGGGAGTAGGCGGTGGCGTTGGCGAGCAGTTCGGCGATGGCGATGGCGATCGGCTCGGCGGCCCGGGCGACCACGGCCAGCCGCTGCTCCCGCAGGTGGTTGGCGACCTTGATCCGGGCGTAGCCGGGCACCCGGGAGAGCGCGCCGACGACCACCTCGGCGAGCGGGGAGTCGGTCCGGGCCAGGCCAGGCCAGGCCTCGCAGAGCACGGCGACGGTCTGGATCCGGCGCAGCGCGACCTCGTTGCGGAAGTCGACCTCCAGCAGCCGGGGGTCGTCGTTGTCGTGCTGGAGCTGCTGGACCAGGCTCTGGATCTGGTACAGCAGGGTCTGGATCCGGGAGGTGGCGCCGCGCATGGCGGCCCGGGCGGCGGCGTCGACCCGCTCGCGCTCGTCGGCGAGGGCCGCGGTGGTGGCGTCCAGGACGAACTGCAGGGCCCGGACGCCCTCGGGGCCGACGGTCCGCGCGTCCAGCGGGCCGACCAGCGGGGCGTTGGTGTGGGTCAGCCGGACGGCGGTGGCGGAGACCCGCTCCTGGGCGAGGTGGCCGATCTCGGCGAGCAGCGCGGCGGCGCGCCGGTCGGCGGTGGCCTGCCGGGCCTCGGCCTCCTCGGCCCGGGCGTTCGCCTCCCCGACGCCGGCGTTCGCCTCCTTGGCCCGGGCGTTGGCGGCGGCGCCCCGCTGGTCGGCGGCCCGGGTGTGTTCCTCGGCTCGCCGGGCCTGCTCGGCGGCGTTCCGTACGGCCTCCTGGGCGTCGTTCAACTGTCGTTCGGCGCGGGCGAGTTTGGCTTCCGCGGCGCGGGCCTGCTGCTCGCCGTGGCCGAGCGCGGCCTCGGCGGCCACCGCCCGGCCGACGGCCTTGGCCCGGCTGTGGGAGAGCACGACCGTGGCCGCGGCGGCGACCAGCGCCAGGGCGATCAGCGCGATCTGCGTCATCGGAGTCCTCGGGTGTCCTTGGTGCTGGGCCTGGGCCGTCGCCCGTCGCCCGGGGTTCGGTTCCGGGCGGGACGCGGGAGCGGGGTGCGCGAGTGCGGGCTCGGGTGCGGATACGGGGTGCGGGGTGCGGGCGCCGGTACGCGCCCCGGCTGTCAGCTCCGGCCAGCGCGCGGGCGCGGGACGCGGGTGGAGTCCTCGGCCAGTTCGCGGGCCACCAGGGCGACCTCGCCCATGGCGTCCAGGATGCCGGGCAGCGCGGAGCCGTCCAGGTGCCGGTACTCGGCCGCGACCGTGAGCACCAGCCGCTCGGGCAGGCCGAGTTCGGGGTGGCACTGCTCGGCGATCACCCGCCGGGCGGCGTCCAGCGCGGGTATCCCGGCGGCGTGCAGGGCGTGGGCGCGCTCGCGGACGTACTCCAGGTAGCCGATGTGCTCCTGGACGCCGTCGCGGTCGAGTACCGGGCCGTGGCCGGGGACGAAGATCTCCGCACCGGTGGCGAGGGCCTGTTCGCAGGCGCCGATGATGTTCTCCAGCGGGCCGGCCCAGTGCGAGGGGTGGTCGCCGGGCTGCTCGGGGGTGGAGGAGAAGATCACGTCCCCGGTGAACACCGCGCGCTGGTGCGGGAGGTGGACCATCAGGTCGCCGCCGGTGTGGGCGGCGGGCAGGCTGGTGATCCGCACCGGGTAGCGGCCGACCGTCAGCTCCAGCTCGCCGGTGAAGACGGTGTCCGGGTGCACCGGCTGGGTGGTGGACCAGTCGAAGCCGCCGAAGTGCTCCCGGAGGTAGCCGCCGAGCGGGGAGTCCGGGTCGCTGTTGGTGAGCAGGGCGTGCTGCTGCTGGGGGGTGGGCTCCCAGTGGATGTGCTCCAGCGCCTCGCGGGTGGCGATCACCTCGGCGTCCGGGAGCACCCCGGCACCCCACAAGTGGTCGCCGTTGGCGTGGGTGACGACTACCCGGTCGATGTCGGCCCCGGTCGGCAGCAGGCGCCGACTGGCGGCGAGGAACTCCCCGGCCAGCGAGGGGTCGTACGGGGTGTCGATCCAGAGCGCGGTGGTCTCGGAGGCCAGCAGGCCGCAGTTGGCCAGGCCCCAGCCCCGCTTCGGGGGGAGCCACACATACAGGTCCTCGGCAATCGCGCTCACGTTCGCACGGTTGATCGTCATGCGCGCGATTATGCCCATGTTGCGTCAGGGATGGGGCAAAAGCTGTACGAACAGCTGGAGTTCATGCCCCGGTCTCTCCCGCACTGTCCGGATTCGCACCACGTGGTCGAGACCAATCGTCTCACTGCTCGGGATGACTGATGGACACTTCGCCCCGGAATCCTGACGGGACGTCGGACCGCGGCGCGGGCAGGACCCGGCAGACCTCGACCGTGACGTCCACCGTGTCCAGGCCGATCACCCGCCCCTCCACCGCGACGAATCCTTTCTCCCCCGAGCGGAACAGCACCGCCAGCGGGGAAGTCCGGTTCGCCGTGGTCAGCGCCTCCACCGCCATCGCCGAACCGAAGGCGAACACCCCGCAGAGCACGATGCAGGGCGCGTGCCGGGGGGTGCGGGTGATGAAGATGAAGCCGTGGTCGCGGACCAGTTCCCCGGTCGGGCCGTACAGCGCCTCGAAGGTCATCCCGCCCCAGCGGGCGCGGGCCTCGTCCGGGTACTCGATCGCGAAGTCCGGGAACACCGCGTCCAGCACGCCGCCGGAGTAGGAGTTGACGCTCGGACCGCCGATCGAGAAGGTCGGCATCCGCGGGTCCTGCGCCCCGGCCACCACCAGCTCGATCGTCGCCTTGCGGTTGACCTTCCGCAGCAGGTCGGTCAGTTCAGCTATCGCCCTGGCCTCGGCCATCGGCACGAACAGCACGTTCTTCGGCCCGCGGCTGGTCAGCTGGCAGCCGTCGGAGGTGACGGCGAACTCCGCCACCTCCAGGCTGGGGATGACGATCTGCACCCGACCGTACGGCGCCAGCATCGCCCGCAGGAAGCCGTAGCGCAGGAACAGCCTGGTACGGGCTAGCGAGCGGGCCGCGAGGAAGCCGATCACGGCCGGAACCGATGCGATCAGCACCTGCAGCAGGATCTCCATATGATCCCCCTGGAGGAAGACTCGACCACGAACTGTGCGCCCTGGTCATGTCCCCGCCCGTGGCTGGAATTACCCCCTCCCGCCGACACCGAACGTCACAGTCGACCTGTCGAGGGTCACTTCAGGCGCTTGATGCCCTTGCGCTCCCCCGCGCAGCGCTCGTACCCGAGCCACGCGTTGATCGCCAGCATCGGCGCATTGGTGGTGTCGTTGCTGGTGTACGCGCGCCGGTAGCCCGCCGCCGCCGCGAGCCGCAGCGACTCCAGCTTCGCCAGCTTGCTCAGCCCGCGGCCGCGGAACTCCCGGCGGCAGGCGGTGAACGCGGACCAGTAGCGATCCACCCCGTCGGTCTGCGCCAGGCTGAACGCGGCCGGCTCGCCGTCCACCACGGCGACCACCGTCAGCCCCCGATCCAGGTCCGGTCGGGCCCAGTCACCGCGGAGCCACTCCTCGTAGGCCAGGGCGTCCATCGGCAGCTCGCCGGGCTCGTCCCGGATCGCGTCCGCCTCCACCAGGAACAGCGGGCGCGGATCGTCCGCCCAGTCGGTCGCCGGGCGCAGCTCCACGCCGGCCGGCCGCACCGGGGCCTGCGGCAGCGGCAGCGTCAGGTCCCGCCCGCCGAACTGCGCGGAACGCCCCAGTTCGTAGCCCCGGGCGGCGGCGAAGGCCAGCGGGGCCGGCTCGTCGTCCAGCCAGGTGTGCAGTTCGGCCACCCCGTGGCCGGCCAGGTGCCGTTCGGCCGCGGCCAGCAGCGCGGTGGCCGCGCCGCGCCGGCGGAACTCCGGCAGCACGCTGCCGTTGGCGTAGCCGACGCCGGCGGTCGACGTCCCGAGCACCACCGCGCAGCGCACCGCGCCGACCACCCGGCCGTCCAACTCGGCGACGAAGGTACGGAAGTGCTCGTCGGGATTCGGCTGGGCGTTCAGCCACGGCAGGGCCTCGGCGCTCATCACCAGGTGCTCGCGCCCGGCCCGGTGCGCGGCGGCCACCGCCTCGGCGTCGTCGGGGCGGAAGTCACGGATCGTCAGTGCAGTCTCAGTCATCAATCGCACGCTAGCCGCAAGCAGCCCGCCACCGCCTCCGATTTCGCCCCAAGGCGGCACCACACCTGCGGGAACGGTCGCGCCCGGGGGTCGGAGTCCCTGATCACCAGGACGGCAAGCTCAAATAATGCTCTGAGAAGACCGGGTGAGGCTTGGCAGCCACCCCGCCCGGGGACATCCTCAGCAACACGGCCGCGCAGTCCTGGCGACGACGCCCGCACCGCCCGACGGCCCCCCGTCCAGCCCTCCGAAGGGGGCGAACCGATGACTTCCCCTGCCCTGACCCTGCCCGTCGCCGCCACCGTCGCCGCCACCGTGGGCTCCGCTGTCGGCTCCACCGCCGGCTCCGCACCCCGGCTCGGCATCGGCCTCGGCTGGCGCGGCGAGATCGACACCGTGGTCGAGCGCCAAGCCGGCCTGGACTGGGTCGAGGTGGTCGCCGAGAACATCTGCGCCGACCACCTGCCCGACTCACTCACCGCCCTGCGCGGACGCGGCGTCACCGTCGTCCCGCACGGCGTCGGCCTGGGCCTCGGCGGCGCGGACCGGCCCGACCGCGACCGGCTCGGCCGGCTCGCCGGGGCGGCGCTCGCGCTCGGCTCCCCGCTGGTCACCGAGCACCTGGCCTTCGTCCGGGCCGGTGGCCTGGAGGCCGGCCACCTGCTGCCCGTCCCCCGCACCCGGGACTCGCTGCGGGTGATCGCCGAGAACGTCCGGATCGCCCAGGACCAGCTCCCGGTACCGCTCGCCCTGGAGAACATCGCAGCCCAACTCGCCTGGCCCGACGACGAGTTCACCGAGGGCGAGTTCCTCGCCGAACTGGTCGCGCGCACCGGCGTCCGACTGCTGATCGACGTCGCCAACCTGCACACCAACCGGGTCAACCTCGGTACCGACCCGGCCGCCGAACTCGACCGGCTGCCGCTGGAGGCGCTCGCCTACGTGCACGTCGCCGGCGGCACCCTGGTCGACGGCGTGTGGCACGACACCCACGCCCACCCCGTCACCGAACCGGTCCTGGAGGTCCTGGCCGAACTCTGCGCGCGGGTCGCACCGCCCGGCGTCCTGCTGGAACGGGACGCCGACTTCCCGCCGCCCTCAGAACTGGCCGGTGAACTGGACGCCATCCGCCGGGTGCTGGAGGGGAGCACCCCGCGATGAACGACCTGGACCGCGGCGAGTCCGCGACCGACGAAGCCCGGGAGCGCCTCGCCCGGCGCCAGACGGAACTGCTGGCCGCCCTGGTGGCCGGCGCGCCCGTCCCACCCGGCTTCGACCCGGACCAGGTCAGCGCCCAGTCCACCGGCCTCGCCGCCAAACGGCGTGACACCACCGCGAAGGTCGCCCCCGACCTGCCCCGCCTGCTCGGGGCGGCGTACGGGCCGCTCTTCCTCCGCTACGCCCGCACCCACCCGCAGACCGGCGGCTACCACGCCGACGCCCGGGCCTTCGCCGCGTGGGTGCTCACCGACGGCGGCCCGCCCGCCACCGACCACCGCCGCGCCCTGGAGCACTGGCTCCACCCCGCGCCGCAGCCGGCCGGACCACTCGCCCGGCTGCGCCGCGCCCTGCGCGGCCACTGAACCGACGTCTTCCCGGGGGAACGCCCATGTGGCACAACAGCTACTTCCTGATCCCGGCCGCCCTGCTGATCGCGGCCGCCCTGTACGCCGCGCAGACCCGGCAGCGGGTCCGGCACGTCCCGAACCCGCAGGGCCTGCCCGGCCGCGGCCTGCCGCTGCTGGACACCGCCTTCCTCGCAGGCGGCCCCGGCCGGGTCTTCGACACCGCCCTGGTCCGGATGCACCTCGGCGAGCAGGTCGTCATCAACCGCGCCGGCCTGGTCACCCTCACCGGCTCCAAGCCGTACGACGCCGTCGACCAGGCGGTCCACGACGCCGTCGGCCCGACCGGCAGCCGGGAGCTCGGCGCGCTACGGCGCACGGTGACCCGCTCGGCCGCCGTCCAGGAGATCGGTGACCGGCTCGCCGACCGCGGCCTGATGCGCCACCCCGAGCGGCTGCGCCGGGCCTTCCACGCCCGTCGGCTGCTCTGGCTCGCGATGCTCCTCGTCGTGGTCTCCGCCGGGCTCGCCCTGCTGCTCGACGACGACCAGGCCGGCTACGACCGCGCCAACCTCTGGTACCCGGGCCTGCTGCTGTTCATCGGCCTCATCACCCTGCTCACCAACTCCCTGGCCGACGGCCGGGTCACCCCGGCCGGGCAGCGCCAGCTCAGCCTGATGCAGGGCAGCACCCCGTGGTCGCCGAGCTCCGGCGTCTCGCCCCGGCTCACGGGCGGCGCGATGCTCGGCGCGGTCGCCCTCGGCGGACTGGCCGCCGCCTCGCTGGACAGCCCGGAGGTGGAGGCCGCGATGCTGGCCGCGGCGGCCCAGGAGGAGGCGGTCCGGCAGGCCTCCGCGTCCTCGTCCTTCTTCTCCTCCTCGTCCTTCTCCTCCTCGTCCTCGTCGTCCTCTTCTTCCTCGTCCTCGTCGAGCAGCTCCTCCTGCGGCGCCTCCGTCACCTCGTGCGGCGCCTCCTCCGACTCGGGCTCCTCGCACCACCACTCCTCCTGCGGCTCCTCGCACCACTCCTCGTGCGGTTCCTCGCACTCCAGCAGCTGCGGCTCCTCGTCCAGCTGCGGGAGCAGCTGCGGTTCGAGTTGCGGCAGCAGCTGCGGCGGCTCCTGACGTCACAGTTCGGTATCGCGCTCCGGGAAGCCGTTCCCCGCGCCACGGCCCCAGGCATAGAACAAGCCCATGTGGTTGCTGTTCCTGATACCGGCCTGCGTCGCGGCGGTGCTCTCCTGCCTCCGGCTGGTGCGGATGACCGCCACCGCCGACGCCCTCACCGACCAGGACGGGCTGCGCCCGCCGGAGGCCGTCGGCATCGGGCTGTACGAGACGGCGTACCTGGCCGGCGGCCCGGACCGGGTGGTCGAACTCGCCCTCGTCCTGATGGCCGGCCGCGGCCGGCTGCACCTCGCCCACACCGGCTGGACCACCGTGGTCGACCCCAGGGGCCGCAGCCGGCTGGAGCGGGCGGTCGTCGCCACCGTCGGTCCCGAGGGCCAGTGCCGTACGGACGATCTGCGCCGGGCGATGGGCGAGCACCCCACCGTGCTGGAGATCGGCGCCCGGCTCTCGCTGGCCGGCCTGGCCACCCCGGCGCTGATCCAGCGCAGCACCGTGGTGGTGGTCCGCCAGGTCCGGCACGCGATGCTGCTGACGGTGGTCCTGCTCGCCGCCGCGCTGTCCGTCAGCGGCTTCACCGGCGGTGACGCCCTCGCCCCGCTCGCCTGGTTCTCCCTGCCGCTGGTGCTCACCGCGGGCACCCTGCTGATGGCCCGGGTCGACGTCTACCCGTACACCCGCTGGGCCTCCCCGATCGGCCAGGAGGTCCTCCGCGAGGTCCGCCCGGCCCGGCAACGCGGCCTCGCCGACGACGAGGAACGCGAACTCCTCACCGCCGTCGCCATGAACGGCCCCGCCGTCCTCCCCGACCCCCGCCTGCGCGCCGCCCTCCGCCCCCACCGCACCTGAGCCCGCGGGAACGGCCGGAGGCCGGCTCCCCCTGCCTGGGCGAGGGGGAGCCGGCCTCCGTACGGCGTGGGTCAGACCAGGCCGTTCAGCAGTTCGCTCACCGGCTTGCGGCGGCCGGTGAAGAACGGCACCTCCTCGCGGACGTGCAGGCGGGCCCGGGAGGGGCGCAGGTCGCGCATCAGGTCGACGATCCGGTGCAGCTCGTCGGCCTCGAAGGCGAGCAGCCACTCGTAGTCGCCGAGCGCGAACGAGGCCACCGTGTTGGCCCGCACGTCGGGGTAGCCGCGGGCCATCTGGCCGTGCTCGGCGAGCATCGCGCGCCGCTCGGCGTCCGGCAGCAGGTACCACTCGTAGGAGCGGACGAACGGGTAGACGCAGACGTAGTCGCGCGGGTGCTCGTCGGCGAGGAACGCCGGGATGTGCGACTTGTTGAACTCGGCCGGGCGGTGCAGGGCCATGTTCGACCAGACCGGCTCCAGCTGGCGGCCGAGGCCGGTGCGGCGGAAGCGGTTGTACGCCTCCTGCAGGTCGTCCGAGTCCTCGGCGTGCCACCAGACCATGATGTCGGCGTCCGCGCGCAGCCCGGACACGTCGTAGGTGCCGCGGATCGTCACGTCCTTGGCGTCGAGCTGGGCGAACAGCTCGTCCACCTCGGCGGCGAGGGCGGTGCGGTCCTCGGGCAGGGCGCCCTTGAGCTTGAACACCGACCACATGGTGTAGCGGATGACCTGGTTCAGGTCGCGCGCCTTCTTCTTCTCGGGCCGCTGCTCGGGCTCCCGCTCAACGCTCTCAGTCATGCGCCCATTGTCCTCTCCGTGGAACCGTCCCCGGTCGCCGGGGTCAACAGTTTGTCGATGGCCGCCGCGGCGGCGGCGGCCGAACCGATGCAGGCCGGGATCCCCACCCCGTCGTACGCGGCGCCGCACAGCGCCAGCGCACCCACCTCCCGGGCCGCCGCCCGCACCCGGGCCACCCGGTCCGGGTGGCCCACCGGGTACTGCGGCAGGCCGGCCGTGAAGCGGGAGACGAAGGTGTCGTACGGCCGGGCGGTCAGGCCGATCGCCTCCTCCAGGTCCGCCAGCGAGCGGGCCACCAGCTCCTCGTCCGGCAGCTCCAGCACCGCGTCCTCGCGGTGGCGGCCGAGCGAGGTGCGCAGCAGGAAGGCGTCCGGGGCGGAACGCTCCAGCCAGCCCCACTTGTTGGAGGAGAAGGTCGAGGCCTTGATCCGGCGGCCGTCCACCGGGGGCACCAGGAAGCCGCTGCCGCTGGGCGGCTCGGTCAGGTCGGCGCGGCGGAACGCCAGGGTCACCAGCGCCATGCCCGCGTACTCGACGGCGTCCAGCTCGGCGGCCGCCGCCGGGGCGTCCGCGCGCAGCAGCCGGGCCGCGGCGGGCGCCGGCACGGCCAGCACCACGGCGTCCGCGGTCAGCACCTCACCGCCGGCCACCACCCGCCAGCCCTCGGGGGTGCGGCGCAGTTCCTCCACCGGGGTGTCGGTGCGCAGGTCCACGCCCGCCTTGACGCAGGCCGCGGCCACCGCCTCGGGCAGGGTGCCGAGGCCCCCGCGCAGGCCCTGGAACACCGGGGTGCCGACCACCTGCGGCCGGGACGCCAGCTCGTGCACCCCCGCGACCAGTGAGCCGCCGCCCTGGGCGATCGGCAGCAGCTGCGGCACCGCGGCGCGCAGCGAGATCTCCTCGGCGCGACCGGCGTAGACGCCGCCCAGCAGCGGTTCGACCAGCCGGTCCACCACTTCCTGGCCGAGCCGGTCGGCGACGTAGCGGCCGATCGCGACGTCCGCCCCGACCTCGGTGGCCCGTTCGTGCCGGGCCCGCTCCAGCCCCTCGGGGGTGAGCACCCCGGAGGCGGCCAGCGCCTCCAGGTCACCCGGGACGCCCATCACCTGCCCGCCGGGCAGCGGCCGCAGCGCGCCCCTGGTCCAGATCGCCGCCTTCGCGGTGGTCGGCGGCTCCAGCTCCACCCCCAGCCCGACGGCCCGCGCCAGCTCCACCGCCTCCGGCCGCCGCGCCAGCACCGACTCGGCCCCGAGGTCCACCCGGACCCCGCCGACCTCGCCGCCCCACAGCTTCCCGCCGACCCGCCCCGACGCCTCCAGCACCGTCACCCGCGCCCGCGCCGGCCCCCCGGCCGCCCCGCTCAGGAAGGCGGCCGCAGCCAGCCCCGCGATCCCACCACCGACGACGACGACCTGTGCATCCGACATGCCTCGCAGTCTCGCAGGTCTTTACACCGATCCCTCAATCCGCTGCACGCCTCGGCCCCTTCGACAACGCGTCCAGGTCGAGCACGATCGGAAAGGGCACCCGGCGTTCGAGCTTGCCCCGGAAGATCCCGGCCGAGACGTAAGAGGAGGTCACCGGCTCCAGCTCAAAGACGTGCACGACTGGCAGATCGTCCTCCTCCTCCACGATCCAGTAGTGCGGGATGCCGGCCTTGGCATACTTGCTGACCTTGTCGCTACGACGGGCTGGCCAAGACGTCCGCCGATGCCGTGCGGCCGGTCGCGCAGCGGCGGGCGGTGGTGGCATGTCCGGAGGGGGCGGGCGGGTTGCCGACGCCGCGGGCGCGGGTGGGGGGCGGGGACGAGGCGGGCGCGGGTGGTGGACGCGACCGGGGCGGACCGCGCCGAGGAGATCGGGGCCGGGGCGCGGGCGGCGTCGGGTAGGTCGTGTCCGACCCGGCGCCGAGCCGTGATGGACTCGCGATCTCCCGGGTGGGTCCGTCCGGCAGGCTCTTGCGTCCAATGGCAGGAACTGCCAACGGACTTGGGGAGGGGCCGGGAATGGGTGGACAGGCGAGAGCCGGGGCGCTGGGGGCGGCGGTGGCCGCGGCGGTGCTGCTGGTGGGGGGCTGCAGCGCGGGCGGCGGGGGCCCGGCGGGGAACGATTCGGCCGCGGGGCCGGCCAAGGCGGCGAATCCGCCCGGCGCGGCGGCAGCTCCGGCGGGTGCGCAGCCGTCCGGCGCCGCGACGGCGGCCGGGGTCACCCCGGTGGCCGACAACCGGCTGATCTCGTACACCGCGCAGCTGGACCTGCGCACCAAGGACGTCAGCCAAGTACTGGGCAAGGCAAGGGAGTTGACTACCGCAGCGGGCGGCTACGTGGGCGGCGAGTCGGTCAGCGGCGGCGGCGCGGACGAGTCCGGCCAGCTGACGCTCAAGATCCCGTCCGCGGCCTACCAGCAGACCGTCGACCAGCTGGCGGCCCTGGGCGAGGTGGTGTCCCGCAAGAGCCAGGCGGACGACCTGACCCAGCAGGTCGCGGACGTGGCGAGTCGGGTGCAGTCCCAGCAGGCGAGCGTGGACCGGGTGCGGGCGCTGATGGCGCAGGCCAAGTCGCTGAGCGATATCACCTCGCTGGAGGGCGAGTTGAGCCGCCGGGAGGCGGACCTGGAGTCGCTGCAGAAGCAGCAGAAGGAGCTGTCCGCCCGGACGTCGTACTCGACCGTCACGCTGGAGGTCCGCCGCGAGGTCGCGGTGCCGACGCCGACCCCGGCACCGAGGGCCGAGAAGGAGGGCTTCGGCGACTCGGTGGGTTCCGCGCTCGGCGGCGGCTGGCACGTGCTGGTGACGATCGCCTCCGCACTGGTGGTGGCGCTGGCCGCGGTGGCGCCGTTCCTGCTGGTGCTCGGAATCCCGGCGGCGCTGGTCTACCGGTACTGGCGCCGGACCAGGCCGCGACCCCTCGCCCCGGACGAGGAGGCCGAGCCCGCCGGGCCCGAGGACTGAGCGGACCGGTACGCGACGATGGCGGGCCCCCGGCTCCCCGGGGGCCCGCCACCGCGGGGCGTCAGCGCGCGCTGGCCTCGTGCACGAAGGCGACCAGCCGGCTGAGCGCGTCCGGGTCCATGGACGGCATCACACCGTGGCCGAGGTTGAAGATGTGGCCGCTGGTGCCGAGCGCCTCGGCGGCCTGCAGCACCTCGCGGGCCTTGGTCTCGACGACCTCGGTCGGCGCGAACAGCACCGCCGGGTCGAGGTTGCCCTGGAGGCCCTTGCCGGGGCCGACCCGCTCGGCGGCGACGTCCAGCGGCACCCGCCAGTCGACGCCGACGATGTCCGCGCCGGCCTGGCCCATCAGCCCGAGCAGTTCGCCGGTGCCGACGCCGAAGTGGATCCGCGGCACCCCGTAGGAGGCGACGGCGTCGAAGACCTTGGCGCTGGCCGGCATGACCGAGCGGCGGTAGTCCTCCGGCGCGAGCGCGCCGGCCCAGGAGTCGAACAGCTGGATCGCGGAGGCGCCGGCCTCGATCTGCACCTTCAGGAACGCGGAGGTGATGTCCGCGAGCCGGTCCACCAGGGCGGCCCACAGCTCGGGCTGCCCGTACATCATGGCCTTGGTGTTCTCGTGGTTCTTGGACGGCCCGCCCTCGACCAGGTAGCTGGCGAGCGTGTACGGCGCGCCCGCGAAGCCGATCAGCGGGGTCTCGCCGAGCTCGTCCACCAGCAGGCCGACGGCCTCGGTGACATAGGGGACGTCGTCGGGCTCCAGCGGGCGCAGCCGCTTGAGGTCCTCGAAGGTGCGGATCGGGTCGGCGATGACCGGGCCGATGCCGGGCTTGATGTCGACGTCGATGCCGACGGCCTTGAGCGGCACCACGATGTCGCTGTAGAAGATCGCCGCGTCCACCTTGTGCCGGCGCACCGGCTGGAGGGTGATCTCCTTGACCAGCTCGGGCCGCATGCAGGAGTCCAGCATCGGGATGCCCTCGCGGACCTTCAGGTACTCGGGCAGCGAGCGGCCGGCCTGGCGCATGAACCACACCGGGGTGTGCGGCACCGGCTCGTGCCTGCAGGCGCGCAGGAACGCGGAGTCGTACGCGGCGCCGCGGCGCGCGGGGGTGGTTCGGCCGTCGAGGGTGGCCGCCGTCGGGTCTGCCGTAGTCTCGCTCACGGGTCAAATCTTCGCATGCGCCTGGGGCCGCCCTTCTCGGGCGGTCTCGTCGGTTCCTCCAAGATCTGGCCGGGTTTGCCGTTCCGGCACGCCGCTCGGACGGAAGTTGCGGCGATAACCCGGGTTTTCGACCTAGTCTTCGGGTCATGGCAGCGGTCGGCGGGCACCCCGCACAGGGTGGCGGAACAGGTGGCGGAACAGGTCGGGAGGGGGCGCCGAGCGAGTTCCGGGCCGCCGTGGAGGCCCTCGACGGGGCGCGGCTGCGGCCCGAGGTCCAGCTCTCCCCCGCGCCGGCCCCGCGCCGGCTGGCCCCGCACGCGTTCGCGCTGACCGCCACCGTGGAGGTGGACGGCGAGGAGCTGGCCGACGGCCGGCTGGTGCTGCTGTACGACCCGGCCGGGCAGGAGGCCTGGAACGGGGAGTTCCGGGTGGTCACCATGACCCGGGCCGAGCTGGAGCCGGAGATGGCCGGCGACCCGATGCTCTCCGAGGTCGGCTGGGCCTGGCTGCTGGACGCCCTGCAGGCGCACGGCGCCGGGTACGCGGAGCCGTCCGGCACGGTGACCCGCTGTGCCTCGCAGTACTTCGGCGGCCTGGCGGACCGCCCGTCCTCGACCGAGATCGAGATCCGGGCCTCCTGGACCCCGGCCGACGGCCGCTTCGAACGGCACCTGGCGGCCTGGGGCGACCTGCTCTGCATCAGCGCCGGCCTGCCGCCGGTCTCCCCGGCCCCGCAGACCCCGACCGAGGTCACGTCACTCGGTGGAGT
Source organism: Kitasatospora sp. NPDC023176 (assembly GCF_055560495.1). NCBI lineage: Bacteria > Bacillati > Actinomycetota > Actinomycetes > Kitasatosporales > Streptomycetaceae > Kitasatospora > Kitasatospora sp. NPDC023176. Next base: position 11,550 of record NZ_JBVHIP010000044.1, on the reverse strand, counting down.
GGTCCCGATGCCCGCCCGGCGACGCCCGCGGTCGCACTGACGGGTGGCGTCCGGCCCCGACGGCACCTTCGGCCCCGACAGCCACCCCCAGGACTGACGGAGTGTGACTTCCGTCCTGCTCTGCGTCAATTAACCGGTCAAAGTCGACCGATCCGTGACGAATCTGATCGATTTTGTACGAATTCCAGGCATGTCGCATCAGTCATATGCGCGATTTGTCCGTATTGTTACTCACTAGATCGTGATCTTTCGCTAAAGCCGGGCACGGTAGCTGCCGAAGCAGACTGTGACCCTTTCCGAACGCGGAACACTCCGACCGCCCCCTCGGGGTTCCGTCCGCCACTCCCCGCAGGAGGCCTGGTGTCGGTCCTTCTTGAGCACCCCGCAAACGTGGTCGCCTACCGCCCGACCAAGCCCACCGCCATGGTGGTCATCGCTGATCCCCGCGTCCGAAACACTGTCACCCGCCACCTCTGGGCGCTCGGCGTCCGCGACGTGATCGAGGTGTCCTCGATCGCCGAGGCCCGCCCCCGGGTCTCCACCCCACGTGACATCTGCGTCGCCGACGTCCATCTGCCGGACGGCTCCGGGCTGACCATCCTCGCCGAGACCCGCGCCGCGGGCTGGCCCAACGGCCTGGCCCTCTCCGCCGCCGACGACATCGGCGCCGTCCGCAGCGCGCTGGCCGGCGGTGTCAAGGGATACGTGGTCACCGGCACCCGCACCAATGTCGCGATGCCCGGCCGCCCGGGCCTGCCGCTCGGTGCCGCCGGGCTGGCCGGCCGGATGCGCCGCCCCGGGATGCCGGGCATGCCGGGTGCCACCGGCGCCCCGGGTGCGCCCGGAGCCCCCGGGGCACCGGGCCCGCAGCAGGCCGCCTACCGCGAGCTGTCAGGCCGCGAGGTCGAGGTGCTGCGGCTGGTCGCCGAGGGCCAGTCGAACAAGGCGATCGGCGTGGCGATGGGCCTGTCGGCGCTCACCGTGAAGAGCCACCTCGCCCGGATCGCCCGCAAGCTCGGCACCGGCGACCGCGCCGGGATGGTGGCGGTCGCGCTGCGCACCGGCATCATCCACTGAGTCGACCGAGCCGAACCGCTGCGGCGGCCCAGGAGGAACGTTCCTCCTGGGCCGCCGCACGCTCGCCCGCTGGCGCCCGGGGACTCGGGCGGACGGTCACGCGAGCGACGGCCCGGACGCGGGTGGACGCGTAGCAGAGCGGGCGATCAACAGTCTGACCAGTCCGACAACACTCCCAGTTCCAGGGACCGTCGTACCCTTGGTGGGTGACCGACGCCGTAGCAGCCATCCCAGAAGAAGCAGCCCCGGTCCCGCTCCTCGAACCGAAGGAGGGGATCCCGCCCGTCGTGGCGGACGAGCAGGCGCTGGCCGCCACGATCGCCGCCTTCGCCGCGGGCACCGGACCGGTCGCCGTTGACGCCGAGCGGGCCTCCGGCTACCGCTACGGCCAGCGTGCGTACCTCATCCAGCTGCGCCGAGCCGGCGCCGGCTCCGCCCTGATCGACCCGATCGCCTGCCCGGACCTCAGCGGGCTGGGCGCCGCCATCGCGGACGCCGAATGGGTGGTGCACGCCGCCACCCAGGATCTGCCGTGCCTGGCCGAGGTGGGCATGAGACCGACCCGGCTGTTCGACACCGAGCTGGCCGGGCGGATCGCCGGCTTCGCCCGGGTCGGCCTCGGGCCGATGACCGAGAACGTGCTCGGGCTGAGTCTGGCCAAGGAGCACTCGGCGGTCGACTGGTCCACCCGCCCGCTGCCCGAGCCCTGGCTCCGCTACGCCGCCCTGGACGTCGAGGTGCTGGTCGAGCTGCGTGACGCACTCGAACGGGAGCTGGACGCCCAGGGCAAGCTCGGCTGGGCCCTGGAGGAGTTCGCCGCGATCGCCGCCGCGCCCCGCCCGGCCCCGCGCACCGACCCGTGGCGGCGCACCTCGCAGCTGCACAAGGTCCGCCGACGCCGCCAGCTGGCCGTGGTGCGCGAGCTGTGGCTGGCCCGCGACCGGACGGCCCAGGAGCGCGACGTCTCCCCCGGCCGGGTGCTCTCCGACGCCGCGATCGTCAACGCCGCGCTGGCCATGCCGCTGAACATCGCCGCGCTGCAGGCCGTGCAGGGCTTCGGTCCGCGGCTGCACCGGCGCCAGCTGGACCAGTGGCTGGCGGCCGTACAGCGCGGCCGGGAGGTCCCGGAGAACCAGCTGCCGCCGGCCGCCGCACCGCACGACGGACCGCCGCCGCCGCGCGCCTGGGCGGAGAAGGACCCGGTCGCGGCCGCCCGGCTGTCCGGCGCCCGCGCCGCGGTCAGCGAGCTGGCCGAGCGCCACCACCTGCCGGCCGAGAACCTGATCACCCCGGACCTGGTGCGCCGGGTCTCCTGGGAGCCGCCGGCCGATCCGAGTGCCGACGGCGTGGCCGCCGCACTGCGCCGGCTCGGTGCCCGGCAGTGGCAGGTCGACCTGGTGGCGCCGGTGCTGGCCACCGCCTTCGTCACCGCCGCCACCGCCACCGCCGAGGGCTGATCCACCGACGGGCCGCCGCCGGAACGCCGGTGGAGCACCGCCGGCAGGGCTCCGAAAAGGGGATGTCGTCCGCACGGACGGCATCCCCTTCGACGTCTGCGGGAAGCCTTCCTGGTCGGACGTGCCGACGGACGTGTCGCGGGACACATGGTCAGAACCCTCCGAGAGGCCTGGGCAGGTTGGTTACCGGCGGGTAGCATGGCCGTGATGCGGCGCCGCTCGGGTTCTTCCGGCGGCAGCCTGCCCACCTCAAATGTTGGTCCCTGGGAGGAGAGCCCCCGTGCCTCGTACCGCGAGGGACGTCGTCTTCGTCGATGGCGTCCGCACCCCGTTCGGCAAGGCCGGCCCGAAGGGCATCTACCACGAGACGCGCGCCGACGACCTCGTCGTCAAGTGCATCCGGGAGCTCGTGCGCCGTAACCCGAACCTGCCCGTCGAGCGCATCGACGAGGTCGCCATCGCGGCCACCACGCAGATCGGCGACCAGGGTCTGACCATCGGGCGCACCGCCGCCCTGCTGTCCGGCCTGCCGAAGTCCGTCCCCGGTTACTCGATCGACCGCATGTGCGCCGGCGCCCTGACCGCCGTGACCGCCACCGCCGGCGGCATCGCCTTCGGCGCGTACGACGTGGTCGTGGCCGGCGGTGTCGAGCACATGGGCCGCCACCCGATGGGCGAGGGCGTGGACCCGAACCCGCGCTTCGTCTCCGAGAAGCTGGTCGACGAGTCCGCCCTGTTCATGGGCATGACCGCGGAGAACCTGCACGACCGCTTCCCGCACATCACCAAGGAGCGCTGCGACGCCTACGCCGTGCGCTCCCAGGAGAAGGCCGCCAAGGCGTACGCCAACGGCGACATCCAGCCCGACCTGGTGCCGATCTCGATCCGCAACACCAACCCCGAGGTCGGCGAGACCGGCTGGGGCCTGGCCACCGTGGACGAGCCGATGCGCCCGGGCACCACGATGGAGTCGCTGGCCGGCCTGAAGACCCCGTTCCGCCCGCACGGCAACATCACCGCGGGCAACTCGGCCGGTCTGAACGACGGTGCCACCGCCTCGCTGCTGGCCGCCGAGGACGTCGCCGAGGAGCTCGGCCTCCCGGTCAAGATGCGCCTGGTCTCCTACGCCTTCGCGGGCGTCGAGCCCGAGGTCATGGGCATCGGCCCGGTGCCGGCCACCGAGAAGGCGCTGGCCAAGGCCGGTCTGACCATCGACGACATCCAGGCCTTCGAGGTCAACGAGGCCTTCGCCGTCCAGGTGCTGTCCTTCCTGGACCACTACGGCATCGCGGACGACGACGAGCGGGTCAACCCGTTCGGCGGCGCGATCGCCTTCGGCCACCCGCTGGCCTCCTCGGGCGTGCGCCTGATGAACCAGCTGGCCCGCCGCTTCGAGCAGCGCCCGGACGTCCGCTACGGCCTCACCACGATGTGCATCGGCTTCGGCATGGGCGGCACCATCATCTGGGAGAACCCGCATTGGAGCGGCGCGGAAAAGTCGGCCGAGTTCGAGGGTGGTAAGTGAGCATGAGCAACACCACTGAGCTGCTCCAGCACGGCGCCGAGCTGTTCCCGGGCGAGGTCGTCACGACCGCGCACGTGCGCCACCTGGACCTGCCGCTGCAGGCCGGCAAGCTGGCCCTGATCACCCTGGACAACGGCTTCGACCACACCAAGCCGACCACCTTCGGCCCGGGCTCGCTGCTCAAGCTGTCCGAGGCGCTGGACCAGGTCGAGGCCGAGGCCGCCGAGGGCAAGATCGTCGGCGCCGCGATCACCGGCAAGCCGTTCATCTTCGCCGTCGGCGCCGACCTCAAGGGCGTCGAGCTGCTCAAGCAGCACGCCGACGCGCTGGCCATCGGCAAGGGCGGCCACGAGGTCTTCAAGCGGATCGCCGCGCTGCCCGTCCCGACCTTCGCCTTCTACAACGGCGCGGCCATGGGCGGCGGCGTCGAGGTCGGCCTGCACTGCGACTACCGCACGGTGTCCGCGGGCGTCCCGGCGTTCTCGCTGCCCGAGGTCTTCCTCGGCCTCGTCCCCGGCTGGGGCGGCTGCACCATCCTGCCGAACCTGATCGGTGCCGGTAAGGCCGTCAAGGTCATCATCGAGAACTCGATGAACCAGAACAAGCAGCTCAAGGGCAAGGACGTGTTCGAGCTGGGGATCGCCGACGCGATCTTCGAGCCGGCCGACTTCCTGGAGCAGTCGCTGCTGTGGGCCGCCAAGGTCCTCAAGGGCGACGTCGTCGTCGAGCGCGAGGCGATCGACCGCGGCAAGGCCTGGGACGACGCCGTCCTCTGGGGCCGCATGGTCGCCGACGCCAAGGTGCACGGCGCCGCCCCGGCCGCCTACAAGGCGCTGGACATCATCGCCGCCGTCAAGGACGCCGACTTCGCCGACAAGGCCAGCCTGCAGGCCGGCTTCGACGCCGAGGACGCGGCCCTGGCCGACCTCATCATGAGCGGCGAGCTGCGCAGCGGCATCTACGCCTTCAACCTGGTGCAGCGCCGGGCCAAGCGCCCGTTCGGTGCGCCGGACAAGTCGCTGGCCCGCCCGGTCTCCAAGGTCGGCGTCGTCGGTGCCGGCCTGATGGCCTCGCAGCTGGCGCTGCTGTTCGCCCGCCGTCTGGAGGTGCCGGTGGTCCTCACCGACATCGACCAGGAGCGCGTCGACAAGGGCGTCGGCTACGTCCACGCCGAGATCGACAAGCTGCTCGGCAAGGGCCGGATCGGCCAGGACAAGGCCAACCGCCTCAAGGGCCTGGTCACCGGCTCGCTGGACAAGGCCGCCGCCTTCGGCGACGCGGACTTCGTCATCGAGGCCGTGTTCGAGGAGATGGGCGTCAAGCAGACCGTCTTCGCGGACCTGGAGAACGTGGTCTCGCCGACCTGTGTGCTGGCGACCAACACCTCCTCGCTGTCGGTCTCCGAGATGGCCTCGAAGCTGAAGCACCCCGAGCGGGTCGTCGGCTTCCACTTCTTCAACCCGGTCGCGATCCTGCCGCTGCTGGAGATCGTCCGCGGCGAGCAGACCGACGACGCGTCGCTGGCCACCGCCTTCGCCGTGTCGAAGAAGCTGAAGAAGACCTCGGTGCTCTGCAAGGACGCCCCGGCGTTCGTGGTGAACCGGATCCTGACCCGCTTCATGGGCGAGATCCAGAACATCATCGACGAGGGCACCCCGATCGCCAGCGTCGAGAAGGCCGTCGAGCCGCTCGGCCTGCCGATGTCCCCGATCGTGCTGCTGGAGCTGGTCGGCCCGGCCATCGCCCTGCACGTCTCGGAGACCCTGGCCGGCGCCTTCCCGGAGCGGTTCACCGTCTCCGAGAACCTCGGCAAGGTGGTCAAGGCCGGCAAGCGCGGCTTCTACACCTGGGTGGACGGCAAGCAGTTCCTCGACCCCGAGGTGCTGGAGCTGCTGACCTTCGGCGACTCGGTGCTCACCGAGGAGCAGGTCCTGAACCGCTCCCTGGAGGCCGTGGCCCAGGAGATCGGCCTGATGCTGGAGGAGGGTGTCGTCGGCGAGGCCCAGGACATCGACCTCTGCATGATCACCGGCGCCGGCTGGCCCTTCCACCTGGGCGGGATCACCCCGTACCTGGACCGTGAGGGCGTCTCGGAGCGGGTGAACGGCAAGAAGTTCCTCGCCCCCGGCGTGGCCTCGGTGCCCGCGTAAGGCGTAGCGCTACGAGCGGAGCCCCCGGCGACCTCGGTCGCCGGGGGCTCCTCCGTGTTCTTCGGCGCCGCTCGGGCCTCAGTGCTTGAGGCGGTAGACGACGGTGTCGCCGATGACGCCGATCATCTCGTAGTGGGTGTCCAGCAGGTTCTCGATCCGCGGGACCAGCACGGGCTGGTACGGGGCGACGCCGGAGTCGTCCACGAAGATCTCCGGCAGGCCGTTGGCGAGCTCCTTGTCGAAGGTCTGCCAGGCGTTGTTGACGCTGAACTGCTCGCCCACGTTGCCGCTGCCGTCCTTGCCGCCGCTGTAGTTGGTGAGGAAGCCGGCAGTCAGGTAGCGGCTCGCGGGCTTGCGGTCGGCCAGCCAGTACAGCTCGGGGTGCATGCCCCAGACCAGCATCGTGTCCTTGGGGGTGGTCTGGGCGGCGACCGCGGTGGCGACCTCGGTGTTGCGGCTCATCTGCTCCCCCGGCCAGGCCAGCGCCAGGCCCCAGAACACCGTGGCGGCGACCGTGGTGTACACCAGGACCGGCTTCCAGCGGATCGCCGAGGTGGCGACCGCGCCGGTGCCCAGCAGCACCAGCGGGGGGATCAGCTGCAGGTAGTAGTGGCCGAAGAAGTGGAAGCCCACACTGACCGCGACGGCCGAGGAGAGCAGCCAGACCCACAGGTCGGTGGTCGAGCCGTGCTCCTCGCCGGCCACCGGCAGCGGCCGGTGGCGGTACTTGAACCAGAGCCGGCGGCCGACCGGGAACAGGAAGCCGAGGCCCGCCACGACCAGGATGCCCAGGTTGCCGAAGGCCCGGCCGAGCATCTGCAGCCAGGCGCCGCCGAAGGAGGCGTAGTCTCCGCTGCCGGTGACCACCCAGAAGAGGAAGCCCTTCGGCTTGGTCAGGATGACCGCCACCAGGGCTATCGGCACCGCGAAACCGAACCCGATCTTGAACAGCGCGGGCGGCCAGCGCACCCCTCGTCGGCGGGCGTCCTGCAGGAGCATCCAGAGCACCGGCAGCAGCACCGCCCCGCCGGTCTGCTTGGTCAGCGAGCAGAGCGCGACCGCGATGCCCGCGGCCAGCCAGCGGCGCCGCTCGGCGTACCGGAAGGCGGCCACCATCGCGGGCAGCATGAAGACCTCGAAGGTCGCCGCCTGGGTGTCCTCCGGGGAGAGCCCGATGGAGACCAACAGGTAGAGCAGTCCGGCGCCGGCCCCGGCCCGGTTGCCCCAGCGGCCGCGGGCGATCGAGGCCAGCAGGATCGCGGTGACCAGGTGGGCCGCCACCGCCAGGGTGCGCAGCGGCCACAGCGAGGCGGAGCCGAAGACGGCGAAGGAGGCCTGGTAGAGCCAGGGGAGCAGCGGCGGCTTGCGGTCCACCACGGTGTCGTAGAGGACTCCGCCGTCGGCGAGCATCCGCGCCTGGGTGGCCAGGAAGCCCTCGTCGGGGCTCCAGACCGGCCGGGCGAAGGACGGGATGTGGGTGGCCACCGCGACCAGCGTGAGCAGCGGCACCAGCCTCGTCCAGTACCCCTGGCGGATGTGGGTACGCGCGCGCGCGGGCAGGCGGTCGACCAGTCCGGCGAGGCGGAGGCGGGTGGGGGTGGGCACGGTTGACAACCTACCGGGCGGGATCGGCATGGATGGCGCCGGTCCCGCCATTCAGTGCGATTGTCAGCCTGCTCCGTGACGAACTGTTACGGGGTTACGACAATCGGTTGTCGGCGGAACGGGTCACCCGGCAGCGGACTGCCGACCCGTTCCGCCGACCGCGCCTCAGGCCTCGACCCGCGCCGCGTCCAGCTTGGCGACCAGGGCTGCCACCTTCTCGGCGATGTCGGGGGCGTTCAGACCGATCTCGGCCAGGATCTCGTTCCGGCTGGCGTGGTCCAGGAACTCCTGCGGGATGCCGAAGTCGCGCACCGGCAGGTCCACGTCCGCGTCCCGCAGCGCCTGGGCGACGGCGGCGCCCACGCCGCCCACCCGGCCGTTGTCCTCGATCGTGACGACCACCCGGTGCTCGGCGGCCAGACCCGGCAGGGCCTCGTCCACCGGCTTGACCCAGCGCGGGTCCACCACGGTGGCGGTGACGCCCCGGGCGGCCAGCAGCTCGGCGACCTCCAGGCTGGTCGGGGCCATCGCGCCGACCGAGACGATCAGCACGTCGGCGCGGTGGGCGCCGGCGGACTCCTCGGCGGCGCGCAGCACGTCCATGCCGCCGACCCGGCCGACCGCGGGGACGGCCGGGCCGACCGTGCCCTTGGAGTAGCGGACCACCGTCGGGGCGTCCTCGACCTGGACGGCCTCCCGCAGCTGGGCGCGGACCTGGTCCGCGTCGCGCGGGGCGGCCAGCCGCAGGCTCGGGATGACCTGGAGGATCGACATGTCCCACATGCCGTTGTGCGAGGCGCCGTCCGTGCCGGTGACACCGGCCCGGTCGAGCACGAAGGTGACGCCCAGCTTGTGCAGGGCGACGTCCATCAGGACCTGGTCGAAGGCCCGGTTCAGGAACGTCGCGTAGACCGCGAACACCGGGTGCAGGCCGTTGGTGGCCAGGCCGGCGGCGCTGGTGACGGCGTGCTGCTCGGCGATGCCGACGTCGAAGATGCGGTCCGGGAAGGCCTTGGCGAAGGGGGCCAGGCCGACCGGGTGGAGCATCGCGGCGGTGATCGCGACGATGTCCTCGCGCTCGTGGCCGAGGGCGACCATCTCCTCGCCGAAGACGGACGTCCAGTCCTTGCCCGAGTTCTTGACCGGCAGGCCGGTGTCCGGGTGGATGACGCCGACGGCGTGGAAGCGGTCCTCGTCGTTGTTCTCGGCGGCGTGGTAGCCGCGGCCCTTCTCGGTCAGGCAGTGCACGATCACCGGGCCGCCGAAGCCGCGCGCCTTGGTCAGCGCGGACTCCAGGGCCGTCAGGTCGTGGCCGTCGATCGGGCCGATGTACTTGAGGCCGAGGTCCTCGAACATGCCCTGCGGGGCGATGAAGTCCTTGAGGCCCTTCTTGGCGCCGTGCAGGGTCTCGAACAGCTGCTGGCCGACCACCGGGGTGCGCTGGAGGGCGTCCTTGCCCCAGGAGAGGAAGCGCTCGTAGCCCTGGGTGGTGCGCAGCGTGGCGAGGTGGTTGGCCAGACCGCCGATGGTCGGCGAGTAGGACCGCTCGTTGTCGTTGACGACGATGACGACCGGCAGGTCCTTGGCGTCGGCGATGTTGTTGAGCGCCTCCCAGGCCATGCCGCCGGTGAGCGCGCCGTCACCGATGACGGCGACGACCGGGTCGGCCTTGCCCTGGATCTTGTTGGCCTTGGCCAGGCCGTCGGCGTACGAGAGGACCGTGGAGGCGTGCGAGTTCTCGATCACGTCGTGCTCGGACTCGGCGCGGGACGGGTAGCCGGACAGGCCGCCGCTCATCTTCAGCCGGGAGAAGTCCTGGCGGCCGGTGAGCAGCTTGTGGACGTAGCTCTGGTGGCCGGTGTCGAAGAGGACGCGGTCGCGCGGCGAGTCGAAGACGCGGTGCAGCGCGATGGTGAGCTCCACCACGCCGAGGTTGGGCCCGAGGTGGCCGCCCGTCTTGGAGACCTCGGTCACCAGGAAGGTCCGGATCTCCTGGGCCAGTGCGGCCAGCTGTCCGGGCGTGAGCCGGTCGAGATCGCGCGGTCCCCGAATGCGGGTCAGCAGGGCCACCCGTTCCTCCTCGTTCAGTGTTCGCGGACCACGGACGGTCCGACGGGCGTCGCTGCCCGGTCCGGCGGCAGGCCGGTGGTCGCGGCCGGTACCGACCGGTCGAGTCTAATGTCCGCTTGGCGGACGCCGAGCGGCACGCCCGGTGCCACCGGCCGGTTACCGCCATTCCCGGAGGTCGGTCAGGGGGTGTGCGTCAATTCGTATTGACGAACAGGTGTTCGCCGGTGGCTGCGGCTGTCCGGGTGAGCGCGTGGGGTGCGCGGCTCAGCGATGGCCGAGGGCGCCGGACTCGCCCATCTCGCTCATCACCAGGGCCAGCGCGCCGAGCACCTCGGCCCGGCCGCCGAGGGTGCCGGGGACCACCGACAGCTGACGGGCTGCGCTGGGGATGGCGTAGCGGGCCACCGAGTCCCGGATCGGGGCCAGCACCAGCTCACCGGCCTCGGCGAGGTCGCCGCCGAGGATCACCCGGCGCGGATTGAGCAGGTTGCACAAGGTCGCCACGCCCGTACCGATCTGGCGGCCGGCGTCGGCGATCACCCGGCGACAGCCCAGGTCGCCCTGGTGGGCCAGCTCCACCACCCGGGGCAGGGTGAGGTCCGCGCCCAGGGTGGAGGTGAGCAGCGAGAGCAGGTAGCGGGAGCCGACGAAGGTCTCCAGGCAGCCGCGGTTGCCGCAGCGGCAGACCGGGCCGGCCTCGTCCAGGGTGATGTGCCCGATCTCACCCGCGGTGCCGCCCGGGCCGCGGTAGATCTGGCCGTTCACCACCAGGCCCGCGCCCACCCCGCTGGCGACCTTGATGTACGCGAGGTCACTCAGGCCCCGGCCGGCGCCCCAGACCAGCTCGCCCAGCGCGCCCAGGTTGGCGTCGTTGTCCACGTGCACCGCCATGCCGAGCCGCTCCGCCAGCTCCCGGCCCGGGGCGATGCCCGTCCAGCCGGGCAGGATCGCGGTCGAACCCAGCGCGCCGGTCTCCACGTCGATCGGGCCGGGCACCCCGAGGCCCACCCCGATCACCTTCTCCGGGCGGAACCCGGCCTGCTCCAGCAGCCGCTCGACCATCGCCTCCGCCCGGTCGAAGCCCTGCGCGGCGGAGACGTCCACGTCGATCGGGGCGCTCTCCTCCGCCAGCACCCGGTGCGCGAGGTTGCCGACGGCCACCCGGAGGTGGGTGTGGCCGAAGTCGATGCCCACCACGATGCCCGCGTCACCGCTCAGCGAGACGCTGCGGGCGCGGCGGCCGCCGGAGGAGGTGTCGGCGACCACCACGGTGCCGCTCTCCTTCAGTTCCCGCACGATGTTGGAGACGGTGGCCGCGGAGAGGCCGGTGCCGCGGGCGATCTCGGCCTGGGTGAGCGAGCCGGCCATCCGCACCGCGCGGAGCACCCGTTCCAGGTTCGCCCGGTGCAGGGACGACTGTGAGCCCGGTGTGTCCGTCGACATGATCCACCCTCCCAGGGGTGGGGAACCCTCCGCCGGGCTTCCCCTTCAACTCCTGAAGCCTACGGGGTGGGGGGACGCTGACGCGGGGGTCTGTTTGTGGGGGTGGGCTCTCGGGAGGGTGGGTGGGTGCCGGGGGGGGGGGGGGGGGGGGGGGGGGGGGGGGGGGGGGGGGTGTTATTCGGGGTGGGGTGTTGGGGGGGGGTGTGGTGTGTGGGTAGGGTAT